>CBDDRX010000080.1:0-35722 GCA_965233165.1 uncultured bacterium | reverse complement strand
ATGTCGGTGACGAGCATCGCCGGCCGCGCGCTCTGGGGCCGGCCCGTCCAGGGCGATTTCGAGCTGGTGCAGTTCGGCTGCGCGATCGGCATCGCCGCCTTCCTGCCGTGGTGCCAGCTGCGCCGCAGCAACATCATCGTCGATTTCTTCACCACGCGCGTGCCGCCGCGCGGCCAGGCCGCGCTCGACGCGCTCGGCGCGCTCCTCCTCGCCCTGGTGCTCGGCGCGGTCGCCTGGCGCGCGGGCATCGGCGCGCAGGCCGTCTTCGCCGGCGGAGAGCGCGCGATGATCAGCCGCGTGCCGGCCTGGATTCCGTATGCCGGCATCGTCCCTTCCCTCGCCCTCGCCTCCTTCGTCGGCTTCTACACCGCGTGGGAGTCGCTCGCGAAAGCCCTCGGCAAAAGGGCATGAGCGGCCTCTCGCTCGGCCTGTCGATGTTCGGCGGCATGCTCGCGCTGATGGCGCTGCGCGTGCCGATCGCCATCTCGATGTTCGTGCCGGGCGCCATCGGCTACTTCTCGATCGCCGGCGAGGGCCCGCTGCTCAACTTCCTGAAGGGCATCGCCTACGCGCGGCTGTCGAACTACGACCTCTCGGTGATCCCGCTCTTCCTGCTGATGGGCCAGTTCGCCACCCAGGGCGGGCTGTCGCGCGCGCTCTTCGCGTTCGCCAACGCGCTCATCGGCCACCTGCGCGGCGGCATGGCGATGGCCTCGGTGCTCGCCTGCGCGGCTTTCGGCACGGTGTGCGGCTCCTCGGTCGCGACCTGCGCCACGGTCACCCAGGTGGCGCTTCCCGAGATGCGCCGCCATGGCTACTCGGGCCGCCTCGCCACCGCGACGCTCGCCGCCGGCGGCACGCTCGGCATCCTCATTCCGCCCTCGGTGGTGCTGGTCGTCTACGCGATCCTCGCCGAGCAGAACATCGCCAAGCTCTTCGCCGCGGCGATGGTCCCGGGCCTGCTCGGCGCCGCGCTCTACGTCGGCGTGATCGCGCTCTACACGCGCCTGCGGCCCGAGCACGGGCCGGCGCAGGCGCGCCGCAGCCGCGCGGAGCTGCTCGCCGCGGCGAAGGAAGTCTGGCCGATCGGCGCGATCTTCGTCGTGGTGTTCGGCGGCATCTACGGCGGGTTCTTCACGCCCACGGAAGGCGCCGGGGTCGGCGCGGCCGCCACCTTCCTCACGGCGCTCCTCAAGGGCGAGATGAGCGTCGCCGCGTTCCAGCGCTCGTTCCTCGGCACCGCCGAGACCGCGGGCTTCGTGTTCATGATCTTCCTCGGCGCCGACATGCTGAATGGCGCGCTCGCGCTGTCGCAGATGCCGATGGGCCTCGCCGAGGCGGTGAGCGGACTGCAGGTCCCGCCGCTCGCGGTGATCGGCATGATCATGCTCGGCTACCTGGCGCTGAGCTCGGTGATGGACGAGCTGGCGATGATCATCCTCACCGTCCCGATCCTCTTCCCCCTGGTGATGGAGCTCGAGCTCTTCGGCCTCACCTCGACCGAGAAGGCGATCTGGTTCGGCGTGCTGGTGCTCTCCGTGGTCGAGATCGGCCTGATCGCCCCGCCGGTCGGCCTCAACGTGTACGTGGTGAACAGCCTCGCCCCGGACGTGCCGATGCTCGAGACCTACAAAGGGGTGTTCGTCTTCCTCGCCGCGGACGCGGTCCGGATCCTCCTGGTCCTGTTCTTCCCGACCCTGTCGCTCGCGCTCGTGCGGCTCATCGGCTAGGCGAAAAAATAGCCGCGCAAGGCGGCTATCGACGGCCTGGCCTAAGGGAGTAGGTCAGGCCGGCACGGAAGCGCGCGACTTCTTCAGGCGACGGTGCGCCCGGAACGACAGCAGGCCCAGGCCCGCCAGCATCAGGGCGTAGGTTTCGGGCTCCGGAATCGGCGTCGCGACGGAAGTGAAGTCGCCGAGGATCTGCAGCGAAGCGTGGTTGTACTCGGGGTTGTACCAGGTGTTGCTGGCAAACGTGGAGGTGCCCGCGCCGGAGCCATCCAGCACGCGGTAGCGAAGGTTGCTGACCGTCACGCCGTTCAGGCTGAACGAGTTGCCGAGGTTGGTCAGGTCGGCGAACGCCAGGCCATAGATCGAATCGCCGGTCGGGTTGATCGGGTTGCGGATGGTGAGCGAGAAAAGCTCGCTTCCATTCACATCCGATCCGGTCGGCGCGCTGAAGTGCAGGCCCAGGGTCCAGCGGACCGCGAACGAGTCGAGCGAGCTGTCCAGGCGGAGCGTCGCGCTGTTGTACCAGTCGAGCTGCCCGAGCGTCACGCCGGTCGAATTGGTGATGGTGCTGATGCTCAGGTCGCGCGCCGTGAGGGTGCTCGGCGTACGGAAGTCGGTGGATGACGAGGTGCTGCCCCACTGGACCTGCGTATTGGCGCCGTTCGCCGCCGTGCTCACGATCCGGCAATCCCGGTCGCTGCCGCTGTAGTCGCAGCTGGAGAGGTTCGCGAAGCTGCCCCACGACGTGCCCTGGACAGAGACCTGGGCCCAAGCCTGGCTTGCCGCCAGGCCGGCCAGGACGGCCGCCGATACAGCTAGGAGTTTGTTCATGGAGGACAGGCTAGCAGGTCGCCCAGGGTGCGCAATGATGGCGGAGCACTACGCAAGGCAGGAGGAACCTCCTACTGAAGCCCGCTCTGGTGGTCCGGCTGGCTCTCCAGGCGCACCTCCACCAGGCCCTCGGCGATCTGCCCGGTCAGTATCTTGTGAGCCTCGATGGCGCTCTTCAGGTAACGCACCTTATCCAGGCGGGGGAGCGCCTGGTATTCGGCGTCCGAGATCATGCGGAAAGGCGTTGTTTTTGTCATGTGCGCCAATCTAGCGCGCGCGTGTTGCAAGCGCGTGTCTCTGACGCTATTTGACGAAGGGGAATGGGGGCGAAAGTTGCCTCCGGCAGCAGTGGCGCGCTGACACTCCTTTGCAGCCCGGCGCTGGACTGCCGCGTCCGCGCGCCCATACTTCGTGCGCCATGAGTGCTCGACCGCCGCATGCACACGCCTGGTTGAACTTCCGCTACTTGTCGGAAGAGCAGTTCGTCGCGCTTTCCACGGCCGAGAAGCTGGAGTACCTGCGAACCGCCATGGAGGCCATGGTCGCAGTGGCTCAACTGGAAGCGCGCGACTTGCACGTCAATAAAGGGGAGAGGCTAGAGGCGAAGGTTCCACGACTAAGTCCAAGCCGTTGATGTGACAGGCCGCGTGCGCCGGCTTCAAGCGCTGGAAATGGCGACTGAAGAGTGCCGCTGCATAAAGCCGGAGAAGTCCGCCACCGGAAGCGGCTTGCTCACGTAGTACCCCTGCATGTAGTCGCACCTCATGTGCGCCAACAAATCCACTTGGCCGGCTTGCTCGACGCCTTCTGCGACCACGGTCTTGCCCAGTGCATGGACCATGTCCACTGCAGCGCGCACGATGGCGCGCGAGCTCGGGTTTGACTCTATGGTTTTCAAGAACGCGCGGTCCAGCTTGACGGTGGCGACCGGCAGCCGCTGCAGGTAGGCGAGGGAAGAATAGCCCGTGCCGAAGTCATCGAGCTCGAGCGGCGTGCCGAGAACGTGCAGCGCGGCGAGGTTCGCTTCTGTGGCGCCCTGTTGGTCCAGTACCGCGCTCTCCGTGACTTCGAGGCGCAGCGCACTGGCGGGCATGCCAGCGAGCTCCAATGCCTGGCCGACGCTCTCGGCAAATCCAGGCTTGCGCAACTGGTACGCCGAGACGTTCGCGGAGACATGGTCGAGGGCCAGTCCTTGGGCGCGCCAGGCGACAAACTGCTCGCACGCGGCCTTGAGGACCCAGCGGCCGATCTCCTCGATCAGGCCGCTCGACTCGGCGAAGGGGATGAACTGGAGCGGCGGGACCAGGCCGCGCTCGGCATGGCGCCAGCGCAAGAGCGCCTCGGCGCCGATCACGCGCCGCGTGCGGATGTCGACCTGGGGTTGGTAGTGGAGCTCGAACTCGCCGCGCGCGAGGGCGTTACGCAGATCGCGCTCGAGGTCGACGCGACGCTTGGCCTCGGCGTTCATGGAAGACTTGAAGAAGACGACCTGGCCGCGTCCGCTCTGCTTCGCCTGGTACATCGCGAGGTCGGCATGCTGCAAGAGCGCCTCTCCACTCGTACCGTCGTGCGGATACACGGCGATGCCAACGCTGGCCGAGACGAAGGCGGAACGGCCATCGATATCGAACGGGGCGCCTATGGCCTCGATGGCGTGCCTAGCCACCACTGCCGCATCCGCTGCCTCGCGCACTCTGGGCAGCACGACGGCGAATTCATCGCCGCCGAAGCGCGCCACGAGATCTGACTCGCGCAGGCAGCCCCGCAGGCGCACGGCCGCTTGGCGCAGCAGCTCATCGCCTGCCGTATGGCCAAGGCTATCGTTCACTGCCGAGAAGCCGTCGAGATCCACGAACATCACGGCCAGCTCGCGCTCCTCGCGCGCTGCAGCGGCGACCGCGCGCCCAAGCTCCTCGGCGCCGAGCAGGCGGTTGGGTAGCTGGGTCAGGGCGTCGTAATGCGCGCGCCGGTGGAGCTCCCGGTCGCGCTGTGCCGTACTCAGTGCCACGGCCACGCGGTCGCTTAGATCCCGCAGCAAGCGTACGCCCTCGGCATCCGGCGCCTGATCCTTGTCGAGCCCGAGCACGAGGGCGCCCGCAAGCTTCGAACCCATGCGGATCGGCATCGCGAAGACTGCGCGCGAGGGAATGCAGGCGAAGGCGTCGAGCTTCTCTGCAGCACCTTCGGTGCGCAGGCCGTCGTGCGCGGCTAGGAGTCGGGTTGCGTCCTCATCGCTCACGGGAATCACTTGGCCTTGCAGGCCGTCCGAGGGGTTGCGTGAATGCAGATGGAAGACCGATGTGTCCCCGAGCGCCAGAAGATGTCGCTCGGCAGGCACCAGCTCAGCCATGCGCTCGAGTGCGATCCCGGCCACGCGCGTGAGGTCCACGCTCGAGAGCACTACGGCGTCGATCTCAGCATGCGCGCGCATCGCCTGGAACTGGCGGCCGAGGCGCGCGGACATGTTGTTGAACGCCATTGCCAGGGCGCCGAACTCGTCGTCCCGGACGACCGGAACCCGCGCCTCGAAGTCGTTTCGTGATACGCGGGCGGTTGCGTCAGTAAGCTGCTTCAGCGGTCCCAGCGTGCGGCGCACCTGCACGAGCCCGAGCAGGGCGGCAAGCAGCAGTCCTAGCGCCACCACCGGAACGACCACCTGCGCTAGCGCGCGAACGGGCCCTAATGCGTGTTCCTCGGGCTGGCTGACGATCACGGACCATGACTCCGCGCCGAACATGCCGCGAAGGAACACCTCGCGGTAGCCGCCTAGGTACCGGGTCCCGTCGGCTTCCCAAGCCAGCTGCCACATCGGCTCCCCGGCGGCGCGGGACCGGATCGCTGCCCGGCCCGCCGCGGCGAGGCGCGGCACGCAGTTGAGCGCCACGGCCCCGGGGCCGAGTACGCACGCTTCCGTGCGGTAGCCCAACGTGTCGTCGGGACCCCAGAGATAGTGCGGCTCAAGCTCCACGGCGAGCAGGCGCGCCGTGCGGCCGGCAACCTTGCGCACGAGCCATACGTTGGCGGCGCGTTCGGTTGGATGGGTCAGCACCAGTCCAGCCGCATCGCGGCCGAGGCGCCCGATCACATCCTCGACATCGCTGCGCGGCGGAACGACCGCAGGAGTGCCGAAGAGCACGCGCGCGCTGGCGTGCTCGAATAGCACCGCGCTGCGAAAATGGGGGGCGAGCACGCCGTCGTCCGGCCTTCCGGCCGCATCGGGAAGGAGGCTGCGCGAAAGCTGCTCGGCGACGCCGAGGCGATCGATCAGGGCGGTGGAATAACCTGCAGCGGTTTCCGCCAGCATGCCCGACCGCTGTGCCGCGAGGGAATCGTGCATGCGCCAGTAGGACACCGCGAGCGTCGCAGCCACCGGCAGAAGCGCGCAGGCGACGAACAATGCCACCATCCGACGCGTCACGCGCAGGTCGAAGGCGGTGCGGCTCATGGATCGAAGGTGGAAGCGAGACCGACGAACAGGCCATCGCTCGCACGCAGCACGTCGTCGCGGCTTACCTTGGCGACGAGCGGCGCCTTGGTGTCGCCGTCCTTGCCCGGGCTGTAGAAATCGAAGTCTGAATTGAGCGGGACTAGGTTCTTGTTCTTGCGCGCCTTGCCGATTCCCTCCACGTGCAGGTTGACGTAGACGTAGGGCCTGCCCCAAGGGTCAAGGCGGCCGTCGGCGCCGACGTCGGCCAGACTTGCCGGCAAACTGCCGTTCTCCTGCACATAGAGCTTGATTTTGCGGCTTGTTTCGCTGATCTCGCTGATGGCGATGCCGACGCGAACCTTGTCGATGTAAGCCGAGTACGCGGGTAGGGCTGCGGCCGAGAGAACCCCGATAACCGCAACGACGATCGCCAGCTCAATAAAGGTGAGCCCATCCTGGCGCCGGCGGGCCCCGTCCAACAAGGGCCAAGCCTGTGAAGAACGACCCGGGAGGGCGAAATCCATGGGACACAGGCTAGCAACCGTCGCCGCAGGCCAACATTGGGGGATTCCTGAGCCTCGGATAGGGGAAACCCCCATGACGGCTTCTCCTTTTTAAAGCCAAGGGTCTCCGCTTCATGTGGGTAGGAATGTGGGTAATAAGATCCACCGTTCCTTTTTTCTATAGAGCGGTTAGGAGGCCGCACTGACCTCCTCGGCCGGCCTACGGCAGTTCTGCACCTCCCTGAGGTGGCGGCTGCCTACGGTGAGAACACGACAGCCCTACCACGGTACTCCCGGCGCGCAGCGTCGCCATGGCGACAAGATCGTTCGGAGTCGCATCAGGAGGCGCGAGAACTAGTGAATAGCCAGAGCACTGGCGGCGATGGGGTTACGCCGCCGCCGTTGCCGGCGATTTGATTGAAACTACCTCCGCGCTCGCCTTCGGCGCCTCGCAGTATCTGGCCCATTCGAGCATCAGGCGCTTTCGCTTCTCGAAGAGATCGCCGCGGCGGTAGGCGGCTTCGACTTTGTCGCTGATCGCATGCGCGAGCGCCATCTCGCAGACCTCTCGCGGGTACGAAGCACGTTCGGCCGCCCAATCGCGGAAGGTGGACCGGAAGCCATGGACTGTGGTGTCGGTGCGCTTCATCCTGCGGAGCAGCTGCAGCATCGCCATGTTGCTGAGCGGCTTACCGTCCCGGCTGCCAGGAAAAAGGTATGGGTTTTCGTGGATCATCCCTTTCAACCGCTCGCGGACGATCTGAACAGCGCGCGGCGATAGCGGTACGCGGTGCTCGCGCCGCTTGCCCTTCCTCCCCTTCATCCGCTCCTTCGGGATGATCCAGAGGGCAGCATCGAGGTCGAACTCGGCCGGCACGGCGCCGAGCGTGACGTGCGTACGAACGGCCGTCAGGGCCGTGAGCTCCAGCGCGCGCGCCGAGATGTCTTCAATCGCGCGCAGCTTCTGCATGAACTCGGCGACATCCTTCCAAGGCAGCGCGGCGAACGAATCAGCCTCGGCCCGTTCACCCGCGAGTAAGTGCTCAAGGTGCCCGCGCCAACGAGCCGGGTTGTCGCCGGTCCGGTAGCCCTCGACCTTCGCCGCGTCCAAGATATTCTCGATCCGGCGGCGAACGCGCTCCGCGGTCTCGCGCTTCTTGTTCCAGATCGGCTTCAACACCCGGATTACGTGCGGGGTGTCGATGTCCTTCAGCACCATCTGCCCGAGCACCGGCTGGGCGTAGGTCTCGAGAGACTTGCTCCACTGCACCGCCGTCTTCGGATTTTCCCAACTGTGACGGTGCGCCTGGATGTAGTCGGCCGAGTACTTCGAGAAGGTGACGGCGCTTTTGCCTTCGAGCGCGGCCGCAGCCTTTTCGAGGTCGCGGTACTCGAGAGGATCCTTACCGTCGGCGAGCAGCTCGCGATACATGCGCGCTTTCCTGCGCGCCTTCTCGAGGGTTACCGCGTTGAGGGATCCGAGGCCCATCTCGCGCGTCTTGCCAGCGCGCGTGTAGCGGAAGATCCAGCTTTTCGTGAGGGCAGGACTCACCTGCAGATACAGGCCGCCGCCGTCGCAGTGATAGCCCGGCTTCTTCTTCGCCTGGACAGCTTTGTCGGAAAACCGCTCTATACCGCGAGCCACCCTTACCCCCCGTCCTACCCACGTTTTCGCGTTGGATGGTGCGGGACGAGCTTGGCCGCGTCAAGACATTCTTACACGGCCGTAGAGGGGGAAATGCGCTCGGGCGGGCTGGCCTTGGTCAATTCGGGGAGGGATTCTGGAGGCGAAGGTTGGATTCGAACCAACGTACACGGCGTTGCAGACCGTAGCATGTAATCCCCTCTGCCACTTCGCCCTGCGGGCAGTCTGGGGCGCGCGTGTTAAGCGGCTCAGTCGAGCCGCTTGAGCCGTTCGGGCAGGGCCTTCGCCGCGTCGAAGCGGTCGAACGAGGCGCCCATCGCGTCGCCCAGCTTTTCCAGGCGCTCCTGCGGAAGGGGATGCGTCTTGAAGAGCAGCGCGAGGCTCGCTTCGCGCGGGTTGCGGCTCGCCATCTTGCGCAGCACCGCCGGCAGTCCATAGGGAACGTAGCCGGCGCGCGTGGCGAGCACGATGCCGACCTGGTCGGCCTCGAACTCGGCGCTCTTGTCCAGGCCGCGCGTGAGCGCCTCGGCGCCCTTGCCGAGCAGCGCCTGGCGCGCGCCGAAGCTGTCGCGCTGCGCGACCTGGCTGCCGACGATCCCGCCCACCATCTCGATCGCCTGGCTCTTCTTCAGCACCTTCAGGTGGTGCTGCAGCATGACGTGCGCGATCTCGTGGCCGAGCACGCCGGCAAGCTCGGCCTCGTCGCCGAGCAGATCGAACAGGCCCTTGGTGACGAAGACGTAGCCGCCGGGCAGCGCGAAGGCGTTCAGGTCCGCGCTCTCGAGCACGCCGAAGGTCCACTGCAGGTCGGGCCGCTCGCCCTGCGCGGCGACCCAGCGCCCGACGCGGTTGACGTAGAGCTGCAGCCGCTCGACCTTCACGCGCGGCGCGGCGCCGAGCAGGTTGCCGGCGAGCTGGCGGCCGATCTGGATCTCCTCCTGCTCCGAGGTCTCGGAGAAGAAGCCCGGCGTGGGCGCCGCCTGCTGCTGTGCCGGCGCGGCCGGCTTCTGGAGGTTGCGCAGCACGTCGCCGAAGAGGCCCGGCAGCTGCGCCCCGGCGAGACCCGGCGCGAGGAGCAGCGCGAAGAGAAGCTTCCTCATTGCGAGGGCGGGGCCAGGTAGTCGACTTTCTGCGGGACGAGCTGGCCGCGCTGCGCGAAGGTTTCGCCCTCCGAGCGCGGCAGGCGCTGCGCCTCGAGGCGCTGCAGCTCCTGCTCGTTGTACTGCGCGGCCATGAGCTGCTCCTCGTCCAGGCCGCGGATGCCGATGGTCGCCGTGGTCTCGGCGCGGCGCTCCGTGCCGAGGGAGAACAGGCCGGAGAGCCGCCGGCCGACGTGCACCTCGGGGGCCGGCTCGCCCTTCATGACGTAGAAGGAGAGCGTCCAGCCGGCCAGGCTGCCCGACTTCACCTGCGACCAGGCCTTGCGCTCGCCCAGGATCTCGAACTTGCCGCCCTTCTCCACCTTACCCGTGACCGGCGCGCCGGATACCGGCTCGGCGCGCAGCTCCAGGTCGCGGCTCGCGTAGCCCGGCTCGGCCGCGAGCGCGGCCCACGGCGCGAGCAGGAGGAGGGCGAGCGCCCTCAGCACTTGCCGCGGTCGCAGATCGGCTTGGTGAACGGAAACACCTTCGTCAGGCCGAGGATGTCCGTGATCAGGAGCACCAGGAACACGGTCACGATCAGGCCGACCACGCCGCCGGCCGGCAGCTCGTCGATCCGCGCCGCGACGAGCGCCGCTTCTTCGTCGGTCAGCGACGCGACCCGCGCCTGGACCTCGGCGCGGCTCACCCCGTACGCCTCGAGCCGCGCCTGCACGTCCTGCCGGTCGACGAAGGCGGCGATGCGCTGCTGGGCATCGGCGGGGGTGGCGATCATGCCCGCCCGGGCGTCGAGCGGCAGGCTCGCGCCGGCGACGCAGGCGATGAGGAACGTGGCGAGGAACCGCTGGAATTTTTTCATGAAGTGCTCCCTCTTGTTGGACCGGCAGTGTACCTGCCGCGGAACGCCGCTTGCTACCACCTTGTGCACTTCTCTTCTCGATTGCATTTCTTTCAGGAGGTTTCGATGAGAACGCTCGCACTTTGCATTCCCCTGGCGGCCGTGGCCGTCCTTGCCGGCTGCGCAGCCCCCGAGGAGCCCCGCGCGGTGGCGCCGGTCGCCTCGTCCAGCGGGGTGGTCACCTCGCCCGCCGGCGTGCCGGTCGTCTCGAGCACCGCGGCGAGCCCGACCGCCCGCGCGGTCGTCGTGGTCCCGGCGGCGGTGCTGCGCCCGGGCACCGGCGTGGTGGATTCCATCGCCGCCGTGCCGCAGATCGGCACCGCGTCCGCCGGCGCCGGCGCGCCCGGCGCCTCGCGGCTGGCGATCCGCATGGCCGACGGGACGATGCAGTACGTCGACTACATGGACCGCGACATCACGGTCGGCCAGCGCGTCGAGCTGACGAGCGACGGATTCATCCGGAAGCTCTGAGCCATGCCGTCAGGGCGGCGATCGCGAGGCCCGCGAGGCCGCCCACGACGGTGCCGGTGATGCGGATGTACTGCAGGTCGGGCCCGATGTGGCGCTCGAGCTCGGCGACCAGCTTCTCCTCCTGCCACGCGTTGATCTGGTCCTCGACGAACCGGCCGAACTTCGCCCGGTGCTCCTCCACGAGCGCGGGCGCGGCGGCGAGGACCTGCTCGTCGATCCACTGGCGCACGGCGGCATCGGCCGCGAGCCGCTCGCCCAGGCCGCGCGCCATGCCGGCGAGCCGGCCGTGCACCGCCGAGGGCCGGCGCGCGAGGTCGGCCGCCAGCCAGGCGCGCAGCTCGCCCCACAGGCCCCCCACGTAGGCGACGACCGCCGGGCTGTCCAGCAGCTCGTCGCGCAGGCGCGCCACGCGCGCGCGGGTCGCCGGGTCGGAACGCAGCCGCGCGACGAACCCGGCGACGAAGAGGTCGAAGCGCCGGCGCAGCTCGTGCTCCCGGTCGTGGCGCACCTCGGAGACCTTGTTCAGCACCGCCCCGACGATGCGCACCGCCGCGCGCTCGTCGAGCTTCAGGCCGAGCAGGTCGTTGAGGCTCTTCAGGACCGATGGCGCGTTGCGCGCCACCTCCTGCGCGATGGCGCGGCGCGTCTCCTCCTTCTGCAGGAGGTCGTCGAGCGACGCGAGCGCCCCGTCGAGCAGCGCGTGGTGGCGCTGGCCCTCGGTGAGGACGTCCAGGACCTGCGCCGCGGCGGCGGCGAGGTCGCTGCGCTGCAGGAGCTCGGAGAAGTTCTTGCGCAGGAAGGCCGCGATGCGCTCGTCGTCCAGGGCGTCCAGGCCGTAGGCGAGCGCGCGCGACGCGTGCCCGGCGAGCGCCTCGGCGTTCTGCGACCTGAGCAGCCATCCGGAGAGCGTGCGCGCGGGCTGGAAGGCGGCGATGCGCGCCACCACCGCGGGCGTGGAGAGGAAGTTCTGCTGGATGAACTCGGAGAGCCCGGCGGCGATCCGGCCCCGGTTGCGCGGCAGGATCGCGGTGTGCGGGATGAAGCGCAGGCCGAGCGGATGGCGGAACAGGGCGACCACCGCGAACCAGTCGGCGATCGCGCCGATCATCGCCGCCTCGCAGGTGCGGGCGACGTACCACAGCCAGGGCTGGCGCGGCTCGAGGAGCGTCGCGCCGACATACACGGCGGCGACCAGGACGAGGAGCCCGGTCGCCAGGCGCTTCATGCGCCGGAGCTTTTCTTCGCGCGGGTCGCCGCGCGCGCGGTCGCTAGGCGATGACGTGCTCCACCCGCTCCGCCGGCGCAACGTCTTCGGGGTCGTCGCCCATGCCGTCCTCGAGGTCGCCTGCGTGCACCGGCCGGCCGGCCGCGTTGACGAGGCCGAGGATGCGCTGGTCGTCGATGGTGAGCGAGACGAGCGGCGTGAGCCAGCTCAGGTAGCGGCCGATGTGCGCAAGGGGGTCCGGAGGCCGGGTGCTGGACGGCTGCGGGTTGAACGGCACGCCGGTCTGCTGGCGCGCGATGCGGTCCGGCACGAGGGCCAGCAGGGTTGAGACACGATGAGCGTCCAGGGCCGCCTCCACTGAGTGTGTTTGACCGGAGGTTAGAGGCTGGAGCGGCGCTTTCCTAGCGCCGTTTCAGGGATCGTACTGTCGCCGCGCCCCTACGGGCGTGTCCTCGCGAACCTACCGCTGGTAGCCCGCCTTGAAGGCGAGGCCGCGGCGCTTGCCGCGCGTCGCCGAGCCCTTCTTGGTCTTGGTGCCGAAGTTGTACCGGCCGGTCTTCTTCTTCTGCGCCGCCTCGCGCATCATCTGCTCGGCCAGGGTCTCGCGCTTCAGCGCAGCGCCGTATTTTCTCTTCATGACGGGTTCCTCGGTTTTGAGGGGCGCTATGGTACCTGCAACCGGCCGGGGGCGAGCGTCGCGCGGGCCGCCTTCCCGGAAAAAGCACCGCCGGGTGCGGCCCGCAGAGCTCGACGCCGGCGTCCATCCGGGTCGGACGGTCCTGCTCTATTGCTGCTCGAGCTTGACGTTGGCGTCGCGGATCACCTTCGCCCACTTGGCGATCTCGTCGCCCAGGAACCTGGCCGCCTGCTCGGGCGTGCCGCCGACCGTCTCGATGCCCACCGCGTTCAGGCGCTCCTTCACGCCCGGATCGGCCAGCGCCTTCGCCGTCTCCTGCGAAAGCTTCGCGACGATGTCCTTTGGGCTGCCGGCCGGGGCGAGGACCATCAGCCAGGTCGTCGCCTCCAGCGCCGGGCCGCCCGACTCGACGATGGTGGGGACCTCCGGGACGCCGCTGATGCGCCGCGGCCAGAACGCGGCGAGCGCCTTCACCTTGCCGTTGCGCACGTGCGGCATGAGCGTGCTCGGCGCGTCGACGAGCAGCTGGATGTCCCCGCTCATGAGCGCGGTCACCGCCTGCGCGCCGCCCTTGTAGGGCACGTGCACCATGTCGATGCCGGTGGTCTGCTTCAGCAGCTCCGTGGTGAGGTGGGCGGCCGAGCCGACGCCCGTCGAGGCGAACGAAAGCCTGCCGGGATTCGCCTTGGCGTGCGCGATCAGCTCCTTCATGTCCTTCACCGGCAGGTTGTTCGCCACCGCCACCATGAGCGGCGCGATCCCGATCACGGACACCGGCTCGAAGCTCCTCACCGTGTCGAACGGAAGCTTGCCCGCGTACAGCGTGTCGTTCGCCGCGTGCGCCGCGATGACCGTGACGACCGTGTAGCCGTCGGGGGAGGCCTTCGCCGCGAGGTCCGCGCCGATGATCGCGTTCGCGCCCGGCCGGTTGTCGATCACGATCGGCTGCCCGATCGAGGCCGAGATCTTGTTCGTCACGAGCCGCGTGGAAGTGTCCGTGAGCCCGCCGGCCGTGTACGGAATGATCCAGCGGATCGGCTTCGACGGATAGCCTTGCGCGCCCGCGACGCAGGTCCAGGCGGCAAGCGCCGCGCACAAGGCAAAGTTCAGACGACTCATGACGCCTCCTCTATTTGTCATTGAAATTCAGTCCACTTTCGCGCCGGAAGCCTTCACGGCCCTGGCGTACTGCGCGAGCTCGGCCTTGATGATCCCGGCGAGCGCCTCGGGGCTGCTGACGCTCGACTCGGCGCTCAGCTCGAGGAACTTCGCCTTCATCTCGGGCTCGGCCATGATCTTCACGAGCGTGCGGTTCAAGGCGTCCACCACCGGGCGCGGGGTCTTGGCCGGCGCCAGGAGACCGTACCAGAGGGTCACGCCGAAATCGGGCATCCCGGACTCCTTGAGCGTGGGCGTCTCCGGCGAGAGCGGCGTGCGCGTCGCGCCGGCGACGGCGACCGGGCGCAGCTTGCCCGCGCGGATCTGGGGAAACGCGTCGGGGCCCGGCAGGAAGGACCACTGGACTTCGCCGCTCAGGAGCGCCAGGCTCAGCGGCGAGGCGCCCTTGTAGGGGACGTGCTGGTACTTCATCCCTGCGGCGATGTTGAAGAGCTCGCCTCCGAGGTGCGAGAGGGCGCCGATCCCGGACGAGCCGAAGTTCAGGTTGCCGTGGCCGGACCGGCCGAGCTCGACCAGATCGCGGATGTTGCGAACCGGCGAGGCGGCGGGCACGACGACGAACAGCGGCGCGGTGATCACCGTCCCGATCGGCTGGAAATCGTTCTCCGGGTGGTAGCCGACGTCCTTGAAGAGGACGGGGTTCACGCTCGCCGGCCCGGGGTTGGAAAGGAGCAGCGTGTATCCGTCGGGCGCCGAGCGCGCCACGTACTGCGTGCCGACGCCGCCGCCCGCGCCCGGCCTGTTCTCGACGAGGACCGGCTGCCCGAGCTCCTCCGAAAGGCGCTTGCCGATGATGCGCGAGGTGACGTCCGCCGCGCCGCCGGGCGGATAAGGCGCGACGATCCGGATCGGCTTCGAGGGATACTGCTGCGCCGCTGCGTGCACGGCGAACCCGAGGACTGCCGCCGCGAGGGCGATTCTTGCCAGCGCTTTCATGGAACTCAGCCTTTCTTGATGGCGCGGCGCATCCGCTGCGTGCCGCGTGGGGAGCCTTCGATTTCGGTCCACTCCGCCTTCGGAATGCTGTAGAGGTCGCCGAGCGAGGCGTAGCCCGAGCCCTGCAGGCGGCACGCCGGGTCGAGCAGGCGCGGATCGATGCGCCCGTCCTTCCACACCGAAGGATCGACGTGCACGTGCACGAGCTTGCCGAGCACGATGTGGGTGTCGCCGTCCGTGTGGATGTGCGCCAGCTCGCACTCCAGGTGCGCCCTCGCCTCCTTGACGCGCGGCGGCTTCACTTTTGCCGCCGCCGCCGCCGTGAGCTCGGCCCACTCGAACTCGTCCTCCCCCGGGGGGAAGAACGCCGAGGTGAAGTGCATTTTCTCCAGGAGGTGCATCGTCACGATGTTCGCCACGAACTGCGGCACCTCGCGCAGGTTCGCGACCGTGTCCTTCACGGTGTCGGAGGCGAACGCCACGTAGCACGGCGCGCTGCCCATGAGATTGAAGTAGGAGTAAGGCGCGAGGTTGCGACGCCCGCTCGCCGACACCGTCGAGATCCAGCCGATCGGCCGCGGGATCACCAGCCCGGTCGTCACGCGGTAGAACTCCTGTCCCGACCAGTCGCCGGGGGCGATCTCGAGGGGACGGTCGAGCGTCCGGGGCGGTGCTTCGTGGGAGGGCGGCATCGAGGTGACTCTCGGAGTTCAGCGTAGGGGCGCTGCGCTGCGGGTGTCAACGCCTTCGGGGCGGCAGGTTCGCCTTGTTGACCAGCCGGTCAAGAGGCGGGGCCGACCGGCTTCCTGCCTCGCCGCAACCTTGACCGTTTCACCAAATAGTGGTGGCGCCTAGAGGCCGCACCAGTCGCGGATGATCCTCTCGTAGATCTCCACCGACTGGCGGATGCGCTCCATGCTCGCGTGCTCGTCGGTCTGGTGCGCCTGCGCCGCCTCGCCCGGGCCGAGCACCACGGTGGGCGCGCCGCGGTAGGCGGTGAGGAGGTTCGCCGCATCGGTCATGTACGGCGCGGTGCGCGCCTGCGGCGCCTCGCCGACGAAGGGCTTCGCGATCTCGAACACGCGCTGCACCCACTCCGTCTCGGGCGCGGTCCACACCGGCGGCAGGTCGGAGAACACGTCGAGCTCCGCATCCCCCAGAAGTTTTTTCAATCTTGAAATCAAGTGCGGGTGGTCGACGCCCGGGACGGTGCGGATGTCCACGCCGATGCGCGCCGAATCGGGCACGAGGTTCACGCCGCTGCCGCCCTCGATCGTGCCGACGTTGAGCGTCGGCGCGCCCATGATCGGGTGCTCCGGGGCGTGGAAGTCGAAGAACTCCAGGCGCGACACCGCGTTGGCGGCCTTGTAGACCGCGTTCACGCCGAGCTCCGGCATCGAGCCGTGCGCCGAGACGCCGCGGAACTTCGCGTGGAACTTGAGCGAGCCCTTGTGGCCGACCAGCGGATAGTTGGAGGTCGGCTCGCCGACCACCATCGCGCCCGCCTTGCCGAGGAGCTGCGAGCGCGCGAGGTGCTTCGAGCCGATGCAGCCGCCCTCCTCGCCGGCGGTCAGGACGATGACGATGCCCGGGGTGCCGGGCAGCTTCTTCGCGAGGTGGCGCGCGGCGACGAGCATGCCCGCGACCCCGGCCTTCATGTCGGAGGTGCCGCGGCCGTAGAGCTTGTCGCCGTCGGTCTCGCCCTTGAACGGATCGCGGCTCCAGGGGCGCGTGCCGAGCGGCACCACGTCGATGTGCCCCGTGAGGCAGAGCGGCGGCTTCGCGGCGTCGCCGCCGGCGCGCGCGACCACGCTGGTGCGGCCTTCCTCGTAGTCGAAGTACGCGACGAAAAAGCCCAGCTCCTGGAGCATCGCGCCGGCGTAGCGCGCGCAATCGCGCTCGCGCCCGGGCGGGTTGATGGTGTCGAAGTGCAACAGCGCCTTGGTCAGGCTTACCGCGTCGGCATTCATGGGAACGATGATACTTCGCCGGCTGTCTCAAGGCCGAGGTGACCTGCATGCGCAAGACCCTTGTCGCCGTATCTTTACTCGCGTTCCTCGCGCCGGCCTGGGCGCAGGGGCCGGGCTACGGGACGGTCGAGTCCGTGATCCCCCTCTCCAGGGCGCCGGCGGAGGACTCCGCCTCGGCGGGCGGCTCGCGGCCGCCGGCGGCGAAGCAGGCGCGGCAGAATGCCGGGGGCTACCTGGTCCGCGTGCGCATGGACGACGGCAGCCTCCAGGTGCGTACCGTCAAGCGCGCCGAAGTGCGCGCCGGCCAGCGAGCCCTGATCACCAACGCCGGCGACGTCGTGCCGGAGTAAAGGCTACCCATGTCCGCCAGGACCCTTGCCCTCCTCCTCTTCCTCGCCGTTCCGGCATCCGCGCTCGCGCAGGCGGACTCTCGCGGCTCCGTGCCGCCGGGCACCGCGCCCGACGGCAGCCGCCCGCCCGATGGCGCGATCAAAGGCGGGACGATCCTGCCCGGCGAGCGCGCCGGCGTGCCGGAGAACGCGCCCTCGCCCGAGCGCCGCATCGCGCGCTGCAACGAGCTGTCCGGCACGCTGCGCGATGACTGCCTGCGCCGCGAGCAGGGCGCGAGCACCGGCGACAGCCGCGGCCCGGACCTCTACGGCCCGAAATCCACGCCGCCTTCCGTCCCTCCGCCGCAAAACCCCAGATGAGAAAAATGTGGTCTGTCCCTGTTTTTCTCTTGCTCGCGGCGTGCGCGAGCTATTCGGGACATGACCTCAAGCCGGGCGTTTCCACCTTGGCGGACGTGGAGGCGACGATGGGTGCGCCGGCGCTCGTGCGCGAAGCGCCGGGCGGCGAAAAGCTGTACTGGTATCCCCGCCTGCCGTACGGCCGCCAGAGCTTCGCGGCGCGCATCGCGCCCGACGGCAGGCTCGTCTCCATCGAGCAGCGGCTGACCGACCAGCACATCGCGAAGCTGCGTCCCAACGAAAGCACGGTCGAGGACGTGCTCGACATCCTCGGCCCGCCGGCGGACGTCTACCGCTATCCGCGCCAGCAGCGCGAAGCCTGGGAGTATCCGCTGCGCAAGCCGCCGCTCAGCCGCACGCTCTACGTGCAGATGTCGCCCGACAAGGTCGTGCGCGAGGTCTTCGAGCTCGACGACCGCGTCTTCGACCCCTTCTGGGGAATCCTGCACCCCTGAAGATCGGGGACGGAGCCCGATTCTCACGCCGGCGCCGGACGCAGCGCCGCGAGGACCAGGACCGCCATGCCGAGGACGATCGCGGCGGAGAGCGCGGCCGTGAGCTGCAGCCCCTGCAGGACGGTATTCGGCGCGAGCGCCGCGCCGTAGACGGCCGTCGCGAGGGTGCCGAGGAGGGCGATGCCGAGCGCGCCGCCGAGCTCCGAGGCCGTCTCGGAGATACCGGAGGCCGCGCCGGCGCGCTCCGGCGGCGCCGAGCCGATGATGAGATCGTTGGTCAGCGTGAAGAGCGGCGCCATGCCGACCGACTGCACGAGCATGCCGGCCATGAGCAGCCCGGGGCCGTCGACGCGATGCACCTGGGTCACCATCAGGTAGCCCGCGGCGGCGAGCAGCAGGCCGCCGGCCATCACGTGCTGCGCCGGCCAGCGGCGCACGAGGCGCGGCGCGACCAGCGACCCGGCGACGAAGCCGAGCGCGAAGGGCACCGTCCAGAGCCCCGCGACGAGCGGCGAGAGGCCGAGCACGAGCTGCAGGTACTGGGTCATGAAGATGAAGATGCCGAACGAGACGAAGGTGCCCAGCATGTAGACGGCGAGGGAGACGCTGAACGCCGGCGCGCGGAACAGGCCGAGGTCGACCAGCGGATCGGCCAGCCCGCGCTGCCTGCGCACGAACGCGACGGCGAGGGCCGCGCCCAGCGCGACGCAGGACAGCGAATAGGCGGCGGCGCCGTGCTGCGCCATCTCCTTCAGGCCGAAGATGAGGGACAGCACCGCGCAGAGCGCGAGCGCGACGCTCGGCAGGTCGATGCGCCCGGCGTGCGGGTCGCGATACTCCGGCAGCAGCGCCGGGCCGACGGCGAGGAGCAGCACCATCACCGGCAGCGCGAGCAGGAACACCGAGCCCCACCAGAAGAACTCGAGCAGCACGCCGCCCAGGAGCGGGCCGATCGCCGCGCCGGCGGAGTAGCTCGAGATCCACACGCCGATGGCGAAGGTGCGCTGCTGCGGGTCCTGGAACATGTTGCGGATGAGCGAGAGCGTCGAGGGCGCGATGGTCGCCCCGGCGAGGCCGAGCAGCGCGCGCGCCGCGATCAGCGTCTCCGCGCTCGGCGCGAAGGCGGCGGCGAGCGAGGCGGCGCCGAAGAGCGCCGCGCCGATCAGCAGCAGCCGGCGCCGGCCGATGCGGTCGCCGAGCGTGCCCATGGTGAGGAGCGCGCCGGCGACGAAGAAGCCGTAGATGTCGACAATCCACAGGAGCTGGACCGGGCTGGGCTGCAGGTCGGCCGCCATCGCGGGCAGCGCGAGGTTGAGCACCGTCAGGTCCATCGAGTAGAGCAGGCACGGCAGCGCGATGACCGCCAGGCCGATCCATTCCCTGCGCGTCGCCTTCGCCACTAGCTCTTGAGGCGGTAGCCGGTGCGGAAGATCCAGGCGACGACGCCCAGGCAGGCGAAGAAGAAGCCGAGCGTCGCGGCGAGCGACACGCCGACCGGCAGGTCGGAGGTGCCGTAGAAGCTCCAGCGGAAGCCGCTGACGAGGTACACGACCGGGTTGAACAGGCTCGCGCTGCGCCACGCCGCCGGCAGCATGTCGATCGAGTAGAACGCGCCGCCGAGGAAGGTGAGCGGCGTGATGACCAGCATCGGCACGAACTGCAGCTGCTCGAAGCCGTTCGCCCAGACGCCGATGATGAAGCCGAGCAGGCAGAACGTCACCGCGGTCAGCACCAGGAAGGCCGCCATCCAGAACGGGTGCGCGATGCTCACCGGTACGAACAGGTTGGCGGTGGCGAGGATCACCAGGCCGAGCAGGATCGACTTGGTCGCCGCGGCGCCGACATAGGCGAGGACCATCTCGAGCGCCGACACCGGCGCCGAGAGCACCTCGTAGATCGTGCCGGTGAATTTCGGCAGGTAGATGCCGAAGGAGGCGTTGCTCAGGCTCTCGGTGAAGAGCGCGAGCATGATCAGGCCCGGCACGATGAACGCGCCGTACGGCACGCCGTCGATCTCCTGCATGCGCGAGCCGATCGCCGCGCCGAAGACCACGAAGTAGAGCGAGGTGGTGATGACCGGCGTGGCGAGGCTCTGCCAGAGCGTGCGCCGGAAGCGGCTCATCTCGAAGCGGTAGATCGCGAGGACGCCGTGGCGGTTCATGGATGCACCAGGGAAACGAAGATGTCTTCCAGGGAGCTCTGGCGCGTCTGCAGGTCGCGGAAGCCGATGCCGAGCGCCTGGAGCTCCTTCAGGAGGGAAAAGACCTCCGAATCCGCCGAAGCATCGAACGTGAGCTCCAGCTCGTTGCCGCCGTCCTTGAGCGCGAGGTTCCAGCCTTCGAGCGCCGCCGGGATTGCGGCGAGCGGCGCGAGCAGGTGCAGGCTGAGCTGCTTCTTGCCGAGCTTCCTCATGAGCGCCGCCTTCTCCTCGACCAGGATCAGGCTGCCCTTGCTGATCACGCCGATCCGGTCGGCCATCTCCTCGGCCTCCTCGATGTAGTGCGTGGTCAGGATCACCGTGACGCCGCCCGCGCGCAGCTCGCGCACCAGCGCCCACATGTCGCGGCGCAGCTCGACGTCGACGCCCGCCGTGGGCTCGTCGAGGAACAGCACCTCCGGCTCGTGCGCGAGCGCCTTGGCGATCAGCACGCGCCGCTTCATCCCGCCGGAGAGCGTCATGATCTTGTCGTGGCGCTTCTCCCAGAGCGAGAGCGAGCGCAGCACCTTCTCGAGGTGCGCCGGGTCGGGCGCCCTGCCGAAGAGACCGCGGCTGAACGTGACCGTGCCCCACACCGTCTCGAACATGTCGGTGTGCAGCTCCTGCGGCACGAGGCCGATCTTCGCGCGCGTGACGCGGTAGTCGCGCACGATGTCGTGGCCGTCCACGAGCACGCGCCCCGCGCTCGGCCGCACGATCCCGCAGACGATGCTGATCAGCGTCGTCTTGCCCGCGCCGTTCGGCCCGAGCAGGGCGAAGATCTCGCCCCGGCGGATTTCCAGATCGATCGGGTGGAGGGCCTGCAGCCCGGAGGCGTAGGTCTTGGCGAGTCCCGAGATGGAAATCAAGAGCGGTTTTCGAGCAGGCGCTTGGCGGCCGGCAAGTCTCGCATGGCCCGCGCACCGCCGGCGGCGAATCTTTCATCTGTCATCTGCGGTCCCGCAACCAGGCGGCCATTGCCCGTGCGACTTCTTCCATGACCTCGCCGCCGAACGAATGCTTCGCGCCGGCGAGCCAGTGCTGCTTCCAGTTCGGCAGCGCGCCCGTCGCCTTCTCCATCAGGATCCGGTCGCACAGAGGATCGCGCGTGCCGTTGAAGCACAGCACGGGCACCTTGATCCGCGCGAGGTGTACCGCGCGCAGCTTCTCCACCTGTCCCGCCGGATGGAGCGGATACGCGAAGAGCAGCAGCCCGGCGCAGGGAAAGCCCTCCGCGGCGAGCATCGAGGCCGCCCGGCCGCCCATCGAGCGCCCTCCCAGGAAAACAGTGCCTTCCGCCTTTCCTGCTTCCTGCCGGATTTTCTGTTGAAGGATGGGCATCGGGTCCGGACGGTTCGAGCCCTTCTCCCGATACGGGAAGTTGAAGCGGACCACCTCCAGGTGCGGCGCGAGCGCGGCCGCAAGGGCGAGCATGCTGCGGTCGTCCTTGTGGCCGCCGGCGCCGTGCGCGCAGACGAAGACCGGTTTCAGAGGTGGCGCACGCGGCCGCAGTGGCAGCTTCCGGAGTACGTCTTCTTCATGCCAATGCCACCTCGACCTTGTCGGGATAGAACGCAAGGTGGCCCTTGATGGCCGCCATATCGTCGTAAGGGCTCTCGTAGCTCCACACCGCATTCTCCGGCCCGCCCTTGAGCGAGTAGTACGAAGCGTCGCCCTTGAACGGGCAATGCGTGCTGTGCGCCGTGCGCACGAGGCGGTCCATCTTCACGTCCTTGCGCGGGAAGTAATACACGACCGGCCCGACGACCTTGCCCTCGGGCGTTTCCTCGAGCGCGACCGCGTCGGTCGAATCGGCGATCACCTCGCCCTGGAGCTTCACCTGCACGCGCGACCCTGCCGGCCGGGTCGCGACCCGGTGCTTGGGATACTTGCGGAACCCGGGCGCGGGGCCTTCGGGTCTTTTCACGAGGTCCTCCTTCACAGGTCGACCGCGACCTTGAAGCCGCCCCAGATCATGCGCTTGCCGTCGAAGGCCATGTTCTTCGGCTCCATCATGCTGGCGAGGCGCTTGTCCGACATGACCTTCTTCATCACGCGGTCGCGGTGCGCGCGGTTCTTGTACACCGCGTACGAGAACCACACCGACTCGCCCTTCTTCAGCTTCACCGCCTGCGGGAACGAGGTCCACTTGCCGGGCTTCACGTCGTCCGCGACCGACTCGACATAGGCGAGCGCGCCGTGGTCCTTCCACACCTTGCCGGCGAGGCGGGCCATCTTCAGGTAGGCGTCGCGGTTCTTCTTCGGGATGGGCAGCAGGAATCCGTCTACGTACATGGTGTCTCCTCAGGTTGATTGCATGAAGGCGTCGAGGCCGGCGAACGCCGCCGTCCAGCCGCGCTGGTGGTTGTCCGCCGCCGCTTGGTCATGGAAGCGGTCGTGGCGGAACGCAAGCTGGGTGCCCCCGCCGCGCGGCGTGAACGTGATCGTGACGCGCGAAACGCGCTCCGGCGTCGAGCGCGGCCAGTGCCACGTGAAGACGAGCCTGCGGTGCCGCTCCACCTCGAGGTACTCGCCCGCGGCCTCGTTCTCCTGCCCGTCCGGGCCGCCGAACACGATGCGGAAGCGCCCGCCGACGCGCACGTCGAGCTCGGCGAGCGACACCCGGTGGTCGGGGCGCGGCATCCACCAGCGCTTCAGCGCCTCCGGGTCGGTCCACGCGCGCCAGACTTTTTCCGGGGCGACCGGGTAGCTGCGCTCGATCGAGAGGAAGGGCGACTCGCGGGTGCTTGCAACTGTTTTTTCCATTGCTGCAGCTCCTCTTGCTGGTACAGGTAGCGGCCGAGCGCATCGAGCCGCCCGGTCCAGAACTTCTCGTACTTCGACAGCCAGGACGCGGCGGGTTGCATCGGCTTCGCCGAGAGCCCGCAGCTCACCACGCGCCCTTCCTTGGTGCGCGCTACCAGGCCCGCGTCTTCCAGCACCTTCAGGTGCTTCATGAAGCCCGGCAGCGACATGTCGTGCGGCGCCGCCAGCTCGGTCACGCCCACGCCATTTTCTTCACTGAGTGTCTCGAGGATGCGGCGGCGGGTGCGATCGGACAGCGCGGCAAATACGGCATCCAGCTCGTCGTCCGCATACTTAACCATGTGGTTTAGTATCAGGCGAAAAAAATTCTCTGTCAATAGCGCGCGTTGCCGGGGGTGCGCGGGAAGGGGATGACGTCGCGCACGTTGGCGAGGCCGGTGACGTAGGCGATGGTGCGCTCGAAGCCCAGGCCGAAGCCGGCATGCGGCACGCTGCCGTAGCGGCGCAGGTCGCGGTACCAGCCCATGTGCGCCTTGTCGATGCCCATCTCGTCCATGCGCGCGTCGAGCCGGTCGAGGCGCTCCTCGCGCTGGCTGCCGCCGATGATCTCGCCGATGCCCGGCGCGAGGACGTCCATCGCCGCGACCGTCTTCCCGTCGTCGTTCTGGCGCATGTAGAACGCCTTGATCGCCTTCGGGTAGTTCATGACGATGACCGGCTTCTTCGCGTGCTTCTCGGTGAGGTAGCGCTCGTGCTCGGACTGCAGGTCGATGCCCCATTTCACCGGGAACTCGAACTTCTCCTTCGCGCCCTCGAGCACGCGGATCGCCTCGGCGTAGTCCATGCGCACGAACTCCGACTTCACGATGCCCTCGAGCTTGGCGACGATGCCCTTCTCGATCCGCTCGTCGAAGAAGGCCATGTCCTCGGCGCGTTCCTCCAGCAAGCTCCTGAAAATATGCTTCAGGAGCGCCTCGGCCAGGTCGGCGTTGGAAGACAGATCGGCAAAGGCGATCTCCGGCTCGATCATCCAGAACTCGGCGAGATGCCGGCTGGTGTTCGAGTTCTCCGCCCGGAACGTCGGGCCGAACGTGTAGACCTTCGTCATCGCCAGGCAGTAGGCCTCGACGTTGAGCTGGCCCGAGACCGTCAGGAAGGCCTCCTTGCCGAAGAAGTCACGTGAAAAATCAACGCGATTCTCGACTCTAGGAATATTTTGCAGATCCAGCGTTGAGACGCGGAACAACGCCCCCGCGCCTTCGGCGTCGGACGAGGTGATGATCGGCGTGTTGACCCAGAAGAAGCCGCGCTCATGGAAGAAGCGGTGGATCGCCTGCGCCACCGTGTGCCGCACCCGCGTGGTGGCGGCGATCACGTTGGTGCGCGGGCGCAGGTGCGCCACCTCGCGCAGGAACTCCATGGTGTGCGCCTTGGGCTGGATCGGATAGGTATCCGGGTCCTCGACCCAGCCCACCACCCGCACTTCGCTCGCCTGCATCTCGAACGGCTGCCCCTTGGCCGGCGAGGGAACGATGATGCCCGTGGCTTCCACGGCGCACCCCGCGGTGAGGCGGAGGATCTCGCCTTCGTAGTTTGCAATGCCCTTCTGGACGACAAGCTGCACGGGATGAAACGAGGAGCCGTCGGAGACGTTGACGAACGAGAACCCCGCCTTGGAGTCGCGGCGCGTGCGCACCCAGCCCTTCACGGTGACCGGAGTGTCCTTCGGCGCCTTGCCCGCGAGGACCTCGCGCACGCTGAGCCATGCCTGCATGGCGGATTTATAGCGCACCCGGCACGCCTCCTGCAGCAATCCGAGTTTCACGGAGGCTGCATGGCCTGGGCAACGGCGCTTGCCGTTCTGCTCCTCGGCGCCGCCGCCGGCTTCTCGGCGGAGCCGACCTGGCGCGAGAGCATCGGGATTGCCGAGGGCAAGGGCATCCAGGGCCCCTGGCAGCAGAACGACTCCCGCTACGACTACGTGGACGATCCCTCGGTCGCGATCTCCAGTGGCGGCGAGCTGGCGGTCGTCTGGGTCGACCAGGCGGCGAAGGACGTGTTCTTCCGCGGCGCCGACGGCAAGGCGCGCAACGTTTCGCAGACGCCCCGCACCTTTTCGTGGCTGCCTCGGGTGGCGTTCGCGCCGCACGACCCGCAGCAGGTGTACGTGCTCTGGCAGGAGATCATCTTCTCGGGCGGCTCGCACGGCGGCGACATCCTCTTCGCCGCCTCCCGCGACGGCGGGCGCACGTTCTCCGCGCCGCTCAACCTCTCGCAGTCGACCGGCGGGGACGGCAAGGGACGCATCGACCGCGACACCTGGGACAACGGCAGCCTCGACCTCGCGGCGGGCGCGGACGGGGCGATCTTTGCGGCATGGACGGACTACGAGGGCGGCCTGTACCTCGCGGTGTCCGGCGACGCCGGGCGCAGCTTCTCGGCGGCGCGCCGCCTCGCCGGCGATCCGGCCCGCCCGGCGCGCGCGCCTTCGCTCGCGCTGGGGCCGGACCGCGCCCTCTATCTCGCGTGGACGCATGGCGAGGACCCCTCGGCCGACGTGCGCGTCGCCCGCTCGACCGACGGCGGCGCGAGCTTCCAGGCGCCGCTCGTCGCGGCGAAAACCCCGGCTTTCTCGGACGCCCCGAAGCTCGCCGCCGACCGCCGCGGCACGCTGCACCTCGCCTACGCCGAAGGCGACCGCATCGTGCACGCCCGGTCCACGGACGGTGCGCGCAGCTTCAGCGCCCCGCGGGCGGTTTCGGGAGGCGGCGCGGGATTTCCCTCGATCGCCGTCGATCCGCAGGGCAACGTCGGGATCGTCTGGGAGCGGATGTCCGGCCGGCGCGCCGAAGGCCTGGGCTTCTCGCTCTCGCGGGACGAAGGGCGGACGTTCAGCCCGCCGGCGGCGATTCCCGGCAGCGAAGCCCTCCCGGGCGGATCGAGCGGCAGCCGGCAAGGGCTGCTGGCGAGCAAGCTGGCGGCGGGACCGGGGGCGCTCGCGGTGGTGAACAGCAGCTTGCAGCCCGGCGAGGGAAGCCGCGTGTGGCTGATCCGCGGCGCGCCATAGCGCGACGGCGACGCTACAAGAGTCATTTTTGATCAGATTGGCGTAATCGCCGTGTAAGCAAGCGGGCGCATCTTAGGATCCGTCATGGCATTCCTCTTGCGCCGATTCGGCAGGCTCTTCCGGTTCATGCGCTCGCTGAAGAAGGCGAAGCGCGGGTACAGCGAAGAGGTCCTCTACGCCGGATGGGTCGACACCCTCCCGCCGAAGATCAAGCCCCGCCGCTGAAGAAAATCGGGCTCTGACCCCGATTGCGGCGGAATGCGCGCGCCGGTCCTGCTGTTCGCACCGGCAAGGAGGAGTCCACGATGCGCGCGCTCTTGACCTGCCTGATGCTGTCCCTTGCCCTGCCCGCCTGGGCGCAGACCGCCCGGCCGCAAATCGAGACCCGGAAGGTCGACGGCGCCGACGGCGTCTACATCTTCCGCAACGGCGGCCACCAGTCGATGTTCGTCGTCACGCCCGACGGCGTGATCGCCACCGATCCCATCGCCTACGGCCGGCCCACCGGCGGCGAGGACTACGTCAAGGCCATCCGCGCGGTGACCGACAAGCCGATCAAGTACCTCATCTACAGCCACATCCACTACGACCACATCGCCGGCGGCCAGGCATTCAAGGACGCCGGCGCGACTGTCGTCGCGCACGAGCGCACGAAGGAGCGTATGCAGCAAGCGCCGATGCCCAATACGCCGCTTCCGGACGAGACGGTGGGCGATTCCGGCCGGGTCCTGCGCCTGGGCGGGAAAGTGCTCGAGCTTTCGTATGTCGGCCGCAACCATTCGGACAACCTGCTGGTCATGCGGCTGCCGCAGGAACGCCTGCTCTTCGTCGTCGATCTCATCCCGGTCGGCCAGTTTCCGGGTCTGGGCATGATCGACTTCTATCCCGGCGAGGCGATTGAATCCCTGAAGAAGATCCTCGCGATGGACTGGGACCGG
Source organism: uncultured bacterium (assembly GCA_965233165.1). Taxonomy (GTDB): domain Bacteria; phylum Pseudomonadota; class Gammaproteobacteria; order Burkholderiales; family SG8-39; genus SCGC-AG-212-J23. The sequence continues at coordinate 8,998 of CBDDRX010000080.1, read as the reverse complement.
ATGATCCCCGCGCACCCCGGCGCACCCGGGGACCGGCTCGGCACCAAGAAGGACGTGGAGGACCAGATCGCGCTCCAGGAGCATGTCTCGGAGGCGGTGAAGGAGCAGGCGCGCGCCGGGAAGTGCTGGAACCCCGCCGAGGCGGAGCTCCAGTTCGACCGGTACAAGGACATGCCGAACTACGCGAACGGGCGGACCTACACCGTGCGCCGCTACTGCGGGTTCTGGGGACGCGGCTCCTGAGCGGAGACATCCACCACGACCGCGCCGGCCATCGCGGCGCGTTCTTCATCTCCGGCGGGGGCAAGCGCCTCGCCGAGATGACCTACAGCGCGTCCGCGACCATGGTGATCATCGACCATACCGAGGTCGACGGCTCGCTGCGCGGCACCGGCGCGAGCGGCAAGCTCGTCCGGGCGGCGGTGGAGTGGGCGCGCGCCGAGAAGGTGAAGATCCTGCCCCTGTGCCCGTTTGCCCGGCACGTGTTCGACAAGACGCCGGAGTACGCCGACGTCCTAGCGGGCTAGGCGGCCGCGGGCGGCGATCGCGAGGATCGCCTCCAGATCGGCCGGCTTGGCGAGGTGCGCGTCGAAGCCGGCATCGGCGCTGCGCAGGCGGTCCTCCGGCTGGCCGAAGCCGGTCTGCGCGATCAGCGTCGCGGCGCGCCCTTCCGGCAGGGCGCGCAGGCGCCGCGCCACTTCGAAGCCGTCCATCCCCGGCATGCCGATGTCCAGCAGCACGACCTGCGGCTGGAAGCGCGCCGCCTTGCGCAGCGCGTCTTCCCCGTCGCTCGCCGTCTCCGCCTCGTGCCCCAGCATGCGCAGCAGCCGCGCCTGGCTCTGCGCCGCATCCGCGTTGTCGTCGACGACGAGGAAGCGGTGCCGCCCGGCGCCCTGCGGCGCGCGCGGCGCTTCCGCCGGAGCCGGAACGTGCTCGACGAGCGGCAGATGCACCAGGAACCGGCTGCCGCGCCCGGCGCCCTCGCTTTCCGCGACGATGCTGCCGCCGTGCAGCTCGACCAGCTTGCGCGAGAGCGTGAGGCCGATGCCGATGCCGCCGCCTGCGCCGGGCGCGCCGCCCTGCGCGAAGGCCTCGAAGATGCTCTCGAGCATCTCCGGCGCGATGCCCATCCCGTCGTCCTGCACGCACAGGCTGGCGCGCTCGCCGGCGCGATCCACCGAGAGCAGGATCTCCCCGCCGCGGCGCGTGTAGCGGGCCGCGTTGCCGAGCAGGTTGGCGGCCACCTGCGCGAGGCGCACGCGGTCGCCGTCGGCCCAGAGCGGCTCGGGGCCGAGCCGCACGGTGAGCCGGTGGCCCGCCTCGTCGAGCATCCCCTTGCCCGCCGCCACCGCCTCCTCGGCCACGGCGCGCAGGTCGAGCGGCTCGCGGCGCAGCTCCACCTTGCCGAAGGTGATGCGGCTCACGTCGAGGAGGTCGTCGACCAGGCGCACCATGTGCGCGACCTGCCGCTCCATCATCTCGCGTGCCATGCGCAGGTCCGGGTCCCCCGGCGCCTTCAGCCGCACGATCGCGAGGCCGTTGCGGATCGGCGCGAGCGGGTTGCGCAGCTCGTGGGCGAGCGTGGCGAGGAACTCGTCCTTGCGCCGGCCGGCATCGCGCAGCGCCTCCTCCGCGCGCACGCGCTCGGTGATGTCGTTGAAGAGCACGGCCACCCGGTTCTCGTGGGGAGCGCCCACGGGGTAGGCATAGACCTCGTACCAGCCGCGGATGAGCGCCGCCGGCTCCACGAAGCGCACCGGCTCGCGGGTGCGCGCGACGCGCCCGTAGATCTCGAACCAGCGCTTCTCGTGCTGCGGAAACAGCTCGCGCACCGTGCGGCCTGCGGCATCGCGCAGGCCGGTCTGGCGCTCGAAGGCCGGGTTCACCTCGAGGAAGCGGTAGTCGGCCGGCCGGCCTTCGGCGTCGTAGAGCATCTCGATCACGCAGAACCCGGCGTCGATCGACTGGAACAGCGTGCGGTAGCGCTCCTCGGTGGCGGTCACGTCATGGAGCGTGGAGATCGCATACTCCACCGACCCGTCGGTGCCGCGGAGCGGCGTCGTGACGGCGTCCCAGTAGCGCTCCTCGAATCCGCCGACGGGCAGCGGCACGTCGTAGCGCTTGAGGCCCAGCGACTGGCGGCCTTCTCCCGCGAAGACTCGCCCGTACATCTCGCGGGCGATGGCGTGCGCGCTCTCCTCCGCCCGCGGGTTCTCGGGAAACGCGTCGAAAAGAGACCGGCCCACGATCGCCTCGCGCTCCGTGCGCGTGGCGCGCAGGTAGGCGTCGCTCGCGGCGACGATGCGCAGGTCCCGGTCGACGACCACGTAGAGACCTGCGGCGGATTCGAAAAGTTTCTTGAAATCAGGCAGTTTCACGAACGGGTGGGTTGCCGCAATCTCCGGGCCCGGCTAGGATGCACTCCCATGAAGCTCGCCGCTATCGTGGTTGCCTTACTGGTCGTCGCCTGGGTCGGAATGTGGGTCACGAGCACCGGCCTGCTGGTCTCGTCCTCGGACACCGGCGTCCTCAAGACCCGCGATTGCCGCTACCTCGTCGGGGTGACCGTGCAAAAGCGCCTCGAGCCCCTCGCCGAGCGCTGCCCGTTCGTCAGGAAAGTGGGGCGTTGAGGGCGCTCGCCTTCCTCGCGGTTCTTCTTCTCGTCGCCGGGTGCGCCAACACCCCGCAGTCCAAGCCCCCCGCTTCCGCTTCAAAGCGCCTGCCGCCGGTCAAGGTGACCGAAGCGCTCGCCGACCACGCCGCGGGCCATGCGGCGAAGATGATCGGCCGGCCCTACCGGTTCGGCGGCGCAACGCCCTCCGCCGGGTTCGACTGCAGCGGCCTGGTGCAGTACGGCTACCGCCAGGCCGGCGTCTCGCTGCCGCGCAGCACCGACCAGCAGCGCTCGCTCTCCAAGGCGGTGCGGCTCGAGGACCTGCGCCGCGGCGACCTGCTCTTCTTCAACCAGGAAGGCAAGAAGTTCGGCCACGTCGGCATCTACCTCGGCCGCGGCATGTTCGTGCACGCCCCGTCCTCCGGGAAGGCGGTGCGCAGCGACCGCCTGGAAGCGCCCTACTGGAAGCGCCACCTGAGCGAGGTTCGCCGGCTCTAGCATGGAATTTGCTCGCGGGGTCTGCCCATGGAACAAAAACCCCGCTGGGCCGAAATGTGCGCCCGCATCCTGCAGCAGTGCGAGGTCGTGCTGGGCGGCCGCGAGAAGCTCGCGGAGCACCTGGGCGTCCATCCCTCCGAAGTGGCGATCTGGGTGTCGGGCCGGGTCGGCCCGCCGCGCGCGATCTTCGACCGGGCGATCGACGTGATCCTCGCCGAGCACGACCGCCGTGCCGCCTTGGGCGACGAGGCGCCGCGGCGCCGGCGCGGCGAGGCGACTTACGGCCCTACCGGATCGCGATCGGGTTGATGATCGCCTGCACGGCGCCGGTGATGCGCGAGGGGCCCAGCGTGAAGAGGAACTCCCACGCCTGGTCCTTCACCATCTCGGCGGTTTCCATGTTCTCGAGGATGTAGATGCCATTCATCGGCAGCAGGATCTGGTGCACCTCGAAGACCCCGGCGTCCTTCTCGAAGGGGATCACCTCGAGGCCCCAGTTGTCGGCGCCGACCATCGCCACGCCGCGCTCGGCGAGGTAGCGCGCGCCGCCGGTGCCCAGCCCCGGCTCGACCGACCCGTAGCGCTTGTTGTCCTTGCCGATCAGCTTCGTCCAGCCGGTGTGGAAGAGCACCACGTCGCCGCGCTCGATCGAGCGGATACCCTGCCTCTTCATCGCGCCCTCGATCTCGGCGCGGTTGAAGGCGGTGCCCTCCTTCACGATGTCGGTGTTGTAGTAGCCCGCCATGTCGAGCAGGACGCCGCGCGTCGCGATCGGCGGCACCTTCTCGATGCCGAGCTTGGTCAGGCCCGCCGCCTGCGCGAACTCGGCCCCCTTGTTGCAGTTGTAGTAGACGTTATCGATGCCGATGTGCCCGAGGCCGTCGAGCTGCGAGCCGATGCCGACCCAGCCCATGATGATGTCGTCGTTGTACGTCGTCTTGCTGGGCCCGAGCGTCTGGCCGGCGTGCTGCCCGGGCTGCACGATGGTGAGCGCGAACGAGCGCGGCGGGAACGCCGGGGTGTCCTTGTTCGTCTCGATGCCCAGGCGGTAGCTCTTGCCTTTCGTCACCAGCTTCACCGCGGCGAGGGTCTTCTCGGGCGTGACGTAGTTCAAGTTGCCCACCTGGTCGCTCGGCCCGAATTTCGAGGGAAAGCACGTCTGGAGCTGCTGCGCCTGCGCGGCGCCGGCCGCAAGGACGGCGGCGATCGCCAGGATCACGTTGCGCTTCGCTTTCATGGTCCCTCCTCTGTAGAGAACCGCAGCCAGCCTACTCTACAATCGCGGGACGATGCGCGAAGGTCCATCTTCAGGGAGCCGGCGATGAAATTCCTGATTCTCGTGAAAGCGACGAAGGACTCGGAAGCGGGCGTGATGCCCACCGAGAAGCTGATGGCGGAGATGATCGGCTTCCACGAGGAAATGGCGAAGGCCGGCGTGCTGGTCGACGGCGCGGGCCTGCGCCCGAGCAAGGACGCCTGGCGCATCAAGTACGCGAAGCAGGGCGGGCGCAGCATGGTCGACGGCCCGTTCGCCGAGACGAAGGCGCTCGTGGCGGGCTATACGATCATCGACGTGAAGAGCCGCGAGGAAGCGATCCGGTGGACGAAGCGCTACCCCAACCCGTCGCTCGACGGCGGCGAGGCCGAGATCGAGGTGCGGCCGTTCTTCGAGCTCGAGGACTTCGGCGACAGCCCCGCCGCGAAGCGCGGCGCCGAGATCGGCCTGCAGAAGTAGGGCAGGAGAGCAACGCATGACGGTCAAGCTCAACCACACGATCGTGCATGCGCGGGACAAGCGGGAGTCCGCGCAGTTCTACTGCGAAGTCTTCGGCTTCCCGCCGCCCAAGCCGTTCGGCCCGTTCCTCGGCGTGCTGACGCCGAACGAGGTGACGCTCGACTTCTTCGAGACCGAGGACGAAGTCGACGTCCAGCACTTCGCGTTTCTCGTGAGCGAAGCGGAGTTCGACGAGATCTTCGCCCGCGTGCAGGCGCGCGGCCTGGACTGGTGGGCGGATCCGGGCCGCACGCGCGCCGGCGAGATCAACCGCAACGACGGCGGGCGCGGCGTGTATTTTCTGGATCCGTGCGGCCACGTGCTGGAGATCATCACGCGCCCTTACGGCAGCGGCATGTAGCATTTCTCGCGACATACGCGCGCGAAGCAAGCTGCTAGGCTCCGCCGCCAATGCAAGAGCGCAATTCGCCGCACGCTTCCTGGAAAGAGCTTCTCGGTCCGCCGGCCCCCGGCTCCCACTTCCTCCAGATCTACGACCGCGACGAGTTCCTCGCCGCCGGGGTCGGCCATTTCGTCGCCGAAGGGATGCAGCGCGGCGAAGCCGTGCTCCTGAGCGGCACGCGAAGCCACCTCGCCGCGCTGCGCGCACGCTTCGCCCAACTGGACCTCGACGTCGACGCGGCGCAGCGCTGCGGCCAGCTCACCTTCGGGAACGTGGAGGACGTGCTCGCCTCGCTCACCGCGAGCGGCCCGCTGCGCAAGGAAGACTTCAGCACGCTCATCGACAGCGTGCTCGAGGCGACCCGGGGGCGGGCGCCGTGGACCGGCGTGCGCTGGTGGGCCGAGTTCGCGAATACGGTCCATGCGGCCGGCGACGAGGCCTGCGCGCTGCGCATCGAGGAATCCGCCGCCGCGGCCGTCGCGCGGCACGGCATCACCCTCTTCTGCTCGGCGCTGTTCGACCGGTTCGACGCGCGGGCCTATCCCGCGCTCGAGCGGCTGTGCTGCACGCACACGCACGTCATCCCGGCGAAAGACTACGCGGGCCACCGCCTGGCGGTGAACCGGGCAGTCGCCGAGGTCGTAGGCGAGATCCGCGGCTCCCTGCTGCAGTCGCTCTCGTCCTGGCGGGGCCTCGGCTGCCAGATCCCCTCGTCGCAGGCGCTCCTCTTCTGGCTCCGCGAGGCGATGCCGGAACATTTCGAAGCCGTCCTTGCGCGCGCGAGGGCCTACCAGCCGGCGCTGTCCGAGGACCTTGCGGCGTAAAGGCGTAGTACGTACGCTCCGGGGCTTTCCTGTCCGGAGACCCATGATGCGCTTCGCCGTCGTTCCGCTGCTTTTCGCCGCTTCCCTCGCGCTCGCCCAGCAGCCGCAGGCGCCGATGGCCTACGAGCCCTCGTACGGCCAGGAGGGCAAGGACGTGGTCTGGGTGCCGACGCCGCAGGTGCTGGTCGACAAGATGCTCGAGCTGGCGAAGGTGACCCCGGCCGACTTGCTCATGGACCTGGGCTCGGGCGACGGGCGCACGGTGATCACCGCGGCGAAGCGCGGCGTGCGCGCGGAGGGCATCGAGTACAACCCGGAGATGGTGGCCCTGTCGAAGCGCAACGCCGAGAAGGAAGGCGTGGCCGCGCGCGCCACGTTCCGCGAGGCGGACCTCTTCGAGACCGATTTCTCGAAGGCCACCGTGATCACCATGTTCCTGCTCCCGGAGATCAACCTGAAGCTGCGCCCGAGGCTGCTGCGCCTGAAGCCGGGCACGCGCATCGTCTCCAACACCTTCACCATGGCGGAGTGGAAGGCCGACCAGGTCGCCGACCTCAAGGACGACCCGGGCTGCAAGGCCGCGCACTACTGCACCGCCCTCCTCTGGATCGTCCCGGCCCGCGTCGACGGCAAGCACAGGGTGGCGCAGGGCGAGCTCGTCCTGCGCCAGGAGTTCCAGCTCCTCTCCGGCACGCTGCGCGCCGGCGGCATCGAGCTGCCGGTCGAGGGCAAGGTCACCGGCGAGGAAGTCCGCCTCACCGCCGGCGGCAAGGAATACCGCGGCCGCATGAACGGCAAGCGCCTGCAGCTCCACTAGAAATCGGGGACGGAGCCCGATTTCTAGGCATGGCGCTTGCGCCCGGCCTGTCCGGAAATCCCACTCTTTTCCGGAAAGGAACCGCCCATGGCTTCTGTGATTCATGAACCTCCCTACAACCGGCGGGCGAGCGACCGCTACCCGGCCGCCACCGCGCTGCGCGCCGACGGCATCCGCGTCTCCTGGGGCGGCATCTTCGGCGGGGTGCTCCTCGCCGTCGGGCTGCTGATCCTGCTCACTGCGCTCGGGGCGGCGATCGGCATCACGGCGGCCGAGCCCGGCCAGACCGACGCCGGGACGGCGGGACGCGCCGCCGGCATCTACGGCGCCGTGGCGCTCCTGGTCGCGCTCTTCTTCGGCGGCTGGGCGGCGACGCGCATCGGCGCGATCACCGACCGCGCCACCGGCTTCTGCGAAGGCGCGCTCGTGTGGGTCGTGGCCATCGTTCTGACCGCGGGCCTCGCGACGCTGGGCCTGGGAAACCTCATGGGCGGCGCGCTCAGCCTGGCCGGAAGCGCCTCCGAGGCGGCCGGCCCGGCGCTGCAGTCGCAGGGCGGCAATGCGTCGGCCGGCAGCTCGGGCCAGATCGTCGAGCAGGCGAAGGAGAAGGTCGGCCAGCTGATGGACCGCGCGAAGAGCGGCGAGCTGGAGCAGAAGGCCGCGGACGCCAAGCCGGCCGCGCAGCGGGGCGCGTGGATCACCTTCGGCGCGCTCGTGCTCTCCCTGATCACGGCCGTGATCGGCGCCATGACCGGCCGGCGGGACCCCATCGTCCGGCACTGAAACGGAATCGGGGACGGAGCCCGATTTCCGCCGTGCAACAATCGCGCGGTGCCCGCTCCCCTGCAGCTGCTGAACACGGTCTTCGGCCACCCCGCGTTCCGCGGGGCGCAGGAGGCGATCGTCGCGCACGTCGCGGGCGGCAGCGACGCGCTGGTGCTGATGCCCACCGGCGGCGGGAAATCGCTGTGCTACCAGCTCCCGGCGCTGCTGCGCGAGGGCACGGCCGTCGTCGTGTCGCCGCTCATCGCGCTCATGCAGGACCAGGTAGCGGCGCTGCGCCAGCTCGGCGTCAAGGCCGCCTTCCTGAATTCCTCCCTCGAGGCAGGCGAAGCGCGCGCGGTTCTGAGGGAATTCCAGGATCAGAAGCTCGACCTGCTGTACGTCGCGCCTGAACGGCTGCTCATGCCGCACATGCTCGAGCTTCTCGCGCAGGCGAAGATCGCGCTCTTCGCGATCGACGAGGCGCACTGCGTGTCGCAGTGGGGCCACGACTTCCGGCCGGAGTACCTGCAGCTCTCGGTGCTGCACGAGCGCTTTCCCGGCGTGCCGCGCATCGCGCTCACCGCCACCGCCGACCCGCAGACGCGCGACGAGATCGTCCGCCGCCTGCAGCTGGAGGAAGCCCGGGTCTTCCTCTCGAGCTTCGACCGGCCGAACATCCGCTACAGCATCGTCGACAAGCAGGAGCCGCGCGCGCAGCTCCTGCGCTTCCTCCAGGAGGAGCACCCGGGCGACGCGGGCATCGTCTACTGCCTGTCGCGCAAGAAGGTGGACGAGACCGCCGCCTGGCTCGCCGACCACGGGGTGCGCGCGCTGCCCTACCACGCGGGCATGGATAGCGCCTCGCGCGCCGCGCACCAGGAGCGCTTCCAGCGCGAGGACGGGATCGTCATCGTCGCGACCATCGCGTTCGGCATGGGCATCGACAAGCCCGATGTGCGCTTCGTTGCGCACCTCGACCTGCCGAAAAGCATCGAGGGCTACTACCAGGAGACCGGCCGCGCCGGGCGCGACGGCGAGCCGGCCGACGCGTGGATGGCGTACGGCCTGGGCGACGTGGTGCAGCTGCGCCGGATGCTCGAGCAATCGGAGGGCAGCGAGGAGTTTCGCCGCATCTCGCTCGCCAAGCTCGACGCGCTCCTCGGCCTGTGCGGGACCGCCAGATGCCCGCGCGTGCGCCTCCTCGACTACTTCGGTGAAGCGTGCACTCCCTGCGGAAACTGCGCCACCTGCCTCGCACCGCCGCAGACCTGGGGCGCGCCCGATGCGTCGTGGTCAGCCCTCT
>CBDDRX010000079.1:0-16167 GCA_965233165.1 uncultured bacterium | reverse complement strand
GCTGCTCCTGTCGAAGCCCGATCTCCTGCTGCTCGACGAGCCCACCAACCACCTCGACGCGGAGAGCGTGGAGTGGCTCGAGCAGTTCCTGCAGCGCTTCCCGGGCACCGTGGTCGCCGTGACGCACGATCGCTACTTCCTGGACAACGCCGCCGGCTGGATCCTCGAGCTCGACCGCGGCATGGGCATTCCCTGGGAAGGCAACTACTCGAGCTGGCTCGAGCAGAAGGAGAAGCGCCTGCAGGTGGAGGCGAGCCAGGAGCACGCGCGCATCAAGGCGATGCAGCACGAGCTCGAGTGGGTGCGGCAGAACCCCAAGGGCCGCGGCACCAAGTCGAAAGCGCGTCTCGCGCGCTTCGAAGAACTATCCAATCAGGAATATCAAACAAGAAACGAGACGCAGGAGATCTTCATCCCCGTGGCGGAGCGCCTGGGCAACGAGGTCATCGAGCTGAAGAACGTATCCAAGGGCTACGGCGACCGCCTGCTCCTCGACAAGGTCTCGTTCGCCGTGCCGCCCGGGGCGATCGTCGGCATCATCGGCCCGAACGGCGCGGGAAAGTCGACGCTGTTCCGGATGATCACCGGGAAGGAGAAGCCGGACAGCGGCACGGTCACGATCGGCAAGACCGTGAAGCTCGGCCACGTCGACCAGTCGCGCGACACGCTGGCCGGCGACAAGACGGTGTTCGAGGAGATCTCCGGCGGCAACGACCTGATCACGGTGGGCAAGTTCACGATGCCCTCGCGCTCCTACCTCGCGCGCTTCAACTTCCGCGGCGCCGACCAGCAGAAGCGCGTCGGCGAGCTCTCCGGGGGCGAGCGCGGCCGGCTGCACCTCGCGAAGATGCTCATGTCCGGCGCCAACGTGCTGCTCCTCGACGAGCCGTCGAACGACCTCGACGTGGAGACGCTGCGCGCGCTGGAAGAGGCGCTGCTCGAGTTCGCCGGCAGCGTGATGGTCATCTCGCACGACCGCTGGTTCCTCGACCGCATCGCCACCCATATCCTCGCCTTCGAAGGCGACTCGCAGGTGGTGTTCTTCCCCGGCAACTACCAGGAGTACGAGGCGGACAAGAAGAAGCGCCTGGGCGAGGAAGCCGCCCGTCCGCATCGCATCAAGTACAAGGCGCTCAAGTAGTGTATGGGCACTGGCTGGCGAACGCCGCCGTGGTGGCGGCGACGCTCCTCTCGGTCGTGCTGGCCGTGCTCGTGCACTACGAAGGCCTCGTCCTCACCCAGCGCCGGATCGCCCGGGAGCAGGTGCGGCGGCGGCTGAAAGTCCTGCATGCGATCGGGCTCCTCATCCTTCTGCACGTGATCGAGATCTGGATCTTCGGCCTGATGATGTGGCTGCTCCTGCTCTGGCCCGCGACCGGCGCGATCGCGGGCGCGCAGGGCGCGCATCTTTCGGCCTCGTGCTGATCACCTGGTCCGCGTCGTTCACCTACCTCGAGATGGAGCGCTTCTGGCGCGAGGAGCGCCGATGACCCGGGAAGGGATCTGCGAGCGGCTGGTCGCCGAGCGCGTCGTTCCCGTGCTGCGGCTGGAGAGCGCCGCCCTGACCGAGCGTACCGTCCGCTGCCTCACGGAGGTGGGTTTTTCTTCCGTTGAAATCACGCTGACGACGCCTGGTGCGCTGGGGTTGATTAAAGATTTATCGCAAGACAAGAAACTGATCATAGGCGCGGGTACCGTGCTGGACGCCGTGGCGGGCCAAGAATGCATCGAGGCCGGTGCAAAGTTCGTCGTATCGCCCTACGTGTGCTGCGATCTCGCGAAGGTCGCCCACGACGCCGGGCGGGCGGCGCTGATCGGCGCGTTCACGCCGACGGAAGTGATGGCGGCCCACCGCGAAGGGGCGGACATCGTGAAGGTGTTCCCGGCCTCCAGCGGCGGGCCGGCGCACCTGAAGCACCTGCGCTCGGTGTTCCCGCACATCCGCCTGTGCCCGACCGGCGGCGTCTCGCTGGAGAACATGGCGGAGTTCTTCGATGCCGGTGCTTCCCTCGTTGGAATCGGCAACGCGATCATCCCGCTCGCCGCCTTGAAGAAGGGCGATCTCGACACCGTCCGCGCCCACGCTGCGCGCTTCAAGGGCAAGCACTACGCCTAGTGCGGCAGCACCTTGCGGCGAATTAGCTTCAGTCCCGAAGGGGCGATCTTCGCGAGGAGCGCGCCGACGAAGAACGCGCCGCCAAAGGCGAGTTCCGGCAGGTGCCGCTTCACCAGCGAGGCCTTGCGCGGGCGATAGGCCGGGGCCGGGTCGTTCGCGGCGCGCGTCGGCTTGAGCACCGGAGGCTGCGCCTTCGCGGTCGCGGCGGCGCTGCGCGAGCCGTACTTGTTCGCGTAGACCCAGGTGAACTCGGCGCCGAACAGGAAGATCTGCGCCGAGTAATACACCCAGATCATCAGCAGGGCGAGGGAGCCGAAGAGGCCGAACCCCGAGGCGACGTCGCTCTTGCCCAGGTAGAGCCCGATCGCCCACTTGCCGATGGTGAACAGGATCGAGGTCACGGCCGCGCCGACCCAGACGTCCTTCCAGCGGATGTGCGTGCTCGGCATGAACTTGTAGATCGCCGCGAAGGCGGCGGTCAGCATGGCGAAGCTGATCAGGAGGTCGCCCGCGTGCGCCACGGCTTCCCAGCCCCCGAACATCGGTCCCCACCACTTGCCCAGCGTGGAGAGCGCGGCGCTGAAGACGAGCGAGACGATCATCAGGAACGCGAGCGCGAGCACCATGCCGAAGGTGAGCAGGCGCGTGCGAACCCACAGCCAGAGGGCGTTGCCGGTCGGCTTCTCCGACTCGGGCACGCGCCAGATCCGGTCCAGCGCGGCCTGCAGCTCCGCCAGGACCGTCGTCGCGCCGATGATGAGCACGAAGATGCTGGTCAGGGCGGCGATCCCGCCGGTCTTCGGCTCCTGCGCGTGCTTGAGCATCTCGTCGACCGCCTTCGCCGCCTCGTCGCCCATCAGGGAAGAGAGCTGCGCGAAGACCGCCCCCTGGACCTGGCCGGCGCTGAAGAAGAACCCCGCGACCGCGATGACGATGACCAGGAGCGGCGCGAGCGAGAAGACCGAGTAATAGGAGATGGCGGCGCCCATGCTGGGCGCCCGGTCCTCGGACCACGACGCGGCCGCTTCCTTCAGCAGCGACAGGAACGCCTTCGGCTTCATTCCTGCGCTACAGCAAACCGCGTGCCGCCCGGAAGGACCAACGGGGAGAACTACTTCTTCTGCTCCTCGAGGCGGTCCGTGGCGGGCGGCGGGGTGCGGGAGAGCGCGGCCATCTCGGCCCGCAGCGTGGGCGGGATCTGCAGCTTGACCGAGTCGAGCGACGCCTGGAGCTGCGCGACGCTGCGCGCGCCGACGATCGGCGCGGTCACGGCCGGGTGCGACGCGACCCAGGCGACCGCCGCGCTGACCGGGTGCCAGCCCTTGTCCTTGCAGAAGGCGGCGAACTTCGCCGCCACCTCGTGCATCCACTCCTCGCCGTAGCGTGCCGCGTACTGCTTGTTGCTCGCGATTCTTCCTTCTCCCTGTTTATTCAAATATTTCCCGGACAGCAATCCACCGCCGGCCGGGCTGTAGGGGAAGATCGACACGCCGTTCGCCTCGGCCATCGGCAGGATCTCAACCTCGGCCTGGCGCTTCACCAGGTTGTACATCGGCTGCAGCGCCTGCAGGCGCGCCCAGCCCATGCGCTCCTGGATGCCGAGCGCCTTCTCGACCTGCCACGCGGCATAGTTGCTCACCGCCGGGTAGAGCACCTTGCCCGAGCGGACCACGTCCTCCAGGGCGCGCATCTGCTCCTCGATCGGCGTGCGCGCGTCGAACTGGTGCAGGTAGAGCAGGTCGATCCGGTCGGTCTGCATCCGCTTCAGGCTCAGCTCCACGGCGCGGGTGACGTGCCGGCGCGAGGTGCCGCGCGCGTTGATGTCCTCGCTCATCGGGTTGAAGCACTTGGTCGCGATGACCAGGTTCTCGCGCTCCCCGCGCATCAGTCGGCCGAGGATCTGCTCCGACTGGGTCTTCGCGTACTGGTCCGCGGTGTCGAAGAAGTTGACGCCCGCGTCGCGGCACGCCTTGTACATCTTCGCCGACTCCGCCTCGTCGGCGTCCCCGCCGAAGGACATCGTGCCGAAGCACAGCTCCGAGACCTGCACTCCCGTCTTCCCAAGCGCCTTGTATTTCATCCGTTCTTCCTCAGCCTTTCCCTCACCAGGTCGATGTTCTGCCGCAGCGCATACAGCTCGTCGGCGTACGAGAGCGGCACGACGATGCGCGCCGCCTTCGCCTCCAGCCGGTCGAGCTCCGCCAGGAGCTCGGCCGGCGCCGCCTTGCCCTTCTCGCCGCGATCCTCGATCTGCCGCAGCTGCCGGTACCAGCGGAACACGCGCGAGCGCACCCGGAACTGGTAGAGCGGCGGCAGGATACGCGAAAGCGGGATCAGGATCGCGACGATCGAGAAGAGGGCGACCCACATCCGGTCGACCAGGTTCGCCAGCCAGAACGGCATGTAGCGCTGCAGGAGCGGCGGGCCGGTGCGGTAGAAGCGCTCGGCCTCCTTCGCCACCGGGTACTCGCTTTTCTGCGGGGTCGGGAACTGGCCGGCCTCGACGATCCAGCCCGGGCCGCTGTGGATGCGGGCCGCCGCCTGGACGAAGAGCTGGACGAGCGCCGGGTGCGTGTCCTCGCGGGCGACCAGCGAGGTGGTCGCGGCGATCATCGGCACGTCGCGCGGCGGCACGTCGCGCGCGATGTCCGCCACGCCCCTTGGCAGCACCACCGGGCTGATGAAGCGGTAGCGGCGCGAGTAGGCCTCGGCCTGCGCGAACTCGTAGAGGCGGATGCCGGGGGTCTGCAGCAGCATCTGCACGAGCGAGGACTCGGGCGCCGAGACGAGGACCATCGCGTCGAGCTTGCCGGCGAGGAGGGCGACCACCGCCTCGGTGTCCTCCAGGTTGCTGCGCACGATGTCCTCGCGGTCCATGAGGTTGGCGGCGAGGACGCGGTTGGAGAGCCCCGGGGCGCCGCTGCCGCGCGCGCCGACGTTGACCTTCCAGCCGCGCAGCTCCGTGATCTGCTGCAGGGTGGCGTCCTTGCGGACCGTCTTCGCTTTCTCGGTGCGGTAGAAGAGCCAGTAGGGCTCGTAGAAGAGGCTGCCGAGCGACATCACCGGCGCGCCCTTCTCGGCGTCCGCCTGCACGCGCTGCGACTCGCTCGCCCCGCCCTGGACGAAGGCGACCTGCACGTCCTCCTTCGGGTCGTGCAGCAGGCGGATGTTCTCGCGCGAGCCGTTGGTCGGGCGCAGCGCAACCTGGATGCCGAAGCGCTTCAGCTCTTCCTGGTAGCGCGCGCCGAAGGCGGCGTACGCGCCGGTTTCCGGGCCGGTGGCGAGCACCACCCGCTTCGGCGGCGTCGGCGCGAGGAAGAAGTACGCCCCGACCAGCGCCGCCACCCCGATCAGGAAGAAGGGGCCCCAGGTGAACGAGATCTCGCGAATCTGCAGCAGCGTCTCGCGAAGGATCCTCGCCATGGGGAGGCGAGTCTAGCTTATCGGCCGTGCCCCCTGTGCTGCGCGCGCGGCGCCTGGCCGAGCGGGCGGACGATCGGCTGGCGCCTCGATTCCGGGATGCGGTGATGCTGCCGGAACGCCCGGGCCTGCTGGTGCTGCATCCGCGCCGCCGGCGAGGGCGGGCCGTTTCGCCCATGCGCTTGCGCTTGCCGATGAACGACGACCGGCTTGTGAACCACGACCGGCCGGTGCACCACGACCGGCCTATGCACGACCACGGGCCTGTGCACGACCACGCGGCGCGGCGCCCACGGCCGCCAATGAACCGGGTGCACGGGCCGCCACGCATGCCCGTACACGACGACGGGGTTGTAGTACCGCACCAAGAAGTAGTTCGGAACCGCAGGCAGCACGGCGATCGCGCTTCCGTAGTGCTGCACGATCTGCGCGTCATCACTGCGGAGGTGACCGCCGGCCTGGGCGCGAAAGCGAAGCGTCTGGACGGCGCCCAGAACCTCGTTTCGTTGCCCGAGGTAGGCATTGCCCAGATCGAAGAGCCATTGCGGGCTCTCCGCCATCCGCGCGAGCAGCTCCGGGTAAGGCAGCAGCGCCTCCACGGCCGGCGTGCGCGCGCCCCGGCCGGCGGCGGCATCGATGACTTCGTTGGGCGTGGTCGACGCTTCGAGCACGTTCCACAGCACGGCATCCGGCTGCAAGGCGACGGGGGCGAGGAGGCTTTCGATCTCTTCTGGCGCATAGGTGCGCGCCTCGCTCTCCAGCGGGGAGAGCAGCACTGCGGCGAGGACCAGGAGCAGGGCTTTCATGCAGCACAGGCTACGCGCCGCGCGCGCCGGCAGGCGTAGCAATGTGTAACCAGATGTTCGGGCATGAAAGCTGCACCTTCGCGCTCGATGAAGATCCTCGCCGCTGCTCTCGCGCTTGCGCTCGCCAGCGGCGCCGCGTTCGCGCAGAAGTTCCGCGGCGTGCCGGAGAGCGAGGCGAGCGCGCGCAAGCCCGACCTCACCGCCGGCGGCGGCAACTCGTCGGTCGGCGCGACCAGGCCGGCCTTGCCGGAGGACAGGAAGGAGCGCTTCGCGGCGCTCGACCTCGACGGCGACGGCCGCCTCTCGCTCGCGGAAGCCGCCGGCCACGAGAACGTGGTGACGCATTTCGATCGCGCCGACCGCAACCGCGACGGCAAGCTCACGCTTGCGGAATTCCAGAACCTCGGCAAGAAGCCGCAGGCGAAGAAGAAGGAAAGCCGTCGCCCGAAAGCGACAGCCCGGACGGGCCGTGCCCCGGGGTCAACCTCGGGCACGTCTGCTGCGTCTATGCCATAGCATGACCCTCTCGAAAGGAGACTCCCCCATGATGAAAGTAAAAGCAGTCGTCACCGCGATCGCCCTTGCGTTCGCCGGTGCGGCCATCGCGCAGAAAGCCGACAAGCCGATGGACGGCAAGAATTCCGACGGCAAGCTGACGAAGAAGGAAGCGGCGAACGCCTCGCGCTCGGACGAGTCGGGCTTCGCGAAGATGGACAAGAACAAGGACGGCTATATCTCCAAGGCGGAAGGCAAGGCGCACAAGGAGCTGACGGCCGGCTTCGACAAGTGGGACATGAACAACGACGGCAAGATCAACCGCGCCGAGTACCTCGCCGCCATGGCGAAGCACGACGCCGGCCGCGCCGCCGACAAGGTCACCGGCAAGGACGACCCCGCTGCCCGCGGGAGCTCGGCGAAGCCGAAGAACTAGGCCTTCACGGCCGTCACCAAACGGGCCCTCGCGGGCCCGTTTTCTTTTGCGGCCGGCGCGTGCGCGGCGACGATCGCCTTCACCGGCAGGTGGTCGGAGGCGAGGCGCGCGAGCGGCGAGCGGTGCGCCCCGAAGGCGAGCAGGGCGTGGCGCGGCCGCACCCAGACGCGGTCGAGCGCGAAGAGCGGCCAGCGCGAGGGGAAGGAGCGCTCGGAGGGCGAGTGGCCGAGGAGCGCGTGCATCCAGCGCAGCGGCCGCCCGAGCGGCAGCCATTCGTTGATGTCGCCGAGCACCAGCACGCGCTTGTCGAGCGGCGAGTGGCGGATCAGCTCGAGGATCTTGCCCACCTGGTAGCGCCGCTCCACCGGCTTCAGCCCCAGGTGCGTGACGATCACCCGCACGGCGACGCCGTCGACCTCGAGCTCGACGTCGAGCGCGCTGCGCGGCTCGCAGCCCTCCCAGCCGTACTCGTGGTGCTTCACCCCGAGCACGCGCCGCCGCGTCAGCAGGGCGTTGCCGACATGCCGCTCGTGCCACGTGTGCGGCTGGCCCTCGATCAGCGTCAGGCCGGTGCGCGCCGCCAGGATCTCGGCGTGGTGCACCTCCTGCAGGCCCATCGTGTCGCAGCCGGTCTCGAGGATCACCTCGGCGACGCGCGCCGGGTCGCGCCCGCCGTCGCAGCCGACGCAGCCATGCACGTTGTAGGAGGCGATCCGCATGCACTGCGGACCGAGCTGGGCGTCCAGCGACCGCCAGTTAGCCAGGCTGGGCATTCATCCGGCGGGCCATGCGCGAGAACCAGCGCTTCACGAGGACGATGCCGATGCCCAGGAGCGCGACGGCGCTGCCGACGAGCCACCAGTTGATCCGGCCGCCGGTCAGCGCGGACTCGATCTGCCCGCCGAAGATCGTCGTGGTGAGCGTGCCGGGCAGGAGCCCGATCGCCGTGCCCACCGCGAGGTGCCAGAGCTTCAGGCCGACGGCGCCGGCGACCACGCCCTCGACGAAGAACGGGGCGAGCGGGACGAGGCGCAGCAGCGTCATCGCGAGCAGGCCATGGCGCTTGAGCACCTCGACCATCTGGTCGAGGTGGCGGCCGGCGAGGCGGCGCACGGTGTCCCGGCGCATGCGTTTGCCGACGTAGTAGGTGACGATCGCCGAGAAGACGATCCCGGCGAGCGAGTAGGCGAAGCCGAGCCAGGGGCCGAAGGCGATCACCGCCGCGAGCGTGATCAGCGGGCGCGGGAACATGACGAAGCACGCCGGCGTGAACGCGAGCATGATCGCGAAGGGCGCCCAGGGCCGGCTGCCGAACGCCTTCGCCCAGCCGATCACGTTCTCGGCGGTGATCAGTCCGGCGAGCGGGGTGAAGCGCCAGGCGGCGGTCAGCGCGAGCACGATCGCGGCGATCGCCGCGAGCTTGCCCCAGGCCGGCCCGTGCTTCGTCTCCGGCGCCTCGGAGGCGCGCTCCACGGTCAGGAAGTCGAGCGAGATGGGCTCGTCCGGGTCGGCGACCGAGACGACGCTGACCAGCGCCTCCGGATAGTCCGGGAGGTCCTGCAGCTCGTGCAGGCTGCGCCCGCCGCTCTGCAGGGCGGCGATGGCGCCGTGCAGCGAGCCCAGCTCGCGCACCTTGCGCTGCACGGCCTCGCGCGGCACGCCGAGGTGCTCGGCGAGCAGGCGGTCGCGGAACGCCGTGATGACCTGCGCGATGCGCGCCTCGCCGCGCGCCTCGATGGCCACGTCGCATTCCGTGTCGATGCTCATCGAGCGGTTGCACAGGTTGGCCGAGCCGATGCGCAGGACCCGGTCGTCGACCACCATCAGCTTGGAGTGCACGTCGAGGCAGCAGCCCTCGGCGAGCCCGGGGATGTGCGGCGTGTACACGTGGAAGCGCCGGTGCGGGTCCGCCGCGCGCAGCCGCGCGATCAGCCGCGCGCGCAGGACGTGCATGGTCGCCTCCTCGAGCCAGCCATGGCTGAGCTTGCGCAGCACGAGCACGATCTCGGGGCCGTCGGGCTCGGCGAGGCGCTCCTCGAGCGCCGCGGCAATGCGCGGCGAGGTGAAGTACTGGTTCTCGATGTAGATCGTCTCGCGCGCGGCGCGGATCATGTCGAGGTAGAGCCGCTCGATCTCCTTCACTCCCGGGGACTCGCCGCGCGGCGGCGCCGTCCGGGCGATGCCGACGTCCACCTCCGTGAGGTCCGGCTCGAGGTAGGAAGGCCACGGGTCCGCGCCGGCCCGCTTTGCATCCGTGGAGCCGGCGCGCAGCCTGCGGCCGGTGGCGTTCTGCCAGCGCTCGCGGGTGATCGCGCCCAGCGCGCGCGCCGCATCGCCGTCGAGCGCGACCATCAGGTCGTGGAAAGGCGGGTAGGGCTTGTCGTAGGCGGTGCGGCGCTGGTCCTGCGGCGCGTGGTCCGGGCGGTCCCAGCGCCGCACGGTCAGGTCGATGCCGCCGGCGAAGGCGAGCCGGTCGTCGATCACGACCACCTTCTGGTGCTGGCAGCCGGCCACGGGGTGCGTGTCGTCGTAGCGCAGGTGCACGCGCCGGTGCGGCGTCCAGCCGAAGCCGTAGAGCGGCGGCAGCTCGCGGTCGGCCCCGAACACCATGGGATAGTCCCAGTTCAGGACGTGGATGTGCAGGCCGGGGCGGCGCCGCGCGAGGTAGTTGAGGAACTCGCCGAGCAGCGCCGGCGGCCCGCCGGCCTCGACGGGCTCGAAATGCAGGCGCGTCTGGCTGTTGAAGTCCCAGGCGAGGATCGCGATCGAGCGTTGCGCGCGCAACGCCGCCTGGTAGAACGCCTTGAAGTAGGCGTCCGCATCGACCAGCAGCGCGACCCGCTCGGCGCGCGCCACGGTGCAGCAGTTGTAGCCGGGGCGAAGGAGCGTGCGTGGGCGCGCCTCGGGCTCGGGCGCTCGCGCGCCGCGCGCCTGCGCTTCTCTCGGGCGGTGCATGTAGACGACGCGGCCCAATCCGCGGCCCTTCAGCGGCGGCCCTGCATCTGCGCGGCGATGGACGGCGCGCCGTTCGGGCCGGCCGCGGCGGGCGCCCCGGGCGCGCTCGGCGTCGGGAAGGTCGGGCTGAAGCTGGTGCCGATGATCGGGCTCGCGCTCGTGTTGGCGACCGGGCTGAAGCTCGTGCCGAAGCCGGAGACCGCGGTCTGCACGGTGCCGCGTCCTTCGAGCACGCCGCGCAGCGTCACCGGCCCGCCGGTCCCGGCGACGGAACCGCCGAGGAGCGCGGCGCGCGTCTGCTCTGGCGTCGGGTTGACGATCCCCTGCGACGCGAGGAGCTGGCCGGCGAACTGCAGCGCCTGCGCGGCCTCGAGCGGCGTCAGCGGGCCGCCCGGCACGCCGAAGGTGAGCGTGGTCGGCGCGCCCGCCGGGGTCGTGCCGGTCAGCGTGATCGGGCGCCCGGAGGTCAGCCCCGTGGTCAGGCTCTCGAGGTTGGCCGGTGTGCCGCCCACCGGCGAGAGGCCGACGGGCTGGCGCTGGATCTGCATCGCCGCCGGATTGATCGTGCCGCTCAGCGTGCCGGCGACGAGCGCGTTGCCTACGGGCGTAGGAAGCGTTCCGCCAGTCAGTGCGACCCCGACCTGCTCGGGCGTCGGCGCGGCAATGCCGCGCACGATCAGCGCCTGGCGCGCGCGCTCGAGCGTCTGCGCGGCCGCGGCCGGCGTCATGGCGACCGGCGGCTGGAGCGTAACCGTCTGCACGATGCCGTCGGCGCCGGTGGCGGTGAGGACGATCGGCTGGCCGAGCACCAGGCCCGCAGCGAGGGACTGGAAGTTGGCCGCAGACCCCGCCAGCAAGGCGAGCTGCGGGGCGAGCGCGTTGACCTGCTGCGCGGCCAGCTCTGCCGGCGTTTGCGCACGGGCGGTGGCTGGGACAAGCAGGATGAGGGCGGCGACGACGAACGGCAGGGTCTTGGTCATGACGGGCTCCTTCCCAAGGAGGGAGCAATCGGAGTGCCAGACGGTTCCCGGGACGCGTGGCGCGTCCAGCCCATTGACTAACTTCTTGATTCCCCGGGTCAGCCGCGGAAAATGCCCCGGCGGCGCAGCTCGATCATCAGCCAGCCGCCGAGCATGCCGCCCAGGTGCGCGAAGTGCGCCACGCCGGCGTTGGTCTGCGTGACGCCGAAGAAGAGCTCGACCACGGCGAAGACCACGACCAGGGTGCGCGCCGACATGGGAATCGGCGGGATGAGCAGCATCACCCGGCGGTGCGGGAAGTACCAGCCGAAGGCGAGCAGCAGCCCGTAGAGCCCGCCCGAGGCGCCGACCGTGGGCACCTCCGGGCCGCCCATGCCCATCGTGATGCCCAGGTGCAGCAGCGCTGCCGCGAGCACCGCGGCGAGGTAGTAGAAGAGGAAGAAGCGCGAGCCGAACAGGCGCTCGATGTCCGGGCCGAACATGTAGAGGCCGAGCATGTTGAACAGGAGGTGGGTCATGCCGCCGTGCAGGAAGCTGTACGTGACGAGCTGCCAGGGCGCGAAGCCGCTTCCCGGCCACAGCGCGAAATTCTGGATGAGCGCCATCCCGCCCGACATCTGCAGCAGGAAGACGCCGATGTTCGCCGCGAGCAGCGCGAGGGTGACCGGCGGCACGGTTGCTAGAGGATCATCTGCGTCTGGATGGTGAGGGAAAGCAGCTTGCCCGCTTCGTCGGTTACGCGCGTCTGCCAAACGTGCGTGCGCTTGCCCTTGTGCAGGGGCGTGGCCTCGGCGCGCACCTTGCCGGCGCGGGCCGCGGCGAAGAAGTTGGTCTTGGATTCGGCAGTGGCGGTCTTCGCGCCGGAGGCGAGCGTTCCCACGGCGCCCACGGTATCAGCAAGCGCCATCAGCGTGCCACCGTGGATCGCGCCGTTCAGCGTGCACACTTCCGGGCGGATCTCCAGCTCGGCGACCACGCGCTCCGGTGTGGTCTCCAGGAATCGGATGCCCAGGTGCTTCACCAGTCCCAGCTCCAGGTCGATGTCCATCTAGCGCTTCCCCCGCGGCTCGTCGAGCTCCGGATAGTGCCTGAAGATGCCTTCCTGGTTGAACGGGATGCGCCGCGGCGAAGCGAGGTAGGCGGCGAGCCGCGGGCGCTTGCGGACCCGCTCGTGCAGGGCGGCGAGGCCATCGGGCTCGAGCCGCCGCATCGCGTTCGGGAAGGCGTAGCGCAGGCCCTCCGCCATCTGGAAGAGCGAGAGATGCACGTAGGTGGTCTCGCCCTTCACGGCGGCGAAGTGGCGCAGGAACTTCGGCAGGCGCACGGCAAGAAACGCCCTCGCGCGGCGGCGCGCCTCCCGCTTCTGGTCCTCGTAGTAGAGGTGCGAAGCGATGGGATGGTGCGTGTCGTGCACCTCGGCGAGCCAGTCGGCGATGGTGAGCTGCTGCTGGAGGAGCCGGGCGCGCCCCGCCTCGCTGCGCGGCGCGAGGCCGAGGCGCGGCCCGAGGTAGTGGAGGATATTGGCGGTCTGGAAGAGGAGCAGCTTGCCGGCCCGGAGCGCGGGAGGCGCGAACGCGCCGCGCGGGCCGAGGAGCCGCATCATGCGCGCCTCGCCGCGCGGCTTGCGCGCGACGTCGACGTAGGCCGCGCCGGCATCCTCCAGCGCGAGGCGCACGAACTCGCCGCGGCCCTGGATTCCGGGCCAGTAGTGCAGCGCATAGGTCATCCGGACCACTCCTTGCGAGGTTGGGGACGGGTATGAACGTTGCAAGTATGGCGCGATGCCGACCCGGCAAGAAACCCTGTCGTGCCCGGTGTGCCACCTCTTGCAGCAGGCCGAGCTCCAGGCGCATACGGTGGCCGAGTGCGCGCGCTGCGGGGCCGTCCTGCACGAGCGCAAGCTGGGCAGCGTCGTTCCCACGGCCGCATTCGCGCTGGCGGCGCTGATCCTCTACATCCCGGCCAATCTCTATCCGATCCTGCGCATGGAGCGCTATGGGCTGTACAGCGAGAACACGGTGTGGAGCGGGATCGTCGCGCTCGCGAGCTACGGTTACTGGTTCGTCGCGGCGATCGTATTCATCGCCAGCATGGCCGTGCCCCTGGTCAAGCTGGTCGGCCTGCTCGTGCTCGTCGCCACCGCGGAGGCGCGCATGCCGCGCTGGCGGCGCGCGCGCACGACGCTGTATCGCGTGATCGACGCGATCGGCCCGTGGGCGATGCTCGACGTGTTCCTCGTCGCCGTGCTCGTCGCGCTCGTGCGCCTGGGCGCGCTCGCGACCGTGATCCCCGGGCCGGGGCTCTGGGCGTTCACCGCGGTCGTCGTGCTCACGATGCTCGCCACGGCCGCGTTCGACCCGTCGCTCCTGTGGCGGTCGAGGGACTACGAGCTGCGCCTGCGCCGCCGGCCGCTCGAGGATGCGGCATGACCGGCGAAGAGCTGCCGAAGGCGCGAGTTCGCCGGCGGCGCCCCTGGCTTCAGCTCATGTGGGTCGTGCCGCTGGTCGCCGCGGCGGTGGCGGGATGGCTGGTCTACGAGCGCGTGCGCCAGCAGGGCCCGGAGATCACGATCGAGTTCCGCGACGGCGGCGGCCTGCGCGTGGGCCAGACGCCGGTCAAGTACCGCGGCGTGCAGGTCGGCCTCGTGACCGGCATGGCGCTGAGCGGGGATCGCGAGAGCGTGCTCGTCAAGGCACGGCTCGATCGCGCCGCCGAATCGCTCGCGGCGGACGGGACGCAGTTCTGGATCGTGCGGCCGCAGGTCGGCTGGGGCAACGTCACGGGCCTGGGCACCGTGATCAGCGGGCCGGAGATCCAGGCGCAGGCCGGCAGGGCCGGCGGCACCCACCAGAGCGATTTCAAGGGGCTCGAGCGCGCCCCGAACCCGCCTGGCCTGCGCATCGTGCTGAAGGGCGAGCGCCCGGTCTCGCTGCGGCCCGGCTCGCCGGTTTACTTCCGCGGCGTCGAGGTCGGCGCCGTGAACGACGTGCAGCTCTCCTCGAACGCCACGGCCGCCGAGGTGCAGATCATCATCCTGCAACGGTACGCAAACCTCGTGCGCACCGGCTCCGCGTTCTGGAACGTGAGCGGCCTCAGCGTGAGCGGCGGCATCCTGAAAGGCATCCAGCTCGACTTGGAGTCGATCCGCTCGCTGGTCGCCGGCGGCATCGAGTTCGCGAGCCCCGAGAAGTCGCCCCCGGCGAAGGCCGGCACCGTCTTCTTCCTCCACGACACCCCGCGCAAGGAGTGGCTGGGCTGGAACGCGCGCATTTCCATCGCAAAGGAGTGATTCCCATGAGACCGATTCTCCTCGCGGCCGCGCTCGCGGCCTGCTTTCCCGCGGCGGCGCAGCCGATCGACGATCCGCAGCGCGCCCGCGCGATCTGGCTCCAGGCCGAGCAGCAGCGCCGCATCGAGCAGGCGCGCGAGAAGTGCCTCGCGCACCGCGGCCCGGACTGCGACACGATGGCGGGGCTGCAGGAGTGGCTGCTGATGGACCGCAGCCGCGCCGACGCGGTGCTCGACCGCGTCGATCCCGCGCTGGGCGGGTCCGCCTCGGCGGGATCGTCGGGCACGGTGCGCCCGGACATTCCCGCGACGACGCCGCGCCAGCAGTAGGCGCCTAGAACTTCAGCGCGCGCTGCACCGCCGGGCGGGCGCCGATCTCGTCCGACCAGCGCGTGAGATTCGCGAAGCCCTCGCAGGTCTCCGGCACCACGCCCTTCGCGCGCACGAAGCCGGCGTACAGCGAGAAATCGGCGATCGTGACCTCGTCACCGGCGGCGTACTTGCGCTTGCCGAGCGCCTCGTCCCAGACCTTCAGGTAGGTGCGGAAGCGCCCCTTGAACATGTCCGCGGTCGGCGCGTGCGGCTCCTTGCCGCGGATGATGCCGAATACCGCGCCGAGGGTGGGCGTGATGTCCGTGGAGGCGCTCATCAGCGCCTGCCAGAAGGCCGGGCGCTTCGCCGGGTCCTTCGGCTGGAACTTGCCCGACTTCTCCGAGGCGTAGATCAGGATCGCGGTGGACTGCGAGACGGTGACCGGCTTGCCGCCCGGGCCCTCGTGGTCGACGATCACCGGGATCTGCCCGTTCGGGTTCATGGCCAGGAACTGCGGCGTCTTGTGCTCGCCCTTGGCGATGTCGATCGGATGCAGCGTGTAGGCGAGGCCGCATTCCTCCAGCGCGATGCGCGCGCGCATTCCGTTGGAGGTTCCGGCGGCGTACAGGTCGATCATGGCTTCCCTTTCTGTGGTTGTTCTATGCGGGTTCGAGGAGCGCGGGGCCCTCGGCTTTGGCGCTGTTCACCAGGCGGCGCACGGCGTGGAAGGCGAGCGCGGCGGCGTCGGCCTGCACGGTGCCGGATTCTAGCCATGCCGTCTCGGCTTTCGGCGAAAGCGCGACCGGCATGCGGTGGTGGACGGCGGCGGGGCCGTCCAGCACGTCGACACCCTCGATGCCATGGATGTGGACATCCACGAATCCGGGCACGATGGTGTGATTGGCAAGATCGACAACGGTGCGGCCGGCGCTCGCGTCGATGGGGCGCGATTCAATCGCCGCGATGCGGCCGTTGTCGATGACGATCGATCCGCCCCGAACGACGCGATCCGGCAGGACGATGTCCGCGCCGGAGAGCGCGATCATGCGAGAGAGCGGGCCGCGCCGATCGCGATGGCGTCGTCGCCCAGCGACGACAACTCGATGCGGATCTGCTCGGCCTGCTGCGGCATCAGGCGGCGCAGGGTTTCGGTGCGGATGGCGTCGAGCATGATGTCCCCCGACGACGCGATCATGCCGCCGAGCACCACCACCTCTGGGTCGAACATCGTGACGAGGTTGGCGACCGCCATGCCGGCGTACTTCGCGGTGTCGCGCACGACGGAAATCGAGACGCCGTCGCCCAATCGGGCGCCTTGAATAATGTCGGCGGCGGCGATCTTCGAGAAGTCGCCCTTCA
>CBDDRX010000078.1:0-58868 GCA_965233165.1 uncultured bacterium | reverse complement strand
AGCCTTCCGGCGGCAGGTAGAAGTCGGCGATCTCCGGGAACTGCTTCTGCAGCAGGGGCACGAACACCTCGTTCAGCGCGACGCCCAGCATTGCGGGCTCGTCGGGCGGCTTGCCGGTGTAAGTCGAGTGGTAGACCGGGTCGCGGCGCGTGGTGATCTTCTCGACCGTGAGGACGGGGAACTGCTCCACCTCGTTGTAGTAGCCGGTGTGGTCGCCGAACGGGCCCTCGGGCGCCGTGTCGCCGGCGCGGATGAAGCCCTCGAGCACGATCTCCGCCGATGCCGGCACCTGCAGGTCGCTGGTCAGGCAGCGCACGACCTCCGTCTTCGCGCCGCGCAGGAGGCCGGCGAACTGGTACTCGCCGAGCGAATCCGGAACCGGCGTCACTGCAGCGAGGATGGTCGCCGGATCCGCGCCCAGGGCGACCGCGACGGGAAAGGGATCGGTGCTCCTCAGGCAATGGTCGCGGAAGTCCAGCGCCCCGCCGCGATGCGCGAGCCAGCGCATGATGATCCGGTTCGGGCCGATGACCTGCTGGCGGTAGATCCCGAGGTTCTGCCGCGGCTTGGCGGGACCGCGCGTCACCGTCAGGCCCCAGGTGATCAGCGGCCCCGCATCGTCCGGCCAGCACGTCTGCACCGGCAACCGGCCGAGATCGACGTCCCTGCCTTCCCAGACGACCTCCTGGCAGGGCGCCGACGAGCGCTCCCTGGGCGCCATGTTCAGCACCTGCTTCAGGACCGGAAACTTCTCCCAGAGGTCGGCGAGCCCCTTGGGCGGCTCGGGCTCCTTCAAGTACGCGAGCAGCTTGCCGACCTCGCGCAGGGCAAGCGCGTTCTCCACCCCCATCGCCAGCGCGATCCGCTGCACGCTGCCGAAGAGGTTGCCGAGGACCGGCATGTCGAACCCGGCCGGCTTCTCGAAAAGCAGCGCCGGCCCTCCCGCGCGCAGCACGCGGTCGCAGATCTCCGTCATCTCCAGCTTCGGAGAGACCGGCGCGGAGATGCGCTTCAGCTCGCCGCGCTTCTCGAGCTGGCCCATGAATTCCCTGAGGTCGCCGTACTTCATCTTTTCAGGAGCATGAGCTTCTGCGAGACCGTCTCGGCGAAATCGATGAGCGGCGTGCTGCGCCCGCGCACGAGGTAGGAGCGCTCGCCGCCGGCGAACGCGAGCGAGAGCACCGTGACGCCGAGCCAGCCGAGCGCTACCAGTGCCGCGCCGCCGAGGGCGCCGGCCGCGGCGAGGAACGGCAGCGCCCGCGCCCCGGCGCCGACGATGCGGAACAACGTATGCAGCGCCGCGCCGACGCCCGATGGATTGCCCGCCACGTCCGCGGCGGCGGAATCGGCGACGGCGGCGAGGGGAGACGAAATGGCGAACAGCACGATCGCGAAAAAAACGGCGACCACGCCCCAGGCGAGCCGGTGCGGGTCGCGCTCGAAGACCACCCGCACCGAGGCGACGGCGGCGAGGGGCACGGTCTCCAGCTCGTGCTCGCCGCGGTGCACGAGGCAGTTCGCGTAAAGCGTCAGGTGCGAGCCGCGTTCCGGCCCGGAGGTGAACGCGAAGCGCGCGATCGCCGCGCCGGCCTCGCTCACGGCGTTCCCAGGAGCACGCCGGCGAAAATCGCCGCGCCGAGCCAATTGTTGTGCCGGAATGCCTTGAAGCAGCCCTCGCGCGTGCGGGTGCGAATGAGCGTCCAGTGGTACGCAGCCATCGCGGCCGCGGCGCCGAGGCCGGCGTAGAAAGGCCAGCGCAGCCCGGCCTGCCAGCCGATCAGGGCGAGCAGCGCGAGCATCGCGGCATAGCTCGCCATCACTGCGGCGACGTCCCAGCGCCCCAGCGTGAGGGCGGAGGTGCGCAAGCCCAGCTTCGCGTCGTCGTCCCGGTCCACCATCGCATACTCCGTATCGTAGGCGAAGGAGTAAAACACGTTGGCGGCAAGCAGGAGCCAGCATTCCAGCGGCAGTTCGTTGCGCACGGCGGCATAGGCCATCGGGATCCCGAAGCCGAAGGCGAGGCCGAGGTAGGCCTGGGGCAGCGGGAAGAAGCGCTTGGCGAAGGGGTAGGTCACCGCGATGGCCAGAGCGACGAAGGAAAGCAGGATCGCCAGGGCGTTCAGGAACAGCACCAGCCCGAACGCAGCAAGCGCGAGCGCAGCGCCCACGAGCAGCGCCTCGCGCGGCGTGATCTCGCGCGCCGCCAGCGGCCGGGTGCGCGTGCGCTCGACGTAGGGATCGAAGTCGCGGTCGGCGAAATCGTTCATCGCGCAGCCCGCCGAGCGCATCAGGAAGGTGCCGGCGACGAAGATCAGCACGATGTCCGGGGCCGGCCGGCCATAGGAGGCGAGCCAGACCGCCCATAGCGTCGGCCACAGGAGCAGCAGCGCGCCGATCGGCCTGTCGAGCCGGATCAGCCGCTCGTAGGCATCGATGCGCCGGGCGATGGCCGCCATGTTCACGGCCGAAGGATACCCTTCACGCGTGGCTGAGCTCGTGGCGCGATCCGAGCCAGCGCTGCACATGCGCGCGCGCCGCCTTCGGGTCCGTCTCCATCATGGCCGTGGCGGCCTCCCGCGCCGCCTCGACGAGGTCCGCGTCCGCCACCAGGTCCGCGAAGCGCAGCAGCGGCTCTCCGCTCTGGCGCTCGCCGAGGAGCTCGCCCGGCCCGCGCTGCTCCAGGTCATGGCGCGCCACCTCGAAGCCGTCGGCGTTCTCGTAGATCACCTTCAAACGGTGGCGCGCCGTATCGGAGACGTCCTTCTCGTACAGCAGCACGCAGACGCTTTCCCGCGAGCCGCGTCCGACGCGGCCGCGCAACTGGTGCAGCTGCGAGAGCCCGAAGCGCTCCGCGCTCTCGATCACCATGAGCGAGGCGTTGGGCACGTCGACGCCGACCTCGATCACCGTGGTGCAGACCAGGAGCTGCAGGGAGCCTTCCTTGAACTGCGCCATGACGGCCGCCTTCTCGGCCGGCGGCAGCTTGCCGTGCAGGAGGGCCACGCGCACCCCCTTCAGCTCGCGTTGCAGGGTGGCGAACGTATCGACCGCGGTCTGCACGTCCCCGTCCCTCGATTCCTCGATCACCGGGCATACCCAGTACGCCTGCTGGCCCTCCGAGCACGCCTCGCGGATGCGGTGCAGCACCTCGGCGCGGCGACCCGCCGAAACGAGCCGCGTCGCCACCGGCCGGCGCCCGGGTGGAAGCTCGTCGATGGTCGAGACGTCGAGGTCGGCGTAATAGGTCATCGAAAGCGTGCGCGGGATGGGCGTCGCGCTCATCATCAGCTGGTGCGGCAGGACATCCGCGTCCTTGGCCTTGCGGCGAAGCGTGAGCCGCTGCTGCACGCCGAACCGGTGCTGCTCGTCGACCACCGCGAGCGCGAGGCGGGCGAACTCCACGCCCGCCTGCACCAGCGCGTGCGTGCCGATCGCGATCTGCGCCCCGCCAGCGGTGATCTGGCCCAGCGTGCGCCGCTTTTCGGCGCGGCTCAGCCCGCCGTGCAGCCAGCCAATGCCTACGCCGAGCGGCTGCAGCCACTCCCTGAACTTGCGGTAGTGCTGCTCGGAGAGGATCTCGGTGGGTGCCATGACGGCGGCCTGCGCGCCGCTGTCCACTGCCGCGAGGCACGCGATCGCGGCGACGATGGTCTTGCCGCTTCCCACGTCGCCCTGGAGCAGGCGCTGCATCGGGTGGGGCCGCGCGAGGTCGCGCATCACCTCCTCCATCGCGCGCGTCTGCGCGCGCGTCAGCCGGAACGGCAGCGCCTTCAGGAAGCGCGTGACGAGCGGCCCGTCGAGGCGCAGCGCCTGCGCCTTGCGCGCGCGCCGGCCGCGATAGGCGAAGCGCATCGAAAGCTGCTGCGCTAGGAGCTCGTCGAACTTGATGCGCTGCCAGGCGGGATGGCTGCGCGCGGCGAGCGCGGCGAGGTCCGCGCCCGGCGGCGGGCGGTGCAGGACCTGCAGGCTCGCCGCGAGCTCGGCGAGCTGCAGCCGGCGGCGCAGCGCCGCCGGGACGGTGTCCTCGATCGGCCCGGCGTCGAGCGCCTCGAGCACGCGCGTGCGCAGCTCATGCTGCGAGAGTCCGGCCGTGGCCGGATAGACCGGCGTCAACGCCTGCGCCAGCGGCTCGCCGTCGCGCACCAGCCGGTAGCGGGGGTGCGACATCTCCGCGCCGAAGAATCCCGTGCGCACCTCGCCGAACGCGCGCACGCGCTGGCCCAGCTCGATGCCGCGCTCGAACTGCTTGAGCTGGCTCGGGTAGAAGTTGAAGAAGCGCAGCACCAGTCCCTCGGCGTGCACCACGAGCTGGCGGCGCGGGCGGTAGGCGACCTCGGCGCGGATGAGGCGCGCCTCCACCAGCATCGGCCGCCCCGGCACCGCCGTCTCGGGCGTCGCGAGCTCGGTCTCGTCCTCGTAGCGAAGCGGCAGGTGCAGGACGAAATCGAAGCGCTGCCGCAGGCCCAGCTGCGCGAGCTTGCGCTCGATCGCCTCGCCCACTAGCCGTGCAGGATCGCGTCGATTTCCACCAGCGCGCCGCGCGGCAGCGCGGCCACGCCGACCGCGGCGCGCGCGGGATACGGCTCCTTCAGGTATTGCGCCATGATCTCGTTGACGCGGGCGAAGTGCGCGAGGTCGGTCAGGTAGACCGTCATGCGCACCGCCGCGCCGAGCTCCAGGCCGGCCGCGTCGGCGACCGCCGCGAGGTTGCGGAACACGCGATGCGTCTGCGCATCGATGCCTTCGGCGAGCTGCATGCTGACCGGGTCGAGCCCGATCTGTCCCGACAGGTAGACCGTGGAGGCGCCGGCTTCGCCGACCTGGACCGCCTGGGCGTAGGTGCCGATCGCGGCGGGCGCGTCCTTTGTCTGGATCACCTTCTTCATCGCGGGTATCTTAGCCCAATGCCCCCCTCGAAAGCCTGCGAGAACCTCGAGAAGCTGCTCGGCTCGCCGCGCGACGGCGCGCTGCTGCGCTACTCGCTCGGCCTCGAGTACGCGAAGGACGGCGACCGCGCTCGCGCGATCGAGCAGCTTCGCGAAGCGCTCAGCCGCGACCCGTTGTACTCCGCGGCCTGGAAGGCCCTCGGCAAGCTGCTTGCGGAAGCATCGCGCGGCGACGAGGCGCTCGCGGCGTACCGGCAGGGCATCGAGGCCGCACGCAAGCGCGGCGACCGGCAGGCCGAGAAGGAAATGACGGTTTTCGCGAAACGCCTGGAGCGGCGCGGCTAGGCGCTCTTGGCGGCGGGAAACAGCCGCACCAGCACCTCGGCGAGGCCGGTCACGAAGGCGTCCTTGCCGATCAGGGCTTCCGCGCCGGCCGAGCGCGCCTGCGCCGCGCCCTCCTGCGTACGGAAAAGCGACAGTGCGATCACCGCCGGCGGCTTCGGCGCCGAGCGGACCCGGCGCACCATCTCGAGCCCGCGGCTCGGCGCGGCGCCGAGGTCGAGCAGCAGGATGTCCGGCGCGACGGCCTCGACCAGGGCGAGCGCGGCGCCCGCGTTCGGCGCGGTCCCGGCGAGCTGGCATCCCGGCAGGCTGGCGACATACGCGGAGGCCGCGGACAGGAAGGCGGGGCTGTCGTCGGCGATCGCGATGCGATGAAGGCGTTGCGGCTGCACCATGCCGCGCAGCGTACGGACCGCGGCCCCCGCCGGGAATCGGGGCCTCCCCTAAGCGCGGGCAGGGAAACCCTGAGGCCGCTAGCTGTCGGGGGGTATCAGCCCGGTGCGCAGCGCATAGCGGACCAGTCCCGCCACATCGCGGATCCCGAGGCGCTCCATGATCTGCGCCCGGTGCGTCTCGACGGTCTTCACCGAGAGATTCAGGTCAAAAGCGATCTCTTTCGTGCTCTTGCCGCCGGCGACGAAGCGCAGGACTTCCCGCTGGCGCGCGGTAAGCACGTCCGCGGCAGGCTCGCCGCCCACGCGCTGCACATAGCCTTCGACGACCTGGCGCGAGACCGCGGGGCTGAACCAGCTTTCGCCGCGCATGACGCTGCGCAGCGCGAGCTCGAGCTCGCCGGTCGCCGCGTCCTTCAGGAGGTAGCCGACCGCGCCGGCGCGCAGCGCCTGGAGCACGTACTCCTCTCCCGCATGCATGGACAGAATGATGACGCGCACGCCCGGGCAGATCTCCCGCAGGCGGGAAGCCGCCTGCAGGCCGGTCATGCCTTTCATCGCGATATCCATCAGCACCACGTCGGGCTGCGCGGTCGCCGCAAGGGTGAGGGCTTCCTCCCCGCTGGCCGCTTCGCCCACCACGGCGACCTGCTCCATCGATCCGAGCAGGGAACGCATGCCGGCGCGGACGAGCGCGTGGTCGTCCACCAGGACGACACGTATGGAAGCAGCGGCGGGAGCGGGCGTATTCAAGGCAAGGGGAATGTTGCCAGCATAGTCGTTCCCCGGCCCGGGGCGGTCCGCAGCTCGAACGAGCCCCCGGCAAGCGCCACGCGCTCCTCCATGCTGACGACGCCAAGGCTGCCCCCGGCCGCCGCGCGCTTGCGCGCCGCCTCGAGGTCGAAGCCCGTCCCGTCGTCCCGTACGGACAGCGCCAGCCGACCCTCGTCCTCATAGAGGCGCAGCCACAGGTTTCTGGCCTGCGCATGGCGCAGCACGTTGTTGATCGCCTCCTGGGCCACGCGGAAGCAGGCGGTCTCGACGTCGGGCGCGACCCGGTCGGGCGCCGCGCCGGCGTCGAAATGCGGCCTCAGCTTGCCGACGCCCGCCTGCAGGTCGAGATGCGAGCGCAGCGCCGCGACGAGCCCGAGATCGTCGAGCTGCAGCGGGCGCAGGCTGAGGGAGAGCTGGCGCACGCGCTCGAGCGCGTGGCGCGTGGTATCGACGCATTCGCCGATCTGGCGCGTCGCCGCGCCTGCCGCGCCGCGCATCACGGACTCCAGCTGGATCTTCAGCGCCGTGAGCGCCTGCCCGATATCGTCGTGCAGGTCCCGTGCGAGGCGGCGGCGTTCCTCTTCCTGTACCTCGAGCAGGCGCCGGGACAGGGCGCGCAGCCGCACCTGCGAGAGCTCGAGGGCGCGGCTCGTTGCAAGGTGTCGCTCACGGTCGCGCCGCTCGCCCAGGGCGCGTCGCACCGCGGGCGCCAGGCGCGCCATGCCGTGCTTCAGGATGTAGTCCGTGGCACCGGCGCGCAGCGCTTCGATGGCCCGCTCCTCGCCCATCGCGCCTGAAACGAGGACGAAGGGCACGAGAGCGTCGGTCTGGCGCACGAAGAACAGCGCTTCCAGGCCGGTGTAGTCGGGCAGCGAGTAGTCCGCGAGCACCAGGTCGTAGCGCCCGGGCGCAAACGCCGCCTCGAAGGCTGCCCGGCCCGCGGCAAGGGTCGGCTCGCACCGGTAGCCGCCCTCTGCCAAGGCGACGAGGGCGAGCTCCGCATCGGTCGGCTCGTCCTCGAGGATCAGCGCGCGCAAGGTGTCGACGCCCATGCTGCCGATTGTGCCAAATGTCTGCGGCACGGACCTTGCGAGCAGCGCCGGCATGGACGCGAAAGAGCAGAAGAGCGCCGAGCGGCCGCTCGCGACAGGACGCAGGGCGAAGAACGCCGACGGCCGCCGCGACCCGGACAAGCGGCGCGAGAATCAGGCGAAGCTCGGCGTGGGCCCGGAGCACAAGACCGACGCCATGAAGAAGGGCCGTCGCGGGACGTTCCCTTAACCGGCGCGGAAGGAATTACATGCCGCAGCCGGAATTGCAGTCGGCCCGGGACGCGGGGCTGCGGTATGTCTCTTCGGCCGCCACGAAGGGGATCGAGCGCCGCCGGGTGGGCGCGCACTTCCGCTATCTCGCTCCCGACGGCAGCGTCGTGCGGGACCGCGCCACGCTGGCGCGCATCCGGTCCCTCGCCATTCCGCCTGCCTGGACCTCGGTGTGGATCTGTCCTCACGCCAGCGGCCACGTGCAGGCGACGGGACGCGACGCGCGCGGGCGCAAGCAGTACCGCTATCACGCTCGCTGGCGCGAAGCGCGTGACGAGTCGAAATACGACCGCGTGGCGGCGTTCGCCAGGGCGCTGCCGCGCATCCGCCACCGCGTACGCTCGGATCTCGCACGGCCCGGGCTGGAGCGCGACAAGGTGCTCGCGACCGTGGTGCGCCTCCTCGAGACCACGTTCATGCGGGTCGGCAACGAGGCCTACGCGCGCGAGAACGAATCGTTCGGCCTGACGACGCTGCGCGAGCGCCAGGTCCGCGTGCGCGGCTCGCGCCTGCGCTTCGCGTTCCGCGGCAAGAGCGGCGTCGAGCACCGCATCGAGGTCTCGGACCCGCTGCTTGCCCGCCTCGTGCGCCGCATGCAGGACCTTCCCGGAGAAGAGCTGTTCTGCTACGTGGACGAAAGCGGAGAGACCCGCGTGGTCGAGTCGGCGGACGTCAACGCCTACCTGCGCGAAGCCGCCGGCGATTCGTTCACGAGCAAGGACTTCCGGACCTGGGCGGGATCGCTCCTCGCGGCGCGCGCGCTTCGCAGCACCGGATCGTTCGAGTCAGCGGCGCAGGGGAAGAAGAACGTCGTCCAGGCCGTCGAAGCGGTCGCCCGCCAGCTCGGCAACACGAAGGCGGTGTGCCGCAAGTGCTACATCCATCCGGCCATCTTCGAAAGCTATCTGGAAGGCAGGCTCGGAGCGTTGCGCGCGCGCTCCGACGAGGCCCTCCTGCTCGCCGTGCTGCAAGCGGCGAAGACGCGCGCCGCGAGCCGCACGCGGCGAAGCGGCGCCGGCGGGCGCTCGCTCGTTCCGGTGCTCGTCAGGTCGCTCGCGAGCCGCCGGCCCGCCGCGCAGGCCGCGGCGTGATCCGCGCCTCGGCCCGGAGAAATTCTGGTGGGTGGAAGACTCCTGTCAAGTTCCGCTAGGGCCGTGACAGTAGGCGCCTTTTCACGTTTCCTGCTTCTCTCATGCCCCCAAAGATGCCCCGTGGGGCTTCACCTAGGGCTATGTACTTTCAGAAGTCGGCGCCCATGTGTGTAGATGGCCGCCAAATCTCGCGAGATACCTTCGGAACAACCAGATTTGCGCACGACCGCATACAGGTCGCCTTCATCGAATCGCACCTTTCGTGCATGGCAATGGCGAATGAAGCCGTAGAAGCGCGCGGAGTCGTTTGGATGCGCAAGCGATCCATCGGAAATATTGAGAAAATTGACAAGCAGCGATGCTGCTTTTCGCGGAAGGTTGGGCAAGTCCGCAACTGAAATCGAAACTACCCACATTGGGGCGCTCTCCCTCAAGTTGGCGCTAAATTGTTGTGTCTACTGGCCCGCCGCATCGCCAGTGAATGCCAAATGTGCGGACGCCCCACGTTTCCCACGTTCCGCTATTCATGAATCCAGATCACCTCACAGGCAAGGTACTCGCGGATGATTATCTTGACGCGAATCTCGCCACGATCATCGACAGCCAGGTACCTGTAGCGACCTTCCTGCACGTCCACCCAATCGCTCATCAGCAATCCCAGAGTCTTAAGCTCACCCGTCTCCACCGATCTCAAGGTCACTTGGGTCACGTGCATTCGCTGAGTGCTTCGAGAACCAATCTCCCCGAAGGTTTCGACTACGTGTGTAGCATCGAACGAATTGATCTGCTCGCTGCTCATGGTGGGCATCGGACACCAGCCGAACGAATAAGGCTCGTCGCGGCGCGCGGCGCTTAGCTCGAACGCGGCATGACCCCGCGCAAGCTTCAGAAGTACATTGCGGACCCGTGGTTCCTCAACCGTGAATGTAATCTGGTTGCTCGATTGCTGCTTAGCCGATTCAATTCGCGATCGTAGCGCGGGGCTCCTACGGAGGATCTCCGCGACCTGCGGACGTTCGATGCGGTCTGGATCCGTGGTACCAGCTATGACTGACTCGATAAGGCAGGCGACGTACTCTTCGTCGCGCGAAAAGCTGTTATTGCAGGTTCGGCATGCGGGCACCACAGGCAGGTTCTCCGGAAATGGCACATCCAGGAATGCCCGCGACGGGACGTGGTCCCTCGTATCTTCTAAACCGCCGCAGTAGATGCACCCATGCAGAAGCCTGCTATCTGCTAAATCCTGCACCTGGTCAACCATTGCTATCCGCTAGACTCCCGCAAATGAATTGGTCCTAGAGCCGTCACCAAAGGGCCGCGATACTTTGCCGCAGTGATGTCGGCCGTCTCCACGCCCGACAGGTCAGCAACAAACCGAACCTCCGACACCCCAGTTGTCATCGGCGTAGGCGGCTTCGGGACCAAGCGCGCATCGAAGAACGCAAGTGATCTTCTCGCCCGCTCATAGTCATAGCTCGTCTGGCTCCATCGATGCCAGTGCCTTCCGAGCGCCCTAAAGCACAGCGCGTCCACTTTTACCTGGAGTTCCGGCTTAGCCGCTACTTTCTGTCGGCAGCGTTCCCAAAGCTGCGCAACCGACACCCCTCGTCCCGCTCGATCCACGAGCATCGACGCGACAAGTACCCGGACACACGCTGGGCTATCGACTTGTTCTAGACGAAAGTGATGACACCGCGTTTTGTCAGAGGATGACTTAACCTCGATACGTTCCGTTCCGAAACTGAAGTCATATAGGTCGTCGACCTCGCTGTGCCATGCGCCGATAACAAGCGCGGGATCGACCGCAGCATCGACAAGCGCCAACTCGGCCCAAAGCCCTTGCGCACTGGATGCTGGTTCTGCGCTCACCGCTTGAAACAACTCGGACAACGCCTCCAACATTGGTCCGAGGGCAGCGGGGTCGGCCACCCCCGGGTGTGTGCTGAGAACGCCACCCAATGCCTGCACGAAATAATCGTGCAGTCGCTTGTCTTCGCTAAGACAGCAAATCAACGTCGCACTTGGGATTGGAATCGTCCTTCCATTGGCCAACAC
Organism: uncultured bacterium; assembly: GCA_965233165.1. GTDB lineage: Bacteria > Pseudomonadota > Gammaproteobacteria > Burkholderiales > SG8-39 > SCGC-AG-212-J23. Next base: position 48,006 of record CBDDRX010000078.1, on the reverse strand, counting down.
CTTGCAGCGCACCCGGTGCTTCACCTCTAGGTTTTCCAGCTTTATCGGCGGCAATACGGAACTTATTGGCAGGAGGAATCCCGGCCGTCCGTTCCCATCCTTGCAAAGGTATAGATTGCCAGCAGCTTCTAACCGCGCACCAGCAAGCTGCCCCGGCTGCCCTGCCGGCTGCGAAAGTGCGCGAAATGCCGAGACCAGCGGCCCTTCCTCACGCACCCAGCGCGCCCCCTTGGTCCTGCTGAATCGCGTCTATAGCGATCGCAGGTGGCATCCAAAGCGTCACGATCGGTACGTCTCTGAGACGAATAACGCCTCCGACCGCGGGGCCCTCAGTAAAGCTTACGTTATGCAACTGGACGGTAAGCTGCTCACGAGCATGGATTTGCCGATCGCCGGGATAGGTCGCGCCTTGCGCATCCGGATGCGGGCCCTGGAAGAGGTTGTGAATACGACCATCAGTTGCTTGTCGCATTCTTGGACGCCCGCCACTCATCTGAAAAACTACACTACCTGCTTCGGGATTCTCGGAAAGGTAGCGATCGATCAGAAACAGCGCAACGATCCATTTCCTATCGTCTTCGATATTGCCAACTTGAAACTTGGAAAGGAACTCCTCGAAGAGCCACGCGAGTGGAATCTCCATCGCTACGCGATGCCGCATTGCCTCTGTTCTCCCGGCGTGGCCCTGGTCGTCTCCCCACCGATCCTCTAGTGCGCGAACAAGTCCTTGCACTATCTGCCGATTCTCGTTGATCACCCGGTCCGATTCGGGCACTCGCCGCGTTGCAAACCAGCCCCGAGGGAACCCTGGCCTCCGATATTCGATATCTAGGACACTGCGGCGAGTTGGCCTCAAAGCTCGGTCGCAAATGAAAATCCTTCGCAGCTGGCTCATGTGTTCGCCTCTCTCGGCGAACACTTGCAACTGCCTCCGAATGTCCTGCTCGTGATCTGCGTACACCTGATATGCCCTAGCGACCGATTGCTCCAAGTACACGCGGCAGAATCCTATGTAGCGCCGCTTATAGCCCAGAAAACGCGCGCGCTGTTGGATCGTGTCGGCGTTGCCGACCCCGGGCCCTCTGGGCATATACGTGACCGTTAGCCCGTTTATTGTGAATCCACGGTCGAGCACCGTTCCACCCACGAGGATCCAGTAGTTATGTTGGCGCCAAGGGATGTGCCGGATCTCCACCTCGCTATTCAATTCCCGGATGATCGTCCGCTGAAGCGCTAGCGGGAGACGCTCGGACAGGACATCGAAGTTTTCAAGATCCTCTACCGTCCGCCGGAGGTCTTCGTAGGCAACGGCAAATTCATCCAGCAGCGCGCGCCGGTCCGGGTTGTCGTCTCCGGACAGCATGTCTTGCCATGTCTGCACTATTGCGCGAACCCAGCGATAGTATTCATGGTGGCTTAGAACTCTTCGCGATGGATGCACCATCATCGACCGGTTGCGAAGGTCAGGATCGGGGTCTCGGCGAGCCAAGTGCGACGCGACCCCGAGAAAAAACGAGCGAAGAGCCTCTAACAAAGAGGCGGGAGGTTCCCCGAGCGGTTGTCCACGCACAGGTATGTCCTGCGTTGGGATGATCCTCACGTACGGGGAGCCTTGACCAACCAGAGCTTCGCCCCCGACGTAGTTTTCCCCTGGCTCCAATACTGCGCAGGTATCGGGCGACAGGACGTCGATCAAATTAATCAGAAGGATCGCTTGCGGAGTTGCCGTGTACTGTAGAAAGCTATGCTGCGGCAACGCCCGTTTAAGTTCGGTTAGCCTGCGGTAGGTTGTACTCAACTGCCGCTGGCCAACCAGATTGTTTAGACTGGCCTGATCCGCCTCATCGTCAATAATCAGGGCGGGCACATCCGCGTCGCGTCCCAGCTGGACCAGAAGCGATGTCACTTCCTCGATCCTCTGCCAGTTCTTGAGAATGGTGACGAGTACAACGCGGCGGTCCTCCGGCCCCACCAACGGGCTCTGCCAGTCCCTAAGAGCTCCGCGAATCTCGTCAATGTTCTCTAGCTTGGGGTTGTGCAGGTGTATCCATTTCGGAAACGGGTTATCCGCTGCCTCAATCCCGAGATCCTGCGCCAACCTCTCTTGCGATTGGTTCGCCAGTTCCTGCGTCGTACCTGATACGACCACGATGATCCTGTAACCGTTGTCGTTTGCCAGCGCGGCGACCGTCGTAAACGAAAGCGTCTTGCCGCTCTGAACGTACCCGACGACCAATTCGGTGTGCGGATCGTGACGCTCATTCGGCGGCGCGCAGTGCCCGAGAACCCTAACTGCCTCTTGCCTGATTGCCTCTCGCGCCGGGAGCGAACCCACCTTACGCTCTAGAAGATCCTGCGTCTGTCGGCCAGGCACCGGTGTCCAGCGCAGTCCGTCAGCGGCAGGAGGGTTCTCGATTTCAATCGCCACTTGCTCGCCTGCTTCCATAGCGCCTCCGCCTAAACCCTCGAAAAGGCATCCAGCAACAACTTGTTGATCCGCGATCGGATTGCCGATGCAAATCGAACGCCGCTGTCGCGCGCGAGTTTTTCACTCAACGCGAGAGCGGCCCCAAATCGGACAAGAGGCTCTACCCGCTCTCGATCCAGCGCGGCGAACCGCTCCATAAACGGATGCACCACCGAAATCCGGATTGCTATGAGCTCTCTTCCATCTGCGGGCTGCCCTTTGGCCAGATCTTCACTAACCTCTAGCCAATCGCCCACGGCAGGGTCGTCCGATAGCTCGACAACGATTCGCCATCTCCGTCCTTCGAAATCGACGTCGATGACTCGCTTCGACGCAATGCTTGCTTCGGCGAGCGTCCGCGGCACTGGCACTTCTACCGACTGTCCTGCCAGCGCTCCGAGCACTGGCTCTATCTTCTTCTCGATCGCACGAGCCGTACGATCGATTACCCATTCCGAAACCTGCTTTATTTCACTCTTGGACCGCCTAGCTCGATAGTTCCGCGCCTGGTCAAGAAGCGGCTTGTCCTGCGAGTTCAACTGGTCCTTCAGCAACTCCAAGAAGGGCTGTTCATTCTCGTCCCATCTGAAACCATCCTTTGTGTGCGTTACTGAGAAGCCGTGTAAGTGCAATTCACCGAACAGGCGTTGGAAAACATAGTCGTTCGGATGGCCGAAGATGAATTGCGGTCGATACTTCTCATCCGCGCTGCCAACAATCAGTCGATTGCGCCGGAACAAAGAAAAACCTGCGTGACTGGTGCTACCAGGGTCTCGCAAGGCTGCGAACCCTTTCACCTCTAGGCCATTCCCGAAATCGAACCAAATCTCTTTTCGCCATTGCTTGCTCGCGCCTGACGGCTCATTGTTGTCGTCATACTGCGGCGCGACCAAAATGGCCGGGTCCTCATGCTTGAGCGCTTCGCCCTTTACCTTCAACGTCAGGACGCCATCCCGAAGGAACACCCTGTAGATGTCAGCCAAGTGCTCCTTGATCTTTCCTAAGCTTCTGCCCGTAGGACAGTTGTGGAGATTCCAGAGCGCAATCTCTGTAAAGTGCGCCTCCGGCTTTGCGGTGCGCACCTCGACTCCCAGTTCTTCTATCTGATCGTTCACGATCCGCTCAATGTCGAAGGCGACGAGCTTTGCCGTCGGCTCGCCCAGAGCTGACGTTCGTACTGTCCAGTTCGGCGCAAACCAGCACGCCGCGCTCTTCATCCCCATCCCGAACTCCGAAAGCCCGTTTCGGTCAGGAGGGATCTCAGCTGGTCTGAATGCTCTAGGGAAATCAGCTTCGTGAATTCCCGCCGCGTTGTCCCTAACGGTGATTCGACCCCCATCCTGCGAATCGATATCTATTGACACCTCCAGCCTTAGCGCCCCTCCATGCAGCTTCTGCAGTTCTTCTCGGTGCTCGAGAAAGCTCTGCACCGAGTTATCCACGAACTCTGCAAGAGCGAACCACGGTTGGTACTTGAGATGGCGCAGGACAGACAGCACCGACACGCCGGGCCGTATGCTGACTCGCGCCTCAGGCATGCCACCGCCGCCCCCGCCGGCCGTTTGGCCCTTCATCTCAGCCACGACGCCTTCCCTTCGGCTTTTGCTGCGCGGTTGGCTTGTGTCCGCCAATGAGCGCCTTGGCCACCACGCTGACCACCTTCACGTTCACGGCATTGCCCAACGATTCGTATGCCTTCACGAGAGACTTAGGCAGATTTCGCAAACCGCCCATGCTTTGTAGCCGGCTACACTCTCGCGGCGTCATGTACCGCCGCTGCCATCCGATAATAGGAACTTGGGTAGCTGTCATCGCGACCAACGACGGCGCGGTTGTCGGTCTTTTTACCCGGACTCCGGACGCGCGAAACTGGATCACGTGACGCCAGATGTTCCTTTCTTCTCCTTTGCAGTTCCACTCAAGCTTCTGAAGGCTTGGCGGAAACTCAAGGATCTTCGGCAACCATTTAGCAATCCACCGCTTGTTCTCCTTTAGGAACTCCCTGTTGTCCCGAATGAAGTCGACTTTCCATTCCGGAAATCGCTTCCCGCGCTTGGTGCGCGCGTAGGAAGGAAGCAGGGCAAGTCTCTCGCTCGCGCTTGCGAGCATCAGCGGAATACCGTGGGAACCTTTGTATCGACCCAAACGATCCAGCCCGCGCCTGTATGGCGTCTCATCCTCGAACGGGTACGTCGCGTCATACTCCATCGACCACAGCGGGAACGAAGGCAGCTCGACGCTTTGCGGTGATTTATCCAGAAATTCTTGCCATGTTCGCAGACAGTCGAGGACCTGCTTGGACAGCCGGGGTGCTCCCGCGGGGCGGTGATCCAGCACGTCACGAATCGAAAGATCACTTGTCGAGGTCGTGGCTTTGGGCCACTCAAACCCATTTAGACCGGCTCGGCTCCCTACGATGAAGACCCTCTCTCGAATCTGCGGTACGCCAAACTGGTGAGGCGAAAGCTTCTGAGCCTGGACGTCGTAGCCCGCACGACGGAGCGCACCGACTACTCGCTCCCAGGTCTTTCCATTGCCGTGGTACTGAATATTCGGGACGTTCTCTAGCAGTACATACGATGGTCGACGATGGCGGACTATCCGAAGCACATGGTCTTCGTACAGGTCACCCCACATTGGGCAATCCACGCCGTTCTGCTCGCCAGCCTTTGAGAAGGGCTGGCATGGAAAACCGGCGCAGAGGATGTCATGCGCTGGAATCCGAGTGTTTGGCACCTCTCGGATATTTCCCGCTGGCATCATCCCGAAGTTTTTTTTGTAGAGCTCCCTCAACTCCTCGTCGATCTCGCTCGCAAATACGCATTCATGCCCAAGGCGCTTCAGGGCTAGATGAAACCCGCCGAGACCGGCGAAAAGATCGACGAACCGCATTTCCCCGCCGTTGTTGTTCTAGGTCACCGCGCAAGAAAAGCGCCTGTCGGCGCTCGGCTAAGGGCATGAGGATACTAGACTTTCTGCAGTCCCCAACCAAACTGACCGCAACGCTCGCGCCAGTAAGGAGCGCTCTGTCACTCGGTTGCAACGCTACGACGTGGGCCGCCACGTCGCCTGAAGTACCCAGTCCCAAGCCACTGAAACGCGCCGCCCAGGCGGCTTAGCTGCTCAGCTCGCCCCTCAGCTGAGGTGAAGGGGACGAAAGCGTGAGCAGCAAAGACAAGCCGCCGAAACGGGCGGCTTAAGCATTTCCATTCCAGATCCCCCCTCCCGTCCCCGAGGGGAGGCGAAGAGAACTCCGCATGAGCGGCAGTTTTTTTAACAGGCCAAGGAGCGCCAATGCTCGTACGGAAAGAAGTCTCGAATGCCACCGATCTCGACCTGCTGACCGTGCTTATCGGCGACCGCAGGAAGGCGACCAAGGTTTTCGCGAAGGCGAAGTTTTCGCTCTTTTCTCTGCTTCATTCGAAAGCGGAGGAGAACGGCGACCTTTTCTGTGCCGAGCGCGCGAGCGCCTACGGGAACGATCCGCTTATCAAGCTGAAGGCAGCCGTAGAGCTTGCAGCGAGGAGCCTTGCGGAGCAGCTGACGAGCCGCGAATGCCTGACAGCCCGGGAGCCGTGCGCGACTTCCTGAGGCTCAAGCTGGCCGGAGCCGCGCTAGGCAGCAGCGAGAATCCGGAACTCTCTCGCTTTGACCACCGGGCGTACCTGCTTCCCACCCTCCGAACGCTTCAGCTCGACCAGGCCGTAGTTGCACATGGTCTTGAGGGTGCGCGACAGATTGCTGACCTGCCGGCCGGTCAGCTGCGCCAGTTCGCCAAGGGACCCGGGCTGGGCCTCGCGGATGACATGAAGCAGGGCCCGATTCTCGTCGCTCAGAACCTCGGCGACCGAGCGCATCGAGGGGAACCAGATCTTCGGCTCTCCGGCCTTTGGCTTGTACTTGCCTTTGGCGATGCTGACGGCCCTGGCCCGCATTTTGGCTTGCGGCATGATTCCGATGGTGATGGTCTTCACAGAACCTCCTTCAAAACCTTGTCCACTTCCTTAAAGAAATCCCTAAGAAGCTGCCCGGCCGATGCAAATTCGTACGCGACGCCCCTGTCTTTGGCATGGCGATGCTTGTGGTCGTACTCGAGCCGGCGGCCGGAGAAACCCTTGCTCGTCGGATCGATGGCATGGGCATTGTCGTAGCCGAGGATCCGCTTTCCCGTCGGGTCGTGCAGCGTCAGGGAATAGCGGATGCCGTGCGGAATGCCTTCGGTCGGCTCGACGCTCCATGCCTCTACCTTGATCCAATAGCCGCCTTCCTGGACGAGGACCTCGCCATGGAGGTCGAGCAACGTATCCAGGTCGGTCTGGCGCTTTGCCACGCAAGCCCTATCTTATCATCAGATGATAAATATGCCTATGGGCGCGGGGCTCTCATGACGAGTGTTCCGGGAGACATCCCATGCCGCTCTGGACGCCTTTGGACACGACGCCGCGATTTCTCCTTGGAGAATCGCGGCGTTACGGACGGTGTTGGACTTCTTCGGAAAGGAATATTGGTGGAGTGGAAGGGGATCGAACCCTCGACCTTCGCATTGCGAACGCGACGCTCTCCCAGCTGAGCTACCACCCCGACTTCACGGCGCGCCACGTGCGCGCCGTCCAAACGGCAGGGGGCGCATTTTACCTTAAGATGGGTCGATGCAGATCGCCCCGCCGTTCGGCTACCGGGAAGTCGTCCCGTTTCTCAAGACCCAGAAGGTGCGCCTGCAAGCGCCGGGCGATGCGCCGCCATTCCTGCGGCAGAGCAACGCGGTGCCGGTGAGCTACACCGAGTTCCAGCCGGTCATGCGCGAGTACCCGATCGTGTTCGCAACCGGGGACCAAGGCAAGACCTTCGCGCCCGTCGCGGTGCTGGGGATCAGCGGCGCGGAGAACCTCTTCGTCAAGGATGGCGCCTGGGAGCAGAAGCTCTATGTGCCCGCCTACGCCCGCCGTTTTCCCTTCTGCATGGCCCGCATTCCGGCTCCAGAGGGCGGATCCACGCACGTCATCTGCGTCGAGCGCGAGCATCTGGACGAGCAGCGGGGCGAGCTGATGTTCGACACGGCGGGCCAGCCGACGGGCCGCTGGCGCGACCTCGAGCGCCTGCTCTCCGAGTACGAAGCCGATCTCGTGCGCACCCGCGAGATGTGCGCCATCCTTGCCGACTACGGACTGCTCGAGACCTTCACCATGCAGGCGAACCTTGCCGAGAGCCGGGGCGGCGCCGCAATGCACCTCACAGGCATGCACCGGGTGAGCGAGAAGAACCTGGAGAACCTGAACGCCGCGCAGCTGAAGAACCTGGTGCGCAAGGGCATCCTGGCGCGGATCTACCTGCACCTGCTGTCGTTGGACAACTTTTCGCGCCTGCTGGATCGCAAGGCGCAAGGCGCGGGCGCTCAGGCCCGCGAAGCCTAGCCGGTGGTGGAGGCGGCCTTCTTCTTCTGCTTGCGGTCGGCCATGATCTTCTCGAAGCACTCCGCGCACACCGCGCGCTTGTTGCGCACGCCGGGAAGCGTGCGGAAGGTGGCGCGCGGCCGGGAGTGCTGGCCGTGGAAGCAGTACTTCAGCGGATTCAGATTCGTCATTGCGTGCCCGCGGTTTTGCCTAGGGCATCCTATCACTTATGGTGGGCCGGGTTGGATTTGAACCAACGACCAAGGGATTATGAGTCCCCTGCTCTGACCGGCTGAGCTACCGGCCCCCGACCTGCTTATAGCAGAAGCCTCAGCCTTCCTGATCCAGGAAGCTCTTGAGGCGTTCCGAACGCGAGGGGTGGCGCAGCTTGCGCAGGGCCTTCGCCTCGATCTGGCGTATGCGCTCGCGCGTGACGTCGAACTGCTTGCCGACTTCTTCCAGCGTGTGGTCGGTGGACATCTCGATGCCGAAGCGCATGCGCAGCACCTTCGCCTCGCGCGGCGTGAGCGTGTCCAGCACCTCCTTCGTCACGTCGCGCAGGCTGGCGTAGGTCGCCGCGTCCGAAGGCGCGAGCGTCGACTGGTCCTCGATGAAGTCGCCCAGGTGCGAGTCGTCGTCGTCGCCGATCGGCGTTTCCATCGAGATCGGCTCCTTGGAGATCTTGAGGATCTTGCGGATCTTTTCCTCGGGCATCTCCATGCGCTGCGCGAGCGTCGCGGGATCCGGCTCCTGCCCCGTCTCCTGCAGGATCTGCCGGCTGTTGCGGTTCATCTTGTTGATCGTCTCGATCATGTGGACCGGGATGCGGATGGTGCGCGCCTGGTCGGCGATCGAGCGCGTGATGGCCTGGCGGATCCACCAGGTCGCGTAGGTCGAGAACTTGTAGCCGCGGCGGTATTCGAACTTGTCCACCGCCTTCATCAGGCCGATGTTGCCTTCCTGGATCAGGTCGAGGAACTGCAGGCCGCGGTTGGTGTATTTCTTCGCGATCGAGATCACCAGGCGCAGGTTGGCCTCGGTCATCTCGCGCTTCGCCCGGCGGGCCTTCGCCTCGCCCGTCGACATCTGCTTGTTGATGTCCTTCAGGTCCTTGATCGGGATGCCGATCTTCTGCTGCACCGCATGGATCTTGCCGAGCAGCTCGAGGATCGACGGCTCGAGCCGGCGCAGCTGCTCGGTCCAGGGCTGGTCGGCGTTGATCTCGACGGAGAGCCAGCGTTTCGAGCCCTCCGTGCCGGCGAAGATCTTGATGAAGTGCTGGCGCGGCATCAGCGCCTTGTCGACGCTGATGTCGTGGATCGCGCGCTCGTAGCGGCGCACCTCGTCCACCAGGCTGCGCACGCTGTCGGAGAGCCGCTCGACGGTGCGCGCGGTGAAGCGGATCGTCATCAGCTCGGTGCCGATCTGGTCTCGCACGCGCAGATAGTCCCGGTCCTTCGAGCCCTTGTTCTCGAGGACCTTCAGCATCTTCTCGTAGAGGCGGCGGATGCGGTTGAACTTCTCCATCGCCTCGCCCTTGGGCTTGAGCAGGCTCGCCGTCTGCGCGGCGCTCTGCTCCTCCTCGGTCTCGGCCTCGTCTTCCTCGATGTCGGCCTCGTCGTCGTCTGCGCTCGACGCGACCTCGGCCTTCTTCGGGTCGAACTCGTCCTTGGCGTTCGGATCGATCAGCCCATCGACCACCTCGTCGATGCGCATCTCGTCCTTCTCGACCTTCGCCGCCAGGTCGAGGATCTCCTGCACGGTCGTCGGGCAGGCGCTGATCGCGTGGATCATGTGGCGCAGGCCCTCCTCGATGCGCTTGGCGATCTCGATCTCGCCTTCGCGCGTGAGCAGCTCGACCGAGCCCATCTCGCGCATGTACATGCGCACCGGGTCGGTGGTGCGGCCGAACTCCGAGTCGACCGTGGAGAGCGCCGCCTCGGCCTGCTCCTCGACATCCTCGTCGGGCTGCGCCACCGGCGCCGCGTCCGAGGCGATGAGCAGCGTCTCCTGGTCGGGCGCCTGGTCGTAGACCTGGATGCCCATGTCGCCGAACGTCGAGATGATCGCCTCGATCTGCTCGGCGTCCACCAGGTCGTCGGGGAGGTGATCGTTGATCTCGGCGTAGGTCAGGAAGGCGCGCTCCTTGCCGAGCTTGATCAGGTTGTTGAGCCGGGTCCGGCGCGTCTCGGCGTCTTCCTTCGGCATCTCCGCCGGGATCAGCCACTCGTCCTTGCGCCGCCGACCGCCGCGCCCGCCCTTGCCCTTCGACTTGACTTCCGCGACCTTCGCCTCGAGGAGCTCGAGCGCCGCCTTCGCGCTCTTGATCGGCGTCTTCGCCTGCCTGCCCTGCTTCTCCGCGTGCGCGGCCGGGGCGGCGCCCTTCGCCGCACCCTTCGCCGCGACGACCTTCTTCGCGGCCGGAGCCGCGGCTTTGGCCTTGAGGGGCTTCTTCGGCTGGGCTTTCGGGGCGCGCGCCTTGACCTTCAGGCGCTTGACGACGCTGGCCTTTTTCTTTGCTGCACGGATCTTCTTGACCTTCGACTTCGGCTTGCGCTTCTGGACCATCTATCCCCCGGGGCGGACGACGCTGCGGCTACTTCTGGCGAAAAGCCGAATATTGTAGCAAAAGCTTGAACATTCAAGGGCTTTCCGTATTCCCGGCGTCCGAGGACGACCGCAAAAAGCGGGCCAGCCTCCTGTTGGACGCAAACGCCGCTGCGCTAGTTCTGCGCAGGGCTCTCTTGGCGCAACGCGCCCTGCAACCGCTTGTAGACGATCATCTTGTCGTTATAAGCGGCGAGCTCCTGCGTCGAGCGCAAGCCCGTCTTCAAGAGGCTGTCCAACTCTGCTTTGCGCCGGATTTCGTCCAGCTTTCCGAGCGCCCCTTGCATCTCGGCCCTTGCCTGCTCCTGAGTAAATCCCAGTTCATCGGCGTACCGATTCGCCCGCAGAACGTGTTCCAGCAACGGGTTGCCTTCGAGCCGTTCGATGATTCCCCGCACGGACGGGTCCTCTTCGGTCTCAAATACGTCCCGAATGGCCAGCAAGGCCCTGCCTTCGGGTTCATTCACCCGAAGCAGCGACGGGTCCACGTGCACGACCAGTGGTAGATCAACGAGCAAAGAGCAGAGGAGCTTCCATTCAAGCGAGTTGGTGCCGGCGGTATACGCCTTCGCGGGAGCGCTTCTCGCGAACCGAGGCGCTTCAGGCAACTGCAGAAGAGCGCGGATCTCCCCTTCCGCGACGCGGCCCAGTTCCGCCACCGCATTGACCAGCTGAACCCGGAGTATCGGCGCAGTGACCTTCTGCAGATGCTGCTTGGCGGCCGAAACGAACTGGGCTCTGCCCTCAGGCGTCTCAAGATTGAATTGGGCGCGGAGCTCGCTCAAAAGAAACTGGGATAGCGTCTCCGCGCGTCGGACCAGATCCTCGAACTTCTCCTTGCCGTTCTTGCGCACGTACGAATCCGGATCTTCCCCCTCGGGCAGGAAGAGAAACTTGATCGGCTTGTTGTCCGGGGCGACCGGAAGGCTGGTTTCCAGGGCTCTCCAGGCCGCTTTCCGACCTGCGGCATCGCCGTCGAAGCAATAGACAATCTCGTCGGTCAGGCGAAGCAGCTTCGCAACGTGAATCGGCGTCGTCGCCGTGCCAAGGGTGGCCACCGCATAGCCAACGCCGAATTGCGCCAGAGCGACAACGTCCATGTAGCCCTCGACCACGAGGACCCTGCCCGAAGTGCGGATCGCGTCGCGCGCCTGGACGAGCCCGTAGACTTCGCGCCCCTTCTCGAAGAGCGGCGTCTCGGGGGAGTTCAGGTACTTGGGCTCCCCTTCGCCCATCACGCGCCCCCCGAAGGCGATCACCGCGCCGCGAGCGCTCAGAATCGGGAACATCACGCGGTCCCGGAACCGGTCGTAGCGCTTGCCCTCGCCTTCGATCACCAGGCCGCACTCGACCAGGGCCTTGTCTTCGTACTTGGGGAATGCCGCCTTGAGCCCCTGCCAGTCATCCGGCGCGTAGCCGATCCGGAAGCGCGCGGCAATCTCGCCCGTGAGGCCGCGCCCCTTGAGGTACTCGATGGCGCGCGGCGCCTTTTTCAGCTCCGCGCGATAGAACTCCATCGCCTTCTCCATGACGCCATAGAGATCGGTCTCGCGCTCCTGCCGGGCGGCTTCTTCCGGCGTGCGCGGCCGCGCTTCGGGAACTTGCATCCCTGCGGAGGCGGCGAGCTCCTTGACCGCGTCGACGTAGCCCATGCCGCCGTAGGCCATCATGAAGCCGATGGCATTGCCGTGCTCCCCGCAACCGAAGCAGTGATAGAACTGCTTGGCCGGGCTGACGGTGAACGAAGGGGTTTTCTCGCCGTGGAAGGGGCACAGGCCGAGGTAGTTCGCGCCGCCCTTCTTCAGCTGGACGTAGCGGGAGACCACGTCCACGATATCGACCCGGTTGAGCAGGTCCTGCTTGAATGAATCCGGGATCACACCCGGATTTTTATCCGGAAAGCTTGCTCTTTACTAGGCCGGAAACGGCGCCGATGTCGGCGCGGCCGGCAAGGCGCGGCTTGAGCAGCGCCATCACCTTTCCCATGTCCTTGACGCCGCTTGCGCCGGTTTGCGAAATTACCGAGTTGATTTCCTTTTGGATTTCGGCATCGGAGAGCTTCTGCGGCAGGTAGGCCTCGAGCACCGCGATCTCGGCCTTCTCCTTGTCGGCGAGGTCCTGGCGGGCGGCCTTCTCGAACTGCGCGATCGACTCGCGCCGCTGCTTGATCATCTTCTCGAGGATCGCGAGCACCTCGGCGTCGCCGAGCGTGACGCGCTCGTCGACCTCCTTCTGCTTCATCGCCGCGGTGGCGAGGCGCAGCGTCGACAGGCGCGCCGCATCCCGGGCGCGCATCGCCGCCTTCACGTCTTCGTTGATTTTCTCTTTGAGGGTCGTACTGGAAGCCGCCGGGAGGCGGCTAGTACATCTTCTGCGGCAGCATCTGGCTGCGCAGGCGCTTGTGGTGGCGCTTGACCGCGGCGGCGAGCTTGCGCTTGCGCTCGGCGGTGGGCTTCTCGTAGTACTCGCGGGAGCGCAGCTCGGTGAGCAGCCCCGTCTTCTCGACCGTGCGCTTGAAGCGGCGCATGGCCACTTCGAACGGCTCGTTTTCCTTCACACGTACTGTCGGCATCCTGCCCTCGGCCTCGGACCTCGAAAAGGGGGCGAATTGTATCAGAATCGATCCCGTGCTCATCCTGGGAATCGAGACCTCGTGCGACGAGACCGGCGTCGCGCTCTATGACGCTCAAGAGCGGCGCCTGCTCGGCCACCTCGTGCATTCCCAGGTCGCGATGCACGAGGCCTACGGGGGGGTCGTGCCGGAGCTCGCCTCGCGCGACCACGTCCGGCGCCTCGTTCCCCTGGCCCGCCAACTGCTCGGGCAATCGGGGCGGCGGATCGCGGACCTTGCCGCCGTGGCCTACACGGAAGGCCCGGGCCTCGCCGGTGCGCTGCTGGCGGGCGCGTCCTTCGCCCACGCGCTCGCCGCTTCTCTCGAGGTGCCCGCCCTTGGAATTCACCACCTCGAAGGCCATCTGCTGTCGCCGCTGCTCGGCGAGCGTGCGCCGGCGTTCCCCTTCATCGCCCTGCTCGTCTCGGGCGGCCATACCCAGCTCATGCAGGTGAGCGCCGTGGGCGACTACCGGCTCCTCGGGGAAACGCAGGACGACGCGGCCGGCGAAGCCTTCGACAAGACGGCGAAGCTGCTCGGCCTGGGCTATCCCGGCGGGCCGGCCGTGTCCGCGCTCGCCGAGGAAGGCACCCCGGGCCGCTACCATCTTCCCCGGCCGATGATCGACAGTGGCGACCTCGACTTCAGCTTCTCCGGGCTGAAGACCGCGGTACTCATGCTCGTCAGGAGCGGAACCCCGGCACCGGCCGACGTCGCGCGCGCCTTCGTGGACGCGGTGGTCGAGGTTCTGGCGGCGAAGTGCGTGCAGGCCATGGACGCTACCGGAATCCGGCGCCTGGTCGTCGCCGGGGGCGTCGGCGCCAACCGGCAGCTTCGCGCGGCGCTCGATGCCGCGGCTTCTCGGCAGGGCTTCGAGGTTTTTTATCCGGCGCCGGAGCTGTGCACCGACAACGGCGCGATGATCGCCTTCGCTGCCGCGCTTCGCTTCTCCGCGCATAAGTTCACCGCGGCGGGCGGCTTCAACGTCCGCCCGCGCTGGGAGCTCAGCCCGGCTTCTTAGCCCACAGTCTCGGCTCCTCGCCGGCCACCAGGCGCGCGATGTTCGGCTTGTGGCGCCACACGAGCAGCGCCGCCATGGCGAGCACGGCAAGGAACGGCGCGCCGAAGCCGAGCAGGAAAAAGGTGGCGAGCGGGGCGAAGAGCGCCGCGACGAGCGCCGCGAGCGACGAGTAGCGCAGGAACGCGGCGATGATCAGCCAGGTCGCGATGGTCCCGGCGCCCACGCGCCAGTCCAGCCCGAGCAGCACCCCGGCGGCGGTGGCCACGCCCTTCCCACCCGCGAAGCGGTGGAACACCGGCCAGAGGTGGCCGGCGAACGCGGCCAGCCCCGCGGCGGCCGCTGCGGTCGCATCGCCGGTAAGGCGCCAGGCCAGCCAGACCGCGAGCCAGCCTTTCGCCCCGTCGCCGAGGAGCGTGAGCACCGCGGCGGCCTTGCTCCCGGAGCGCAGGACGTTCGTCGCGCCGGGATTCTTCGACCCGTAGCTGCGCGGATCCGGCAGGGCCATGACGCGGCTGACCACGATGGCAAAGGAAATCGAGCCCAGCAGGTAGCCGCCCGCGGCAGCGATGACGGGCATCAAGGGGGTATCCACGCCGGGATTCTATAATTCCACGCATCCCATGGACTGCATCTTCATCCGCGACCTGCGCGTGGACGCGCTGATCGGCTTCCACCGGCGCGAGCGGTTCGCGCCGCAAACGCTCAGTTTCGATCTGGAGATCGGCATCGCCAACGCCTCGGTCTTCGCGAGCGACAAGGTGGCGGACTGCATCGACTACGACAAGGTCGCGACGCGGGTTCGCGAGATCGCGACCGGCAAGCACTACAACCTGGTCGAGGCGCTCGCCGACCGCGTGGCTGCCGCGATCCTGCAGGAGTTCGGCGCCGCGGCGGTCAAGGTGTCGGTGGTCAAGCTGGGCATCCTGAAGGATGCCGGCCGGGTCGGCGTCTCCATCGAGCGCCGGCGCTAGCCTTCGAGCGCCGCGTCCACGAGCTGGGGAGCCAGGACCCGCACCAGCTCCGCCGGAACGATCTTCACCAGGAAGCCGCGCCGCCCGCCGTTGATGTACAGGTGCGGCAGCGCGAGGACCGAGCGCTCCATGTAGACCGGCATCTTCTTCCGCGTGCCGAAGGGCGAAGTGCCGCCGACCTGGTATCCCGAGTGGCGTTGCGCGACGTCGGGACGGCACGGCTCGATGCGCTTGCGCCCCGCCTGCCGGGCGAGGTTCTTGGTCGAGACCTTGCGGTCACCGTGCATCAGCACGATCAGCGGCTTCGCGTCCTCGTCCTGCATCACCAGCGTCTTCACCACGTGGCGCTCGGGCACCCCGAGCGCCTGCGCCGAGACTTCGGTGCCGCCATGCTCGACGTACGCGTACTCGTGCCCGGTATAGGCGACGCCGTGCGCCTCGAGGAACATCGTCGCCGGCGTGTCAGCCACGCGGATGGTGGCGCGCGTGCAGCGCCTTCAGGCGCTCCCGCGCGACGTGGGTGTAGATCTGGGTGGTCGAGATGTCGGCATGCCCCAGGAGGAGCTGCACCACCCGCAGGTCGGCGCCGTGGTTGATGAGATGCGTGGCGAACGCGTGGCGCAGCACGTGCGGCGAGAGCTTCTTGCCGGGAATCGCCCGCGCGGCGTAGCGCCGGATCAGCTTCCAGAACGCCTGGCGCGTCATGCCCGTGCCGCGCGAAGTGATGAACAGCGTCGCGGAGGCGGTCTGCTTGCGCTCGCGCAGGTATCTCGCGATCCAGTCGACCGCCACTTCGCCCAGGGGAACGAGGCGCTCCTTCGCTCCCTTGCCCATCACCCGCACCACGCCCGCGTCGAGGTTGGCCTCGAACGTCTTCATCCCGACCAGCTCGGAGACGCGCAGGCCGGTCGCGTAGAGCGTCTCGAGCATCGCCCGGTCGCGCAGGCCGAGCGGAGTCTCGGCATCCGGCGCGCCGAGCAGCGCCTCCACGTCGGCCTCGGTCAGCGTCTTGGGAAAGCGCGGCGGTCGCTTGGGCGGATCGAGCTTCAGCGTCGGATCGAGGCGCATGCGCCGCTCGCGCACGCAGTACTGGAAGAAGCGCTTCAGCGTCGACACCATGCGCGCGGCGCTCGTGGCGCGGCCCCGCCGCGAGGCGAGGAAGGCGAAGAGGTCGGCTTCCTCGAGCTCGACCAGCGCCTTCTTCGAGAACGAAGCGAGCTGGGCGAGATCGGCCCGATAGGCGGCGAGCGTGTTCTTCGAAAGGCCGTCCTCGAGCCAGAGGGCATCGCAGAACGCGTCCACGGCCGACGCGTCCGCGTCCCTCAAGGCGACAGCTCGAACGCGTCGGCGCCGATCTCGTGCAAGAGCAGCCAGCGCTTCGCCTCCAGGAGGTAGCCGCCGCTCGCGTGGGCGAAGCCGCCCAGGCCGTCGGCGGCGACGACGCGGTGGCAGGGGATGACGATCGGCAGCCGGTTGTCGCCGCACGCCTGGCCGACCGCCCGGTTCATCTCGTGATCGGTCCCGCCCAGCCTGCGCGCGAGCTCGCCGTAGGTCAGCGTCCTGCCGCGCGGAATCTCGCGCAGCGCTTTCCAGAGCCGCTTCTGGAAATCCGTGCCCTCGATCAGCAGCGGCAGGTCGAACTTCGCGTCCGGGTCCTTCAGATAGGCCTTGATCTGCCGCTCCGCCTCCGCCGCCAGCGGGTTCTTCGCGGGAATGGCCGGGGAGGCCAATGGCAAGTACCGGATTTCCGTGACGCGGCGGTCGCGTATCGCGACCGCGACCTTCATCTTCGGAAAGTCGACGGTTACGTCGAACACAGCTTCTCGATCTGCGCGAGGAGCTCGTCCGGAACCTCGATCCCGGCGCGCGCGGCCTTCTCGGCGGCGAAGCGGCGGGCGCCCGGCAGGCGGACTTCCGGATCGGCGAGCATCGCGGCCACGACGGCTTCCACCCGCTCGAAGTAGCGGTCCATGCCGGCGAGCTGCGACGGGTCGATCGCGATGAACGCCTGGCCGATGCGCGGCCGGTTGCCGTTCTCCGAGAAGAACGAGTCGGCCTCCGTGCCGATCGCCGCCCCGGTGAGCGAGGCGCAGATCAGCTCGAACATCAGCGCGAGCATCGCCCCTTTCGCGCCGCCGATCGGAAAAAGGCTGCCGTGCTCGATCGCCTCCTTCGGGTCGGTGGTGGGCTTGCCGTGCCGGTCGAGCGCCCAGCCTTCGGGAATCTTCTCGCCGCGCTTCATCGCCAGCATGATCTTGCCGCGCACCACCGTCGTCAACGCCAGGTCGATGACGAGCGGCTCCCCCTTCTGCCGCGGGAACACCGCGGCGACCGGGTTCGTGCCGAACAGGCCCTTCTTCCCGCCCCAGGCGGGGATCGCCGCCGGGGAGTTGGTGAAGGCGAAGCCCACGAGCCCGGCCGCGCCGACTTCCGCCAGGTGGATGCCGAGCACGCCGACATGCGCGCTGTTGCGGATGCCGGCGAACGCGATGCCGTTCCGGCGCGCGCGCTGGATGACTTCCTGCACCGCCCACTGCGCCGAGACATAGGGCAGGCCGTCGCGGTTGTCGATCAGGCACACCGCCGCATGGTCCGCGACCATCGCCGGGTGGGCGGAACCGTCGGCGCGGCCGTTGCGCAGCATCCCGCAGTAGAAGGGCACGCGGGACATCCCGTGCGTAGGCAGGCCCTGCTCCTCGGCGCGAACGAGGTGCGCGGCCGCGGCCTCGGCCATCTTAGAATGTGCGCCAGCCTTCTCGAGGGCCGTTCGCGCCAGCCGGTGCAGCGCTTCCCCGCTTTTCTTCATGAAAGGATTCTAACCATGGGAAAGATGATCGAACTGACCGCCGCGGACGGGCACAAGCTCGCCGCCTACCGCGCCGACCCGGCGGGCAAGCCGCGCGGCGCCATCGTCGTCGTCCAGGAGATCTTCGGCGTCAACAGCCACATCAAGTCGGTCGCCGACGGCTACGCGGCGGACGGCTACCTCGCCATCGCCCCCTCCATGTTCGACCGCCTGCAGCGCGGCTACGACACCGGCTACTCGCAGCCCGAGATCCAGGCCGGCATCGCGATGATGCAGAAGCTCGACTGGAAGCAGACGATGCTGGATGTGGACGCGGCGGTCGCCGAGGCGAAGAAGGCGGGCAAGGTCGGCATCGTCGGCTACTGCTGGGGCGGCACCGTCGCCTGGGTCGCCGCGGCGCGGACCGCGGGGCTGGCGGCCTCCGCGCCGTACTACGGCGGCGGCATGCCGGGCTTCAAGGACGAGAAGCCGAAGATCCCGGTGATGTGCAATTTCGGCGAGAACGACCAGAGCCCGACGCCCGAACAGGCGAAGGAGATCCTGGCGAAGCATCCGGAGGTGCAGGGCCATTTCTATGCCGGCGCCGGCCACGGCTTCAACTGCGACCAGCGCGGCTCCTACAACGCGGAGGCGTCGAAGCTCGCGCGCCAGCGCACGCTGGAGTTCTTCAGGAAGCACATCGGCTGACGGTCAGCCGGCCGGCGGCTCCGTGCAGACCTGGTCGTAGCGATAGCGCGCCTTGAGCTGGCCGTTGTACTCGAAGATGTCGAGCGTCTTCTCGTACGCGGCCCGCGTGATTTCGGCGTGGGGCGTCCAGCAGCCGAGCTTCTGGTAGGTCGCGATGCAGTCGGCGAGCACCTTCTCGCCGACGTCCGGGAAGTACGGTTTCTCGGCGCGCGCGATGTCGGCGGCCGGCGTCTCGTTCATGTAGACCCGGGTCTTGCGGTAGGCGCGCATGAAGGCGCGCGCCATGTCCGTCGTCAGCCACTCGCGCGTCGCGGCGAGGCTGGAGAATCCGCACGGGCCGATCTGCGGACCGACCTGCGCCACGACGTGGCCGACGCCGTCGGCCTGCAGCTGCTGCGGATACGGGCCCTGCTGGTGGACGTACTGGCCCTGGCCGGCGCGGAACGCCTGGTCGATCTCCCCGGGTCCGCCGGGGCAGATGAGCTTGATCTTCGCGAAGTCGATGCCCGCCTTGTGGCAGGCGTAGCGGAACATCGCGTTCGGCTGGCCGCCCTTGAAGCTGACCACCTCGGCGCCTTCGAGCTTCCTCCAGGAGAACGCCGGTTCGGCCTGGCGCGCCGTCAGGAAGAACCCGTCCATCTCGTTCACCTGGGCGAAATGCACCGCTTCGGGCGTCTTGCCGGCGTCGAGCGCGGTGAAGCCCTGGCTCAGCGCCGATTGCACGACGTGAGCGGTGCCGTCCTTCAGGGCGGCGATCGCCGAGACGCCCGGCGGCGAGACCGACCACTCCGGATCGAGGCCCTCGGCCTTGAGGAAGCCGCCCGACATCGCCGAGATGAGCGGCGAATAGAAAGCGGAGAAGAGCGTGAACTGGATGCGGATCTTTTCCATGCGGCTCCTGCTAGATGCGGTCGGCGGATTTCCCGAGCAGCGCGCGGCGGAAGCGCGCCTTCAGGAGCGCTCCCTCGCGCGGCGGGAGGACGAGCGGAATCTTCTCGGCCAGGACCTTCACCGCGACGAAGTTCGGTCCCTTCGTCCGGTGCACGAGCGCCCCGAGCTTCTTCAGCTCGGCCTGCTTCGTGACCGTAAGGCTGTTTCGGAAGCGCGACGCCTTGGCGACTCCGGCCAGGTCGACGCCGCTCGCGGTGTGCGTCGCCTGCATGCCGGTCTCGCCGTAGCGGGCGTTGTCGATCACCACGACCGTGAGGTTGGCCGGCTGCTGCACGCCGATGGTGGCGAGCGCGCCGATGCCCATCAGCAGCTCGCCGTCGCCGGTGATGACGAGCACGCGGCGCCGGGGCTGTGCGAGGGCGAGGCCGAGGCCCATCATCGCCGCCTGGCCCATCGCGCCCCACAGCGGGAAGCTCAGGTCGTGGTCGCCCGCGGCGGTGATGTCCCACGCCGTGGAGCCGAGCCCGGCGACGACGAGCAGGCCGTTCCGGTCCTTCAGCAGCAGGCGCACGACGTCACGGCGGTGCAAGGTGGCGTTCATTTCCCGCTCATTTCTCGGTCTGGTCCTGGAAGCTCTTGATGCCGATGACGCGCTGGGCGATCAGCACCGCCACCGACGCGTAGCTGTTGTAGGCGAGGCGCAAGGCGGCGTTGACGGTGGGGGCGACCTCCCCGGCGCTCGTGGCCTCGTGGACGATGGTGCCCATCGCCTCGAGCACCGTGCGCGTCGCCTGCCCCATCGGCACCTGCCACGGGTTGAACTCGCCCTCGTGGCCGCGCATGGTGACCAGCGAGACGAGCGGGAAGCGGCATTCCTTGTTCATGCCGATCACGTTGACCACGTTGCCCACGCCGCTCGACTGCATGAGCAGCACCGCCTTCTCGCCGCCCAGCCAGCCGCCGGCGGCGAGGCCGATGCCTTCCTCCTCCGTGCTGAGCACGACGGTGCGCATGGCCTTGTCCGCGAGGCACAGCTCGATGAGGCGCTTGTGCCCGCCGTCGGGAACGAAGCCGACGATGCGGATCCCCGCGGCCTTCAGCTCGCGGTAGATCGCGTCGGGCCAGCCGGCGGCGCTATGCGGCTTTGGCATGGGGGCGCACCGCGAACTGGAGGATCAGCGCGACCGCGACCAGGCTGAAGCCGATGATATTGGTCAGCTTGCCGGGGTAGACGAGCAGGATGCCGGCAACAATCAGCATCAGCCGCTCGTACAGCGCGGTCTTGCGCCACAGCCATCCCTGGAATCCGCCCGCGAGCGCCAGGATGCCGACTGCGGCGGTGAAGGTGAGGAACGCGATCGACAGCCAGTTCGCCGAAGCGAGCGTCTTCAACGAGCCCGTCAGGAGCAGGCCGGTCCCGGCCGGATCGAGGACGAAGATGAACGGCACGAGGAACGCGGGCAGGCAGTACTTCCAGCACTGGAGCGTCGTCTTGTACGGGTCGCCGCCGGTGATCGCGGAGGCGGCGAACGGCGAAAGCGCGGTCGGCGGGGACACCTCGGAGAGCACCGCGTAGTAGAAGATGAACATGTGCGCCGCGAACTCCGGCACCTTGAGCGCGATGAGCGCCGGCGCCGCGATGACCGCGCAGATGATGTAGCTCGCCGTCACCGGGACGGCGAGGCCGACGATCCACACGATCAGCGCCGTGTAGAGCGCGGTCAGCAGGAGCGAGTTGCCCGCGTAGGCCAGCACGATGGAGCTGAACTTCAGGCCCAGGCCGGTCAGCGTGACGACGCCGACGATGAGGCCGGCGCCTGCGCAAGTCGCGGCGACGTTCAGCACCGCGACGGAACCGCCGCGCAGCGCCTGGATCAGGCCCGAGCCGAGCAGCGAGCGCACGACCGGCGCGCGCCCCGTGACCGCGTCGTAGGGGATGAGCGCCGTATCGCGCCGCAGCAGGCTCGTCCCGAGCGCAACGACCGTCGCCCAGAACACCGACAGCTCGGGCGAGAAGCCCAGCAGCATGAAGGCGATGATCGAGACGAGGGACAGGAAGTGGAACCAGTACTTCTTCGACAGGCTCCACCAGGACTCGATCTCGCCGAAGTTCACGTCGCGCATGCCGAACTTGCGCGCGTCGATCTCCACCATGATGAACAGCGTCAGGTAGAAGAGCCCGGTCGGGATGACCGCCATCAGCAGCACGTCGAGGTACGAGATCTTCAGGAACTCCGCGATCAGGAACGCCGCGGCGCCCAGCACCGGGGGCGAGATGATCGCGCCCAGCCCGCCCGCGGCGAGCAGGCCGCCGCCGGCGTCCTTCGTGTAGCCGACCTTTGCCAGCATGGGCCACGCGACGGCGCCGAGCGTGACCGTCGTCGCCACGCCGGAGCCCGAGGGGCCGCCGAGAAGGAACGAGGCGAGGGTGACGGTGCGCCCGGCGCCGGTCGGCTTGCCGCCCATCACGGAGAAGGAGAAATCGATGAAGAACTTGCCGGCGCCGGAGTACTGCAGCACGGCGCCGTAGATGGTGAACAGGATGATCAGGGTCGAGGAAACGGCGATCGCGGTGCCGAAGATCCCCTCCAGGGTCATGTACATGTGCCCGACCAGGCGCGGGATCTCGTAGCCCTTGTGCGTCCACGGCGCGGGCAGGTACTCGCCGAACAGGGCATAGAGCAGGAAGCAGGTGGTGACGATGGGCATGACCCAGCCGGTGGTCCTGCGCATCGCCTCGAGCACCAGCAGCGCAAGGCCCACGCCGAAGACGATGTCCCAGTCGTTGGGAATGATCGAGCGGTCGAAGAAATCGTCGCCGCCCATGATGAGGTAGACGGTCGTCGCCACGCCGGCCGCGGCGAGCAGCCCGTCCCACCACATCACGCGGTGGCGGAAGCGCTTGGCGACCGGGAAGATCAGGAAGGTGAGGAGCAGGACGAACGCGACGTGGATCGCACGCAGGTGCTCCGGCCGCACGATGGCGTAGGCGGTATAGAGGTGGAAGAGCGACATCGCCACGGCCGTCACGCCGACGAACGCGGCGAGCCACCCGGTCAGCTTGTTCTGGACGCCTTCCTCGCGCTCGATCATCTCCTCGGCGCGCTGCAGGGCCTCCTCGCTGACCTCGGCCGACGGCTGGTGCAGCCGCGCGGTTTCGCTCATGCCTCCCCCTCTCAATGAAAAAGCCCCGCCAGCAGGCTGGTCGGGGCTTTGGCGACGCTCAGGCGATCAGTTGATCTTGACGCCCTTCTCCGCGTAGTACTTCACCGCGCCCGGATGCCAGGGCAGCGCGGACGCCGAGCCCTTCTGGTTCTCGAGCTTGAAGTTCGCCGCCTCCTTGTGCACGCGGACCAGCTCGTCGCGGTGGTCGAAGATCGCCTTGACGATGTTGTAGGCGGTCTTGTCGTCCATCGCCTGGTGCGCGACCAGGATGTTCATCACCGTGGCCTGCTTGTTGTCCGCGTCCATGCCCTTGTACACGTCCTTGCCGATGGTGTCCTCGACGTAGAGGTTGCCGTACTTCTTGTTCATCGCCGGCACCAGGTTCGCGTGGTCGATCATCCTGATCTTCACGTTGGGCGTGTTGGCGAGGTCCGTCACCGCGGCCGTGGGCAGGCCGCCGACCCAGAAGAACGCGTCGATCTTGCGGTCCTTCAGCGCCGCCACCGATTCCGCCACGCCGAGGCGCTCGCGCGTCATGTCCCGGTCCTTGTCGAGCCCGGCCGCCTCGATGACGCGGAAGGCCATCACTTCGGTGGCGCTGCCGCCCGAGCCGGTGGAGACGCGCTTGCCCTTCAGGTCGGCCATCTTCGTGACGCCGGTGCCCTCGATCGAGACCACGTGCATGCGGTTCGGGTAGAGGACCATGAGCGTGCGCACGGGGACGGGCTTGCCGGTGAACTTGTCCTGGCCCTTGAGCGCGTCGAGCGCGGCATCGTTCATGCTGAGCGCGATGTACGGCTTGCCCGTGCCAATGAGCTGCAGGTTCGCCACCGAGCCACCGGTCACTTCGGCGGTGGCCTGCATTCCGCTCACATACTTCGAGAGAACGGCGGCCATGCCTCCGCCCATCGGGTAGTACACCCCGCCGGTTCCGCCGGTCGCGATGGAGATGTTCTGGGCCTGCGCGCCGAACGACAGCGAAAGGGCGACCGCCAGCAATGCTGCAATGCGAGAAAAGATTCTCATGTTCTCCTCCTTATTCCTCAAGTGTGCGGAAATTCTACATGAGGCTCTCGCCGGGTCGTACGCGAGTAAACGCCACCGGGCGCATCTCGATGGCCAGGTCGCCAGTGACGCCGCCGCTCACCCGAGTATAGGCGGAGCGCTCGAGCGGCCCCTCTTCCGGGAAATCGGCGCGGAAATGCGCCCCGCGCGAATCCTCGCGCGCGCGCGCTGAAGCGGTGATGGCGCGGCTCACCTGGAGCAGGCTGTCGAGATTGAGCCAATCGTGCCAGGTGAGGTTGAACGCGCGCGAGCCCTTGCCGGTGCCCGCAGCCTCGAGCCGGGCCTGCAGATCGGCGAGTTCTGCCTGCGCCGCGCGCAGGCCTTTGGCGTCGCGGATGATGCCGACGTTCTCCCACATGAGGTCGTAAAGGCGCTCGCGCAAGGCATGCGGGTTCTCGCCGGCGCTTCCGGCGAAAAGGCGCTCGCAGCGCGCGATCGCCGCCTCGAGCGCATGCGCGTCCGGGTCGCGGAGGCGTTCTTTCTCCACGAACGCGGCCATCGCATCCCCGGCGACGGCGCCAAAGACCGTCGAGTTCGCCACGCCGTTACCACCGAGGCGGTTGGCGCCGTGCACGCCGCCTGAGTCCTCGCCCGCTACGAAAAGCCCGTGCAGGTCCGTCGTGCAGTCCGGGCGGAACTCCACGCCGCCCATCATGTAGTGCGCCGTGGGTACGACCTCGACCAGGCCGCCGGCGAGGTCGAAGCCGCAGTCCGCGCACCGCTCGACCATGCCCTTGAACTCCTTGCGCACGCGCTCCACCCCGAGATGCGACATGGCGATGTAGAGCCCGCCGTGCGGGGTCGCGCGGCCCTCGCGGATTTCGGCGAACATCGCCCGCGACACGATGTCCCGCGTCGCCCGCTCGCCCTTCGCGTCGTAGCGCTGCATGAAGCGCTCCTTCGACCCGTTCAGGAGGTAGCCGCCCGAGCCGCGCAGGCCCTCCTCGAGTACCGTGCCGGTCATCCGCGTATGCGGCCCCGCGAGCAGGCCGGTCGGGTGGAACTGCACCATCTCCATGTCGCGCAGCGGCAGCCCGGCGCGCAGCGCCATGGCGAGCCCGTCGCAGCTCTTGTCGCCTGAGGGCGTGTGGTACTTGTACATCGTGGGCCCGCCGCCGGTGGCGAGCAGGACGGCCTTCGCCCGAACGAGCCGGTACTCGCCGGTCCGCATGTCGATGAAGAGAACGCCGGCGATCCCCTCGCCGTCCCGCGCCTTGACCAGCTCGACCGCGCGATGCTCCTCCAGGCGCTGGATGTCCCTCGCCCAGACCTGCTCGGCGAGGCGGTTGATGATCTCGATGCCGGTGAGGTCGCCCTTGTGGACCGTGCGGTCGAAGGTCTGCCCGGCGAACGCCTTCTGGTGGATGGTGCCGTCGGGATTGCGGTCGAAGAAGCAGCCGAGCTCGTTCTCGAGCTCGTGGATGCGCTCCACCGCGAGGCTCACCAGCATCCAGGCGAGGTCCTGGTCGGGCAGCCACTTGCCCCCCTCGATGGTGTCCATGAAATGGCGCTCGATCGAGTCGCCCTCGGCGAGCGCGACGTTGTAGCCGCCCTGGACCATGCGGGTGCAGCCGCATTTGCCGAGCAGCCCCTTGACCGCGACCGTGACCGAGAGGCCCGGCGCCGCGCGCTTCGCGTGCAGCGCTGCGAACAGGCCCGCGCCGCCGGAGCCGAGGATGAGGATGTCGGTGTCGAGCTGCGCTAGCATGGCTGCGTGAAGAAGATCCTCATTACCGAATTCATGGACGAGCCGGCGGTCGCGTCATTGCGCGCGCGCTTCGACGTCCGGTACGCGCCCACCCTTGCTGCGGACCGTGCCGCGCTGTTGCAGGCCGTGCCGCAAACTGACGGCCTCATCGTGCGCAATCGTACTAGAGTGGATCGCGAGGTCCTCGAGCGCGCGACGCAGGTTCGCGTGGTGGGCAGGCTCGGGGTCGGCCTGGACAATATCGACGTCGGGGCCTGCGCGCAGCGCGGCATCCAGGTCATCCCCGCCACCGGCGCGAACGCCCTCTCGGTGGCGGAGTACGTCATCTGCTCGGCCATGCTGCTCCTGCGCGGGGCATATTTCTCGACGGGCGCCATCGGCGCCGGGACGTGGCCTCGCGAGGCCCTCTCCGGCGGGCGCGAGCTCGCCGGGAAGACGCTCGGGCTCGTCGGGTTCGGTTTGATCGGCCGCACCGTCGGAAAGCTTGCGCGCGCCCTCGGCATGGAGGTCTGCGCCTTCGATGCGATGCTTCCTCCGGAGGACGCGTCCTGGAAGGAAGTGCGCCGGCTGGAACTGGACGCCTTGCTGGCATCGAGCGACGTGGTCAGTCTGCACGTGCCGCTCACCGCGGAGACTCGCAACCTGGTGGACGCCGGCCGCCTCGCGCGGATGAAGGCCGACGCGATCCTCATCAACACCGCGCGCGGCGGCGTCGTGGACGAGGCTGCGCTCGCGCAGGCGCTCGCGGCCGGGCGGCTCGGCGGTGCGGCGCTCGACGTGTTCGCTGCCGAGCCGCTCCCGGCCGGCTCGCCGCTCGCCGGTGCGCCGAACCTGCTCCTCACGCCCCATATCGCGGGCCTGACGCGCGAGTCGAACGAGCGCGTAAGCGGAATGATCGCCGAGCGCGTCGCCGCGGCGCTCGCCTAGGGGGCCTTCACGCCCACCGCCGCGAGCGCCGCGGCGCGCCGGCCGCGCGCGGCCCGGTCGACCGCGGAATAGAGGCTGCCGCCGTGGCTGTCCATCGCAACAAGGAGCGGCCCGAAGCCGCGCACGCGGAACTTCCATAGCGACTCCGGATTGAGGTCATCGAGGTCGACGTCCTCGATGGCTTCGATCCAGGTCGTCTCGAGGGCTGCCGTGCCGCCGATGAGGGCAAGGTACGCGCCGCCGAGCTGGGCGAACGCCTGCAGCGAGCCCTCGCGCAGGCCGCCCTTGCCGATGATCAGGCGCACGCCGTTCTTCTCCATGAGCGGCTGGGTGAAGCGCTCCATGCGGTCGCTGGTGGTCGTGCCGATGCAGACCGGCGCGTATCCGGCCGGGTGGGCGGCGCTTTTCTCCACCTTGCGCACGTTCGGCGCCGTGTGCACCACCGCATGGCCCGCGAGGTCGAAGCGGGTGGTGCGTCCGCGGTCGAACATGTGGATCTGCGTCGCGTCGCGGATCCCGAACAGCGCCCCGCTTAGCGTGACCGTATCGTTGATGCGCAGCGCACGCGCCTGCGCCTCGCTGATCGGCATGGCGAGCTCGTGGTGCATCAGGCGCCGCCGAGCAGGGCCTTCTTCATGTCGGCCGATACGGGCCTCTCGCCGAGCCAGATCCGGAGCAGGGCCTGGAAGAAGCCCTCGCCCTCGATCGGACGCCCCTGCGGGGCGCCGTTGACCACCACCCGCGTGCCCGGGTTGGGCGTGTACTCGAGGTGGATGACCATGCCCTCCTTGGCCTCGCCGACGGCGCGCATGGTCGCCATCAGCTCGTCGACCTGCGGCTTGAGCTGCGCGAGCTCGGCCTCGCTCGCGTTCTCCTTCAGCCCGTCGAGGAGCGACGCGGCGAACGTATCGGCGCCCACGTCGCGCAGCATGGCGAGCGTCATGCGCTTCGCGCCGGGGACGCGCAGCGCGTCCTCAGCGCTACGTGTCTTCTGCGGCAGGTAGAGGCCGGCCACGTAGACCTTGAAGAAGGCGCGCTTGCGCAGCGCCATGCCGTTCAGCTGCAACTCCTGCGCGCCGACGCGCGCTATCTCGTCCATCCGGACGCCTTCCAGCTCCGCCGCCGCCCCGGCCCACGGGAGGGACAGGGCGAGAAGGAAAAGCGCAAGCCTAGAAGCCATACTCGACCTTCCCGCCCAGGAACGTGGCGCGGGCCCGCCGCGCGGAATGGCATTGCATGTTGACCGCCACGGGGTTCATCGTGATGTGGGTCGCGGCAGTCTCTACGTGCACCGCGAACGACGTCGAATCGCCGCCCAGGCCCTGCGGACCGACGCCCAGCATGTTGACCGCGCGCGAGAGCTCGTCCTCCAGCTTCGCGCCCTCCGGATCCTCGCAGCGCGAGCCGAGCGGCCGGGTCGCGGCAACCTTCGCGAGGTGCATGCACAGGTCCGCGGTCCCGCCCACGCCGACGCCGACGATGGTCGGCGGACAGGTCTTGCCGCCCGCGTCGAGCACGCAATCGACGACGAAGCTCTTGACGGCGTCCACGCCTTCGGCGGGCACCGCCATCCTGAGCCAGGAATTGTTCTCCGAGCCCGAGCCCTTGGGCACCATCTCGATCTCGAGCCCCTCGGCGTCCGAGAAATCGACGTGGATCACCGGGACGCCGCGCCCGCACGAGGTCTGCTCGTTGCGCCGCGTGACCGGGTGCACGACGGAGGAGCGCAGCGGGTGCTCGCGCGTTGCGCGCTCGCAGCCGCGCCGGATCGCTTCCTTGAGCGCCCGCCCGTCCACCTCGACGCCGCGTCCGATCCACACGTTGTAGATCGGGATCCCGGTGTCCTGGCAGAGCAGGTTGTCGTTCTGCTCGGCCACCGCGATGTTGCGGATCATCGTGCCGAGCATGCCCTTTGCGCCGGCGTCGGTTTCGCGCCGGGCAAGCACGTCGAAGCCCTGCTTCACATCGGGCGGCAGCTGCTTCAGCGCCCGGATGTAGAGCTCTTTCGCGGCCTCTTCGACTTGCCCGGGGTCGATTCTCACTTAACGGAGATCTTGCGTTCCTTCACGACCTTTGCCCAGAGCTGCGTCTCTTCCTTGAGCTCCCTGGCGAGCTGCTCCGGCGAATTTCCGACCGGCGCGAGGCCCTGCGCGTAGAAGCGCCCTTTCATGGTCGTGTCTTCCAGGGCCTTCTTCGTGTCTTGATAGACCTTTTGCACGATTTGCGTCGGCGTGCCCGTTGGCGCAACGATGCCGAACCAGCCGGTGTTCTCGAAGCCCGGTACCGTCTTCGCGTTCGGCGGCACGCCGGGAAGCTGCGGCGCCTCCTGCAGGCTGGTCACGCCGAGCGCGCGCAGGCGCCCGCCGTTGATGTGGCCAATGGCCGCCGCGAGATTGCCGGTGAAGAAATGCGTCTCGCCGCCCACGTGGCCGGCAAGGCCGGGACCTTCCCCTTTGTACGGCACGGACAGCGCGTCGATCTTCGCCTGGTAGACGAAGTTCTCCGCCGCGAGGTGGGTCTGGGAACCGATCCCGGCATGGCCAAAGGTCAGCTTGCCGGGGTTGTTGCGGCCGAAGTCGATGAGATCCTTGACCGTCTTGAACGGTGAGTTGGCCGGGACGGTGAGCACTTGCGGGCCGGACACCACCTTGGTCACCGGGACGAAGTCCTTCTCCGGATCGTAGGCCATTCTCGCGTAGATATGCTGGTTCGCCGTGACCACCGAGCCTGACGGGAAGAACAGCGTGTAGCCGTCCGGCGCGGCGCGCGCCGCTTCCGCGGCGCCCACGCCGCCGCCGGCTCCTCCGCGGTTCTCGATGACCACCTGCTGACCCCAAATCTGGGTAAGGCGCTCCCCGAGCAGGCGCGCCGAGATGTCGGTCGCTCCGCCGGGCGGGAACGGGACGATGAACTTCACCGGCTTGTCGGGCCATGCCTGCGCCGAAGCCTGCAGCGCCAGGAGCGCCAGCGCGAAGAAAGCAGCGATTTTCTTGATCATGGGTTTTATCCTCCTGTACGCAACGATCCTACAGGGCCAGCGCGAATGCAAGGCCGATTGCGACCAGGATCGCGGCAGCCCCGGCGGTGAGGCTCTTCTGCCAGTCCCGCCAGGGCAGGAACTCGAGCGCCAGCACGCGCAAGCCGCCGCCGAGGTGCCCAGCCAGCGCGACGACGATCAGCCATTCGCCGAGCTTCACCATCGGCTGCTCCGTCCATGCCAGGAAGCTGTCCAGTTGCAGGGCATTTCCGAGCGCCCAGAAATGGAACGGCAGGAAAAGCGCGAGCGCGACGCCCGACACCCGGTGCACGACGAACGCCCAGTACGAGGAATGGCCGCTCAGAAGACCGCCAGCACGGCGCGCAGGCCCGTCAGGAGAAGGAAGGCGGAAAGGAGCGCGAGGAACGCGTCGCGCGAGGCCCCGCGCCAGCCGAGCCATTCGCGCAGCACCGCGCGCAACCCGATCGGGGCATGGACGGCCACCGCGAGGACGAAGACACCGTAGAACGCGAGCCAGGCGCCGTTGCCGCGCGTGCGCGCAAGGATCTCGGCGGCGGTCAGGCCGCCGCGCACGGCGTAGATGATGGTCGCGAGGTGGACGGCCACGCACAGCGCGAGCACCGCAGCGCTCGCGCGCTGCGCGATCCATAGCACCGCCTCGGCCTTGGGCGTCACAGCTCGCCCTTCAGGGTCGCGCGCAAGACCGCGCGCTTCAGCCCCGAGATGCCGGCGGTCGGCGAAATTCCCTTCGGGCAGCGCTCGGTGCAGCTCATGTGCGTGTGGCAGCTGTGGCAGCCTGCGTCGCCGGCGACCGCCTCCAGCCGCGCCGCGCCGGCGCGATCGCGCACGTCCTGCACCAGCGTCCAGGCGCGGTTGAGGGCCGCCGGGCCCAGGTAGTCCGGGTTCCAGGTGACCACGTCGCAGCTCGCATAGCAGACGCCGCAGCCGATGCACTCGATGCCGGCGTCGACCTGGCGACGCGCCTCGGACTGTGGCGGCACGCGGGCGAACGCGTCGTGCTTCGTGCGCTCGCCCTGGAACCGCCCGCCGGCGCGCGCCCACTTGTCGAAGAACTCCCGCATGTCGGCCACGAGATCACGGATGACGGGCAGGTTGCGCAGCGGCGCGATCTCGAGGCGGTCGTCGACGGCGACGCGGTCGACGTGGGTGCGGCAGGTCCAGCGAGCGGTGCCGTTCACCGTCATCGCGCAGGAGCCGCACATCCCGACCCGGCACGCGAAGCGGTAGGCAAGGTCCGGCTCGAGGGTGCGCTGGATATAGGTGACCACGTCCAGCACGGTCTGGCTCTCGCGGCGCGGCACCTCGTAGGCCTGGAAGGCGCCATCGCGCCCGCCGCGCCAGACCCGTACGCGCAGCGCCTGGGTCATCGCACCGTGACCTGCACGACCTGCACGGCGTTGTTGCCCATCCCCGCACGATTCCACTCGGGGACGATGGGCTGCGTCGCGCCCGAGGCATCGGTCGCCCTGCAGGCGAGCTCGTGCTCGCCCGGCGTCGCGTCCCACGGGCACTCCCAGCGCTGCCAGGCATACCGGTGCCCCGCCGGTGCGAGCACCGCATCGCGCCAGTCCCCGTCCACGGCGAACTGCACCCGCCCGATCGCCGTGCCGGCGCCGCTCCACGCGCGCCCCGTCACCGTGATGCGTCCGCGGTCGGCGAGCCTGCGGCGCGTGTACCAGTCGGGGATGCCGGGCGGCGCCATGAGCGATTTCACTTTCGCATGCGTGATCGGCACGCCGGGCTCGTTCGCCTGCTGGCGGTAGTGATAGCCGACGGCCTGCTGGTATCCGTCGTACGGACGCTCGCGCGCCTCGATGAAGTCGAGCCATTTGACGCTCGCCATGCCGAACCAGCCGGGAACGACGAGGCGCAGCGGTGCGCCGTGCTGCGGCGGGAGTGGCCGGCCGTTCATCTCCCAGGCGAGCAGCACGTCGTCGTGCAGCGCGAGTTCGCGCGGCAGGCTGCGGCCGAACGCATGCTCGACGCCGGAGTCGAATCCCCGGTCCGCGCCCACGAAAGCCACCTCCGTCACGCCCGGCGCGAGGCGCGCGCGCGCGAGCAGGTGGCGAAGCGCGACACCGGTCCACTCCGCCGTTCCAACGCCGCCGGCCTGCCACGGCATGCTGGGGTAGCGCGGGATCATTCCGGCGCGGCCGTTGCCGGCGCACTCGAGCGTCACCCGCAGCGTGTGCGGCGGCGCGAGCGCCTTGAGGTCGTCGACGCTCATGGAAAGAGGCGCCTCGACCGCGCCGCCGACCGCCAGGCGGAAGCCTCTTGCGTCGACCTCCGGGACGTCGAAATGCGAGAGCGTGTAGTGCATGCCCAGAGGCGTCACGTCGTAGCGCAACGCCTCGAGGGGCAGGCCGACATTGCGAAACGCGAGCCCGAGCTCTTCGGCGGCGAACGGGCCCGCTACGGGGGCCCGTGTTTCACGCTCGAAGAACGGGTGGGCCAAGTTCCGAAGTCAGGCGCTCTCGTAGAGGCGGGTCAGGACGAACTCGCGGTGACCCAGCGCCTCCGCCGCGGTCAGGCGGCCGTTGGCGGTCCGGAACATGCACTCGAGCAGCTTGTCGCCCGCCTGGTCGGGGGTGAGCTCCTTGCGCAGCAGCCCCGACACGTCAACGTCGATGTGCTCGGACATCGTGCGCACCGTGCGCGGGTTCGCGCAGAGCTTGATCACCGGGAGGATCGGATTGCCGATGACGTTGCCCTGCCCGGTCGGGAAGAAATGCACCGTGTAGCCGGCGGCGGCGACCAGCGTCACCATCTCCGCGGCGGCCGAGGACGAGTCCATGAACCACAGGCCCGGCCCCGTGGGCCGCTCATGCTTGTCCAGCACGCCGTCCACCTTGCAGAGCCGGCCGATCTTCTGGATGTTGCCCAGCGCCTTTTCCTCGATGGTGGTGAGACCGCCCGCGATGTTGCCCTTGGTGGGCTGCGACTCGGAGAGGTCGCTCGTCTTGTGCCGGTCGACGATCGCCTGGTAGCGGTCGAACATGAACTGGAATTTCTTTCGCACCTCGTCGGTGGCGCAGCGCGCCGCGACCAGGTGCTCGCCGCCGGTGAGCTCGGTGGTCTCGCCGAAGGCCAGGGTCACCTTGTGCGGGTAGAGCTTGTCGAAGGCGTTGCCGACGGTGGGGTTGGCGCCGCAGCCGGACGTGGTGTCCGACTCGCCGCACTTCGTGGAAACCCACAGGTCCCTGAGCGGCCGCTCCTCGCGGCGCAATTCCGAGGCCCACTGCACGAACTCCTTGGCCTTCTTCGAGGCGCGCAGGATGGTGTCATGGTCGCCGTGGCCCTCGATCCCGAAGTAGGCCACCGGCTTGCCGGTCGCGGCGATGGCGTCGGCGACCTTCTTCGCCCAGCCGTCCTCGATGCAGATCACCACCACGGCGGCGACGTTCGGATTGGAGCCGGTGCCGATGAGGGTGGCGAAGTGGAGGTCCAGGTCGGCGCCGAACTGCAGCCGGCCGTAGGGATGCGGGATCGCCAGCGTGCCCTGGATGTTGCTCGCCACCGCCTCGGCGGCGGCGTTGGAGAGGTCGTCGACCGACAGGATGATGACGTGGTTGCGCACGCCGATGCGGCCGTTTTCCCGCTTGTAGCCCCGGAAAGTCGCGTTCTTGAGTTCCATGTTCACCAGCGCTTGGTCTTGACGTTGTGGACGTGCAGGTGCTCGCCCTTGCCGATCGGCTTCACCACCTTGCCGATGTCCACGCCGTACTTGATCACCGTGTCGCCCGGCTGGTAATCGCGCAGCGCGACCTTGTGGCCGATCGGGATATCGCTCTTCGAGACGATCGAGAGGTCCTTGTCGTCTTCCATGATCCAGCCGCTCAGCGACTGGCCGGACTTCACGCCTTCCACCACGACGACGCCAACGCCGTCGCCTTCTTCATGCACCACGAAATGGATCATGGGCATTATTCTATTCGCATGAACGCGCGCCGCTGCTTCCTGGTTTCGCTCTGCGCGATGGCCGCGTTGCCCGCCGCTCGGCCGGTCGCGGCGCGCTTCGCCGCGGAGCCGTTCGCGCTCGGCGTGGCCTCCGGATACCCGGGCGCCGGGAGCGTCGTGCTCTGGACGCGGCTGACGAACCTGCGCGAGCCTTCGCCGGTGCGGGTGCGCTGGGAGATCGCGGAGGACGAGGCGCTGCGCAGGGTCGTCGCCTCGGGAGAAGCGACGGCGGACCCGGCCTGGGGGCATTCGGTGCACGTCGTGCCCGCGGGCCTCGCGCCCGGGCGCTGGTACTGGTATCGCTTCATGGCAGGCGATGCGCGCAGCCCGGTCGGCCGCACGCGGACCGCGCCTGCGCCGCATGCGCAGGTGGAGCGACTGCGTTTTGCCTTTGCCTCGTGCCAGCAGTACGAGCACGGGTACTACGGCGCGTACCGCCACCTGGCCGCCGACGCTCCCGACCTGGTCGCCTTCCTCGGCGACTACATCTACGAGGCGAGCTGGGGACGCGAGCTGGTGCGCAGCCACGGCGCCCCGGAGGCGTTCACGCTCGACGACTACCGGGCGCGCTACGCGCTCTACAAGAGCGATCCGGACCTGCAGGCCGCCCACGCGGCCTGCCCGTGGATCGTCACCTGGGACGACCATGAGGTGGTGAACGACTATGCGGACGATCGCGGCGCCGCGTCGGTCAGCCGGGAGGACTTCCTCGCGCGGCGAGCAGCGGCCTACCAGGCGTTCTACGAACACATGCCCCTGCCGCCCGCGATGCGCCCGGCGGGCGCGGGCCTGCGGCTGCACGCGCACCTCGACTGGGGCGCGCTTGCGCGCTTTTGCATCCTCGACGATCGCCAGTACCGCTCGCCGCACGCCTGCCCGCAGCCGCGCAAGCGCGGCGGGCCGTCGACCGTCGTCGACGCCGCGCAGTGCGCGGAGCTGGACGATCCCGCCCGCTCCATGCTCGGTGCCGGGCAGGAAGCGTGGCTCGCGCAAGCGCTCGGCACCTCGCCCGCGCGCTGGAACGTCCTCGCGCAGCAGACGCGCATGGCGCAATGGGATACGAAGCTCGGCCCGGGCCGCAGCGCCTGGACCGACGGCTGGGACGGCTATCCCCAGGCGCGCCGGCGCCTTCTCGCGCAGATCGCGGAGCGCAAGGTGCGCAACCCGGTCGTAATCGGCGGCGACGTGCACGCGTTCAACGTCGCGCAGCTGAAGGCGGACTTCGACGACCCCGCCTCCCCGGTGGTCGCGAGCGAGTTCGTCGGCACGTCGATCACGTCCTACGGTCCGTCGCAGGAGCGGCTCAGCCAGGTTCTCCCGGAGAACCCGCACCTGCTTTTCCTCGAGGCCCGGCGGCGCGGCTATGTTCGCGTCGAGGTCACGCCGACGCTATGGCGGGCCGACCTGCGCGGCATGGCGTCGGTGCGCGAAAGAGACGCGGCGTGCGCGACCCTCGCCACGTTCGTCGTCGAGGACGGCCGTCCGGGGCCGGTACGCGCGCTCTAGAGGATGCGCAGCGTGCGGCGCGCCGGGTCGAGCTCGACCTGGGCGCCGTGCGGGACGCGTGCCGTGATGTCGTCGTCGAAGCCCGCGAGCAGCGTCACGCCCCCGAATGCAGCGCCCTGGGCCATGATCGGGTTCACGCTGTTCAGCACCAGGCCGAGCGGCACGACGCCCCGCGCGGCCATCTCGTGCAGCATCCAGGCGGTGGCGACACCGCCCTTGGCCGCGTCGAGCACGAGGATCTTTCCGAGGTACGACTGCCCGGCGAGCCGGTGCGACGGTCGCGAGAACGTGCCGCCGACCCGGTCCAGGTCGTAGCGCGCCGAGAAGCCGTCGTGCGCGACCAGGGCCGCGCCGCGCACTGCGGCGCCGATGGCGTGCCGCGCGGTGAGCTCGATCATCGGGCGGCGCGGCGCTTCACTTGAGGCGCCCGGTTTCCGCCGCAGCGACGCAGCGCTCCATCGACGCGAGAAGCGGCACATAGCCATAGCCGCCGAGGATATTGACCAGCTTGACGCTGTTGGTCGCGAGCCGCTTCCAGCCGTTCGCCTCGGCGATCTCGCGGGCGTAGGACTGGTAGAAGCACATGCCGGAGAGGACGTGCCCGCCGGCCGCCTCGATGCGCGCGGTGAGCCCGAACCGGTCGGCGTCGGGCTTGACCTGGGGGCTGGTCACGGCGAGCAGCGGACGCGCGAAGCGCCGTCCGTCGCACAGCGCGGCGAGCTCGCGCAGCTCGTACAGGCTGAGCTGCGGCGCGGAGAACACGACGACGTCGATCTCGCCGTCGGAGGCATAGGCGGCTTCGAGCGCGCGCAGGTCCGCCGCGCCGATCCGATGCGAGACGGCGAGGCGCTCGCCGCCCACGTCCTCGAGGCGCGGCGCTTCGGGCGTGATCCCGACCAGGTGGAACAGCGCGATCGAGCCAAAGCTCGCCATCGCGGCGCCGAAATGCTTCAGCTCGTCGGAGCCGGGCGCTGCGGCGAGTCCTTCCAGGACGGGCACCGACCAGTAGTTGCCCGCCAGGCGCCCGACGATCGCGCCGAGCGCCCCCCAGTCGTTGAGGCTCGCCGGCCGGCACTCGACGCGCATGCGCACCGTCGCGCGGCGATGGGCGTCCAAGTGGAAGCCGTAGCGCGGCGTGCGCCCGGTCAGCCCGGCCGCCAGCGCGGAGGGCCCGCCTTCATAGTTGGAGCGCGCGCCGCACACGGAGTTGGCATAGATCACGACGCCGGTATCGCCGAACGCCACGTGCTCGGCGCGCGCGGGCGCCTGGATGGTCTGGTAGTGGATGCAGGTGTCGGTGAGCAGGACGCCAAGGCGGCGGAACGCTTCGATCGTCCGGCGCTCGAGCCCGAGGATCGGCGCGGGCTGGCGCAGGACCGAGGTCTTCGCGAAGTCCGTGCCACGCGGATCCGTGATGGTCGGCACCCGCACGCGGGCGCGCCCGCCGTCCTCCTGTGCGAGCGACTCGAGCCAGCGCACGCCAGCTTCGCCCAGGCTCTCGGTGTCCGCCATGATGTGGGCCTGGGTGACCGGCACGAAGTCCGCCGCGCCGAAGAACTCGCCGACCTTCACCTGGTGTTCGATGGCCTGCTGCAGCGCACCTCCATGTTCCCCCGCGAGCATGGAGCGCTCGAGCGCATCGAGCCGCATCGTTTCGCCGGCCCTCAACGGCACCTGAGGTTCCCGGCACTCCAGTCCACAGGCTTCGAGCAGTCCTGCTCGTTCACCGTGCGGCCCGGCGCGAGCGGCGGAACCGGCGCGCTGTTTCCCGGAATGAGCGCGCGCGGATCGGGAAACGGGCGCTCCTCGCGGTTGTACTCCACGGCGGCGCCGATCAACGCCATGACGACGATCGCGCGGGCGAGCCCGTCCGATGCCTGCACGCGCACGTGCCCCGCGGAGGCGCTCGTCGTCGTGCCCGAGCTCACGTCGACGCGCGTAGACGAGCATCCTGCCACGAGCAGGAGTAGGAGAAGCCACGCCCTCATGCGGGTGATTCTATTCCGCGCCGCAGGCGCGGCGCAGGCGGTCGCGCACCGCCGCCCATTCCGGTGCCTCCGGCGGCGCCTCGACGAGGATCTGTTCGCAGCCAGCCGTGTCGAGCTCGCGCAGCACCGCGTAGAGCCGCTGCGCGTAGCCATGCGGCTCGCGCGGCATTCGCAGCCAGTAGTCCACGCGCTCGTCCGGCCGCGAGAAGGCGAGCACGGCCACCTTGTCTCCGAACCGGGCGATCTCCCGGTCGAGCTCGTGCGTGGCCACCATCCGCGCCGGCGTGTGCGGCGCGTAGTGGCGCTCGAGGCCGCCGGAGTGGCGCACGGATGCCTGGGGCTGCGCGCTCTTCGCCCCGAGGACCTCTTCGATCTCCCGCGTCGAGATGCGCCCCGGCCTGAGCACCGCGAAGCCGCCGGCGGAACAATCCACGATCGTCGACTCGATGCCGATCTCGCTCGCGCCGCCCTCGAGCACGAGATCGACGTCGGCGCCCAGGTCCTCCCTGACGTGCGCCGCTGTGGTCGGCGACACGCGCCCGAAGCGGTTTGCCGACGGCGCCGCCACGCCGCCGCCGAAGGCCTTCAGCAATTCGTGCGCGACCGGATGGGAAGGGACCCGGATTCCTACGGACGGTTGCCCTCCCGTAACGAAGGGCTTGGCCTTTTCGTTCCCCTTCACGATGAGAGTCAATGGGCCGGGCCAGAACCGCTCGGCAAGAATTCTGCCGTGGGGTGAAATGCCACGCGCCCAGGCGAGCGCGCGTTCCATGGAATCGAAATGGACGATGACCGGATGATCGGTCGGCCGGCCCTTCACGCGGTACAGGCGCCCGACCGCGTCGGCGTTCGACGCGTCGGCGCCGAGCCCGTAGACCGTTTCAGTGGGGAAAGCGACCAGCCCGCCGGCGCGGAGGATCTCCGCGGCACGGCGGACTTCGGGCGTCACAGCTTGAGCGGCGCGGCCTTGAGCACCGTCTCGGTCTGCTTGCGGCGGAATTCGGCGAGCTTCCCGGCGAGACCCGGGTCGGAAAGGGCCAGCAGGGCGACGGCGAACAACGCCGCGT
Organism: uncultured bacterium; assembly: GCA_965233165.1. Lineage (GTDB taxonomy): Bacteria > Pseudomonadota > Gammaproteobacteria > Burkholderiales > SG8-39 > SCGC-AG-212-J23. The sequence goes on along the minus strand of CBDDRX010000078.1, from coordinate 10,153 downwards.
TCGCCGCGCCGGCATCGCCGATCGCGAACGTGGCGACCGGGATGCTCTTCGGCATCTGCACGGTGGACAGCAGCGAGTCGAGGCCCTGCAGGTGCTTGGAGGGCATCGGCACGCCGAGCACCGGCAGCGTCGTATGCGCCGCCACGACGCCCGCGAGGTGCGCCGCGCCGCCCGCCGCCGCGATGATCGCCTTCATGCCGTTCTTCTGCGCGTTCGCCGCCCAGTCGGCGACGGCGTGCGGCGTGCGGTGGGCCGACATCGCCTTCGCCTCGTAGGCCACGGCGAACTCCTCCAGCACCTTGGCCGCGTTCTTCATCGTCTCCCAGTCGGAGGTCGATCCCATGACGATGCCGATGGAATTAGCCATTCAAGGTCTTCCCCGTCAGACGTTCGAGTGCTTCCCGGTATTTTTGCGAGGTCCTCGAGATCACGTCCGGCGGCAGCTTGGGCGCCGGCGGCGTCTTGTCCCAGTCGAGCGTCTCGAGGTAGTCGCGCACGTACTGCTTGTCGTAGGACGGCGGTGAAATCCCGACCTTGTAGGAGTCCGCCGGCCAGAAGCGGGAGGAATCCGCGGTCAGCACCTCGTCGATCAGCACCACATTGCCCTGGTCATCGAGCCCGAACTCGAACTTCGTGTCGGCGATGATGATGCCCTTCTTCGCCGCGTAGTCGCTCGCTTCCCGGTAGAGCTGGATGCTGATGTGGCGCACCTTCTCGGCGAGCTCGCGGCCGATCAGGCCGGCGGCCTGCTCGAAGGAGATGTTCTCGTCGTGCCCGTCGGTCGCCTTGGTCGCCGGGGTGAAGATCGGCTCGGGGAGCTTCTGCGCCTGCTGCAGGCCCTTCGGCAGCTCGATGCCGCACACCTTGCCGGTCTTCTGGTAGTCCTTCCAGCCCGAGCCGATGATATAGCCGCGCACCACCGCCTCGATCGGCAGCGGCTTGAGCTTGCGCACGACGATCGACCGTCCTTTCACCTGGGACTTTTCCTCGGGTGCGACGACGCTTTCCGGGTCGACGCCGGTCAGCTGGTTCGGCACGATGTGGCCGAGCTGCCTGAACCAGAAGTTCGCCATCTCGTTCAGCACCGCGCCCTTGTCGGGGATGGGATCGGGCAGCACGACATCGAAGGCCGACAGCCGGTCGCTCACCACGATCAGCATCTTGTCGTCGCCCACCGCGTAGATGTCGCGCACCTTGCCTTTGCCCAGGCGCGGCAGGCTGCGGATTTCCGACTCGTAGAGCGCCATCAGGCGGCCTTCCGCTCGAGGTCGGCGCTCCACTTGCCCTGCGCCGCGAGGCCGTTCATCTGCGCGCGGTGGTGGAACGCCTTCTGCGCCGCCTGCGCATTGCGGTCCTCGCCGCGCCAGGTCTTCAGCGCCGGGTTCTGCAGCGCGCGCGAGTAGGAGAAGGTGAGCGGCCACGGCAGGCCCTTCATCGCCGCCATGGCGTTCAGGTGCGCGGTGGCGGCCTCGTCCGACTGGCCGCCCGAGAGGAACACGATGCCGGGCTGGGCCGCCGGGACCGTGCGCTTGAGCACGCGGACCGTGCGCTCGGCAACCTCGTCCACGCCGGCCTGGCACGGATTGTCCTTGCCCGAGACGACCATGCTCGTCTTGAGGATCAGTCCCTCCGGGATCACGTTGTAGGCGGCCATCGCCGCGTACGTGGCGCGCAGGGTCGCTTCGTGCACTTCCTCCGAGCGCTCCGCGGTATGGTCCCCGTCGAGGAGCACCTCCGGCTCGATCATCGGCACGATCGAGGCCTCCTGGCAGATCGCCGCATACCGGGCGAGCGCGTGCGCGTTGGCGTACAGGCAGGTGTGTGTCGGGATGTCCGGCCCGATGGCGATCACGGCGCGCCACTTCGCGAAGCGGCAGCCGAGGTCGAAATACTCCTTCATGCGCTTCTGCAGGCCGTCGAGTCCCTCGGTCACCTTCTCGCCCCGGCTGAACGGGAGGTCAACGGTGCCCTTGTCGACCTTGATGCCCGGAAGGATGCCCTTCTTCGCCAGGTACTGCGGGATCAGCGTGCCGTCGCCGGCCTTCTGCCGCGCCGTCTCGTCGAACAGGATCACGCCCGAGAGGTATTGCTCGACGCCCGGGGTGCTGAACAGCAGGTTGCGGTAGGTGCGGCGGGTCTCCTCGGTGCACGCGACGCCGACCGACTGGAAGCGCTTCTCGCAGGTGCCGCTCGACTCGTCGGCGGCCAGCACGCCCTTGCCCTTCGCGACCATCGCGGCCGCGGTCTTCGAAAGTAGTTGCTTGTCCATACTTTCCTCGAATTGGTTTTGATCTCGCTGTCCGATATCTGCTCTTCCTACCCAGAATTTTACAGGTGACCGCCTCAGCGACGGTATGGCAACGAGAGGGGCTTCCGACCATGTCGGCGCCACCTACGTGCCCCCGCCATACGGCTTAAGGTACATGCCATACTAGGGTAGGTTGCATGCGAAACAATCGGTTAATCGGGGCGAACGCTGTCGGTAGCGAACCAACTGCGATCGTCGGAACGAGTCGCAAAACTAACAATTGTCTGAATACGCAACTCTAGCTGACTGGGGGGACTCATGAGACAAGCCTTGCTCGTTATCGACGTCCAGAACATTTACACGTCAAGAGCATCAGAGATGTTCTGTCGAGATTCTGAGAAAACGGTTCTACGGATAAACAAGCTGGCACGGGCTTTTGAGGCGAGCAAGTTGCCGGTCATCTACGTTCGCCATCAACATAAGAAGGATCGGTCGGATATTGGCAATCTGTTTAACTTTGATGGCGGCGAGGTTGAGGAAATCAACTTTGTGGAGGGTACCAAGGAGGTTGAATACGATCGCAGATTGCATTTGACCCGAGATCGCGTCGAAATTACTAAGACGCGTTACTCCGCATTCTCCGGTACCCGCCTTGCCGAGATACTCCGCAAACAGAAAGTAAGTCGATTGACGGTATGCGGGTTTATGACGAACTTCTGTTGCGAATCCACAGCACGAGGCGCCCTAGATTTGGATTTCTTCGTCGACCTGATCATAGACGCCACAGGAACTCCGGGTACGGAAAACTACAGCGAAGCCAGGATCCGCAAGGAATCAGCAGAAATCTTGAGCGCAGGCTTTGCTCGAGTATTCTCGACCGAGAAATACATAAAAACCGTCCTCAAGTAGCAGCAAAGCCAATATGTGGCTTTCGCCGGCTGACGTCTTTTGCCACTGGGCTGCTCACTACCCTCATCGCGTCGCGGTTGAAGTCAATGGTTTGGACATCACTTGGCTTGAACTCGCTTCGCGTGCGCTAGCAGTGACGTCCGAGCTTCGAGATTCATGTGCGAGTTTCGAACGCCGCCCTAGATGTGCCATTGTGTCCCACTCCAAATTGGATTTCCTGATAGCCGCCTATGGAGCCATGCTTGCCGGCTGCTCGATAGTCGTCGTTAACCCGAAGTTGTTGGACCATCAAATGGCCCAACTATTTAAGGAAACCGATGTTGATCTAGTCGTGTCCGATTCTCTTGCTCAAGATGTGGCAAACCGCGCTAAGACGGCTGTGCCAAGGGTAGGAACGCTGGTCGTTGTGTCGATGACACGCTCAAGTGACTCGGTGCGGGAGTACTTACTGAAGTGGAAACTTGATTTCGGACACGGAACCTTGAATGACGAATGGGGACTAGTTTTCTCCTCAGGATCAACTGGGGTCCCGAAAGGTATCGTTCAGTCGCACCTGGGTGTCATTAGTGAATCGGTCGGATGGTGTATTGAGTTGGAGCTTCGCAAAAGTACTCGCTTTTTTGTCGCGAGACCGTTGTTTTACACCGGTGGGCTCGCCTTGACATTGGCGTGCCATACCGCTGGTTCCATCGTCGTAGTCGCCGACGGCGATGACAACGATCCGGAAACAACACTGCGGGGCTTGGCCGCGGCGGCCGGGAAGAAGGCAATCGATTGGGTCTTTTTTGTACCAGAGCAAGCTAGAGCGATCCTTCGCTGTTCGAAAACTTGGTCGTCCGCCGGGAATCCCGCCGCAGTGCTTCTCATGGGCTCCAAGACGTCTGGAGCCGAAAAGCGCCTCTTAGGAAGCTTTTTCGCCGCCGATGTAGTCGAGTCGTGGGGCAATTCCGAGGGCCTCGGCACTATCACCGACAAGGAGGATCTTGATCTTCGGCCTGAGTCTGTGGGCCGTTCCTTTATTGGCGAGCAGGTGCTCGTAGTGGATGAGAGTTGTACGCCAGTTTCGGCAACCGTTGTCGGTCGGCTCGCTGGAACAGAAAGTACGATGTTCACTGAGTATGCAGGCGCGCCCGATGCAACCGCCTCTGCAAAGCAGCGTGGACTCGTGTTGTCGGCTGATTTGGGCCGCCGTGATGATGACGGGTATCTCTATATTCTTGGCCGGACCGACGATGTAGTACGACTTAGGGATGGCAGTTGGCTAACCACAGTCGCGCTTGAACAAACCGCCGCTTCTCATGAGGGCGTAAAAGACGTAGCTGCGGTTGTAAAAGCAGACGTTCAGGAGGTACATGTCGGCCTTCTGCTCGTGGTAGACGACAGTTCTCGGGAAAGGGACCACGTCGCAGATGTGGAGCACTCTGTTCGCAAGACATTCGCGGATCAGATCCGTACTCTGAAGATCATCGTAGCGAGGGAAGAAATTCCAAGGCTCGCGACCGGGAAAACGGATCGCGTTTCAATTCGAAGAATGTTCGGATGGCAGTGATAGAGGACCCGGATAGCTGGCGCGACGTTTTGCAAAGCGCCGCAAGCAACTTCGTAACACCGTTTTACCTCCTTCGTTTACCGGTATATGCCAAGCGCGTGGCAGAGCTAGACGCCGCTCTCAAAACTGAACTAGGCGGCTGCACGATACGTCATTGGTATTCTTACAAGACTTTGCCAGTTCCTCACTTCGCAGCGAGCGCGAACCGAGACCATGGGATAGGAATTGAGGTTACTAGCGCGTTTGAATTTCACTCCGTTTTGGCGGCCGGTGTTCCAGCATCAAACATACTGGTGAACGGCCCGTGCAAACATCTCTGGCTCCCTCGGGATTGTCGTGGCCTTACCGTAGCATTTGATTCGCTGCATGAAGTGCGCGAGTTCGCACAAGTCTCCGGCGCACTCGGATGGGACGTTGGACTTCGCCTATCCTTGAAGGACCAGAGAGATCCAGACGATGAGCGGTTCCCGGCTCAGTTTGGGATACCGCGCCAGGACCTATACGAAGCTATCGAGATCTTGAGGGAAGCGCGGAATCCTCCGTCATTCATTCATTTTCATCTCCGCGGAAACGTTTCGACCGAAATTCTGGCAGCCGCAGCTGCTGAAGCGGCTCAAATCGTCAATGCATTCGGTAGTCGGCTGCAAGTTAAGGTGATCAATTTCGGTGGAGGGCTTCCCGAACCGAACGTCGTCACGAATGGCGTTGAGCATGGAAAGGAGATGACCTTCGTACGCTATGCAAAGATCGTTGCAGCATGTCGAAAAGCCTTTCCCACTACCACGGAAGCCTGGTTCGAGAATGGCCGAACCTTAGTTGGCCCTGCAGGCGCGCTGGTGGTGACCGTGGGCGATATCAAACAGATCGAAGGGCATCGCATTCTCATATGCGATGGAGGACGAACAAACAATGCCCTAGAGTCGGATTGGGGTAGTCATTTGGTCCAGCCAATCGGGGTGGAATCGTCAGTCTCGGCTCCTACTATCGTCTGCGGCCCTTCATGCATGCCGTATGACTGGATTTACCGAGGTCCATTTCCATCAGCAGTTGCACGCGGTACCAAGATTGCGTACTTCAACGCCGGCGCGTACCACATTCCTTGGGAAACTCGATTCTCGCGTGGTCTATGCGCGGTTGTGCTTGAGGACATGATCGGGAGGCTGAGATTGATCCGGCACCCGGAGTCAACGAGCGAATGGGCGTCAAAGTGGGAGCTCGACGGAATGGGTCAATGCGGCTAAAGAAGACGAGCATTGGCCCGCTTCGACGTTTGCGTGCAGGACTGGGCGCCGGCGTTACAGTTGCGACAGTGGTTTTTAGCTTTCTCGCAGGTGGCCTTTCCTTGCTCCTCGGCCCTAGCCCGTACGTCTTCGCTTCCGCGATCGTGCCCGTCATAACTATCGGCCTCATCATCGCTTGGATCAAAGGAAGAGCGACCATCATTCCTCCTTTGTTTCTTGACGAATTGTCCGATGAGCAGAATTACAAATGCCAACCATGTAGTCCGGGAAACCTTAGAGCTGCCGTAGAAATGGTGCGGCCACTTTTCGGTAGGGCGAATATCGAAATAGAGGTTCTCGAACAGTGGAGACTACGGAATCCCAGCGGATTCATGGAGATCGTGGACGCAAAGGACGATCTCATAGCGTGCTTTGTGGTAGTTGGCCTCGCGAAGTCATTCTTTGACGAGTTTATTGCTGGGCGTTTCACCGAGAACGACATATCAGGCGAGGACGTGCTCGATATGAGGGAGACGAAGAGGCAACCTATCGTCTACATTTCGGGAGTAATGGTTAGAGATCCCGGTGGTGTCGCGGGCGGTGTTCGAACTCGCTACCTAATTTGGGCAATGCTGATGTATCTCAAGCATCATTTCCGCCTTCAGGATGGCAGACGCCTGTATGCCCTCGCACTGACCTCGGAATCTGAACGATTACTGAAAAAGTTGGACTTCTCAATCGCATCACACGCGATAAATAGGCGAGATAGGCACAACTTCTATTCGCTGTCGGTAGACCTCACTACGTGGAAGAAGCTGCTGTGCCGCGTCGGTGATCTTAAGGTGGGATGTCAGATGCACTATCAACGCAAACGGTAACCTATTTGGGCACGAAAAGTGGCAAAGGCTTAGGACCAGGTAGACAGCAACGAACAGGGCTAGGGGTGGGTTGCTGGCGAATGGTGCCGTTCCGCAAGCTTTGCAGCGCTTTTAAGACGGTTTTTGTAGATTGCCTGTCTGATGGTTCGATCCGGATATTCCCGTGCCGAGAGCTTTCGCGAACGCAGTCGCAACGACAACTTATTGAGGTTTTGGAATCGGACGTTCTGGGGACTGTGCTAGTTCTGGATGGTGAACTCCAGTTGGCAACAGTGGATGAGAATGTCTTTCACACAGCCATCGCAGATGAAGTCGTCTCGAATCTTCGGTCATCTGTACGCGGCTGCAACGTCTTGGTACTCGGTGGCGGTGATGGTTGCGCCGCCCGGGAGTTGCTCCTTCAAGAGCGTATTAGCAAGTGCGTGGTTGTCGACTATGATCAATACGTACTCAATCTGTTTCGAAGCCAATCGATCGGTAAGGTCTTTCGCACCTCGCAAACCTTCGTGGATAGAAGGCTTGAGGCAAGATGCTCGGAGGCAACGCAATTCCTTGAGGGGAGTTCCTTGAAGTGGCACGCCACCATCGTTGATCTTCCAGACAGCTATGTGATGGATCGCAGGAGACTTTCAAAACTACTAAAGTTGGTTAGACAGCGACTCTTGCCCGGAGGTGTGCTCGCTCTTCAAGCCGGACCCGCGCGAACAGTTCAGGAATGGCTCTATCACGTTCTTGAAGAATGCCAATTGGACCTTGTTGCAACCAGGACCGTGCGTTTGCTTTCCTTCGGTGAGGACTGGGCAATTGTTGTAGCAACGCTTGGTACGAAGCGGGGGCGGGGCTGATCCATCGCTACTGCTGCCTTGCTTTTCAAGGCATCCCCGATCTGCATAGCCCGACTCGGCTGCCTTATTTGTCTTTCCTGAGTTGGCGAATAGCCCACGGAAGAACAACGACCAGTGTGGTGATCGCGAGGAAAGTCGCCGAGATGGGCTGGCGGAAGAACACGCCCGCGTCGCCCTGGCTGATCGACAGCGCGCGGCGGAACTGGGTCTCGGCGAGCGGGCCGAGGATCAGGCCGATCACCGCCGGGCCGACCGGAATGTCCCAGCGCCGCATGGCGAAGCCGAGCAGGCCGAACACGTATAGCGTCAGGAGGTCGACCCACGACTGGTGCCGGCTGTAGGCGCCCAGCGTAGCGAAGACCAGGATGCCGGCGTACAGCATCGGCCGCGGGATGGCGAGCACCCGGACCCAGATGCCGATCAGCGGCAGGTTGAGCACGAGCAGGATCACGTTGCCGACGTACAGGCTGGCGATGAGCCCCCACACCAGCTCGCTCTGGCTCTGGAAGAGCAGCGGCCCGGGCTGCAGGCCGTAGTTCTGGAACGCGCCGAGCAGGATTGCCGCCGTAGCCGAGGTCGGGATGCCGAGCGTGAGGAGAGGCACGAGCACGCCGGTTGCGGCGGCGTTGTTTGCCGCCTCCGGGCCGGCCACGCCTTCGATCGCCCCGTGCCCAAACTCCTCCGGGTGCTTCGAGAGCCGCCTCTCCACGGAATAGGAGAGGAACGTCGGGATTTCCGAGCCGCCCGCGGGAATTGTGCCGAACGGAAAGCCGATCGCGGTCGCGCGCAGCCACGCCGGCACCGAGCGCTTCCAGTCGGACTTCGACATCCAGAGGGATCCGGAGACCTTCTCCATCGTTTCCGGCGCGCGGCCGGCGTAGGCGGCCATGTACAGGGCCTCGCCCACGGCGAAGAGCCCGACCGCGAGCACGACCACGTCGATGCCGTCGAGCAACTCCGGCACGCCGAACGAAAACCGCGGCGCCGCAGTCTGGCCGTCGATGCCAACCAGGCCGAGGAGCAGGCCGAGAAAGAGGCTCGCCAGCCCGCGCGAGGTGGAGGCGCCGAGCACCGCCGCCACGGTGGTGAAGGCGAACACCATGAGCGCGAAGTACTCGGCCGGGCCGAATTTCAGCGCGAGCGTCACGACGACCGGCGCGACCAGGGTGAGCAGGAGCGTCGCAATCGTGCCGGCGACGAAGGACCCGATGGCGGCGGTCGCGAGCGCCGGGCCGGCGCGCCCGGCTTTCGCCATCTTGTTGCCCTCGAGCGCGGTGGCGATGGAGGCGGATTCCCCGGGCGTGTTGAGCAGGATCGTGGTGGTCGAGCCGCCGAACATCGCCCCGTAGTAGATGCCGGCGAACATGATGAGCGCGCCGGTCGGGTCGAGCTGCGCGGTAAGCGGCAGCAGCATCGCGACGGTCAGCGCCGGCCCGACCCCCGGCAGCACGCCGACCAGGGTGCCGAAGGTCACGCCGATGAAGCCCCACATCAGGTTGATCGGCTTGAGCGCGACGCCGAACCCGGCCAGGAGGGCTTCGAAGGCTTCCATCAGATTCCCGCGCCGCCGAGGAGCGGCGCCAGCCAGCCCGACGGCAGGTTGACGTTCAGGAGCTTCACGAAGAAGAGGAAGATCGCCAGCGACAGCACGAGGCCCAGCGCGCCGTCGCGCAGCGCGCGGCGGCTGCCGAAGCCGCGCGCGACCCCGGCGAAGAGCACCGCGCCGGCCAGCACGAAACCGGCGAGGCCGATCAACGCCATGTGCGCGAAGAGCGCGGCCGTGACCCAGAGGAAGGCCGGCGCGTCGAAGGCCTGTTCGGCGGGCGGGGCGATCCGCCAGCGCCCGGTCCAGGCCTCCCAGAGCAGCCACAGGCCGAGGACGACCAGCCCGCCCGACACCACCGCGGGAATGAAATTCGGCCCGACGCCGGCATAGCCGCCCTCGCCGGGCAGGCCGGCCGTGACCGCGGCGGCGCCGATGCCGATCGCTGCGATGCCCAGGGCGAGCGCGACCTCCGAAGCGGAGCGGCGCACCGCGTCCTCCCGCCTTACTTCCTGAGGCCCAGCGACTCGATGATCTGGGTCGTGCGCCGGATATCCTCGTCCAGGAATTTCCTGAAGTCCTCGCCGCCCAGGAATACCGGCGTCCAGCCGTACTTCTCCAGGCTCGCCTTCCAGGCCGGCGTCTCGGTCGCCGAGCGGACGAGCTTCACGAGGCCATCGCGCTGCTACGGGCACAGGCCCGGCGCGCCGAAGACCCCGCGCCAGTTGCCGAGCTCCACGTCGATGCCCTGCTCCCTGAGCGACGGGATGCCTTCGCTCTTCTGCGGCGAGGACAGGGCGAGGGCGCGCATCTTCCCCGACTTGACGTGCTCGGCGAATTCGCCCAGGCCGGAGACGCCCGCGGTGACGTGGCCGCCGAGGATCGAGGCCACCGCCTCGCCGCCGCCCTTGTACGGCACGTAGTTGATCTTCGCCGGATCGACGCCCACCGCCTTCGCGAT
>CBDDRX010000077.1:0-6711 GCA_965233165.1 uncultured bacterium | reverse complement strand
AGAGCCTGCAAAACGCGACGGCCACAGTAACAAGGCCGACTAACGATCGAGGTCCGGGCGTGCGGCTTTCATCGGGGCCAGAGCGCTAAGTTCGCTCGCAAACAGGCCGTTTATAGTGACGCAGTCAGACCTTCTTACGTCTCAACACCGCCGTTGCAACGGTGGGGAAGTCCTTATAGTTCGCGTTGTGGCGCGCTGAAGGAGGCGCGCAGCGCCGAGGCGTAAGCGTCGCGCACCAACGCGCTGTTAGACGGCAGCCTGTACTGCTCGGCGAAGTGGTTGAGGCAGCTCAATCGGCGCGAAGAAGTTTTGCGGGTACAAGTAGTCTTCGCCTGACTCGTCGATAACCCGTACCTGCTTAAGCTTTGCGGCCTCAGGGTCTGGAACGACCTGATAGATCTTTCGCCGCTCCAAGGAGACTTCGTATCCCTTGTTTCGTAGGCACACCACGAATTGTTTACGACTGGATCGAGTAGTCATCAGTCAATGTAGTGCTTGATCTTCAACTCTTTACGTCCGATTCCATGAGCTTCGTACCAGTGTACCTCGGCTAGCCGGACCTCGCCGCTTTCCAAACGGACCTGGGCGATTCCCTTACGCTTTCTCCACCGCCCGCGGCCGTAGAACTTCCGCAAGCGTGCGACCTCTCGGATGGAAGAGCCAGTTGCGATAGTTTCAGCATCGGCGATGTCTCCGAGGATCTCGAAGTACATCAGGCGTTAATTAGGTGCGATGCCATTTGCTGCCGTCTAACGTTCGCGTTTTGCCGCACCGTGCTGAGCGCGTAGCGGCGAAGAAAAGGTGTCGGTCAACAACGCGCTGTTAGAGCGCATCGGCCAAAACCAAAAAACGACGACGGCAGTTAGCGCGGCAGGAGCGAAGTTCCATGGCGAGAACATTACGCCGAGCTGCGCTGAAGCAAAATAGGCGAGCACGAACGGCAAGAGCAGCGGGAAGTGCCCGGCTAGCAAGGCCGGCGCCACGAAAAGGCCAGCGACCGCGCTGGCAACGAGGCGCACAGTGACTGTGGCGGTGGCAATACGGCGCTTCCGAAGCCACCAAAGCAACGCCAGGCCAGGTACTGCAACGAGCAAGTGCACGACCAGTAACATTGCGCCCCAGATTAGCCAAGCTGAGGCGCTCATGGATGCGCTCTAACGTTCGCGTTGTGGCGCGCTGAAGGAGGCGCGCCTTAGCGCCGATACGCAAGCGTCGCTCACCAACGCGCTGTTAGACGGCACGCTTTGCCTCGGCAGAAATGCGCTGTGCGTCCACGGCACATTGAGAAAGCAACTCCTCTGGTTCGGTGCCGCTTCGAGAGACGGTCCTGCCCCAAAGGTCGGTGCCCTCCACAAGGTACACGCCGTTCGAGACTTCTCTTTCCCTGAAGAACCAACCGTCAACCCGACCTGCGATGGGAAATTCCTTCACCACTTGCGCTGGATCCTTCTTGGCAACGGGGCGGATAGTCACGATGGCGTGTGTGCCGTCTAACGTAAATTCATTCGCATAGATGCCGGGTATGTTACCGGTGAAGGGTTGGGGTGGGTGTCAACGGGGCTTGGAATCAAGGCGTTATGCGGGGGTGATATTGGCCGGGGTGGGGAAAGCCGTCGGGAAATGGGACAACGCTTTGATGGGGCAAACGAAAGCGGTTTGCCGTCGGACAAGAAGCAAAAACTGATCGAGCGGTTCCGGGCGGTGATGCGGGCGCTGCATTACAGCCGGCGGACCGAGAAGACGTACTGGCACTGGATCCGCTGCTTCATCTTCTTCCACGGCAAGCGCCATCCGGCGGAGATGGGGGCGCCCGAGATCACGGCGTTCCTGAGCTCGCTCGCGACGCAGCGCAACGTGGCGGCGGCGACGCAGAACCAGGCGCTCGCGGCGGTGCTATTCCTCTACAAGCAGGTGCTCGGCGTGCAGTTGCCGTGGATGGACGAGATCGTGCGCGCGCAGCGGCCGGTGCGCATTCCGACCGTGCTGACGGAGGCGGAGGTCCGCCGGATGCTCGAGGCGTGCGAAGGCACGCCGCGCCTCATGCTGGGCCTCCTGTACGGTGCAGGCTTGCGGCAGATCGAGTGCCTGATGCTGCGCGTCAAGGACCTCAACTTCGACTACCGCCACGTCGTCGTGCGGGACGGGAAGGGATCGAAGGATCGCGTGAGCGTTCTCCCGGACAATCTCGTCGCGGGGCTGCGCCGTCACCTGGAGAAGGTCCGCCTGCTGCATCGCCGGGATCTTGCCGACGGGCACGGCGAGGTGTGGCTGCCGCATGCGCTCGCGCGCAAGTATCCGAGGGCGCCGCGCGAATGGGCGTGGCAGTTCGTCTTTCCCTCGGCGCGGCTGTCGGCCGACCCGGAGAGCGGCGTGCTGCGCAGGCATCACGTGTATCCGGATACTCTGGGCCGCGCGGTCAAGCGCGTCGCCCGGCTGGCGGGGATCGCGAGGCCGGTGAGCTGCCACACGCTGCGCCATTCGTTCGCGACCCATCTCCTCGAGCGCGGCTACGACATCCGCACGGTGCAGGAGCTGCTCGGGCACTCGGACGTGTCGACGACGATGATCTACACGCACGTGATGAACAAGGGGGCGCGCGGGGTAAGGAGCCCGCTCGACCGGCTGGATCAGCCGGCGGCCCGGTACGGCGTCGGCTAGCCGCGGCCGACGAAGGGCATCTTGCTGGCCATGATGGTCATGAACTGGACGTTGGTGTCCAGCGGGAGGTTGGCCATGTAGAGGACGGCGCTGCCGACGTGGGCGACGTTCATGCGCGGCTCGACCATCATCTCGCCGTTCGCCTGCGGGACGCCCTTCAGCATGCGCTCGGTCATCTCGGTGGCGGCGTTGCCGATGTCGATCTGGCTGCAGGCGATGTCGTTCTTGCGCCCGTCGAGGGAGATGCACTTGGTGAGGCCGGTGACCGCGTGCTTGGTGGCGGTGTAGGGGGCGGAGAAGGGGCGCGGGGCGTGGGCGGAGATCGAGCCGTTGTTGATGATCCGCCCGCCCTTGGGCGACTGGGCCTTCATGATGCGGATCGCCTCCTGCGAGCACAGGAACATGGCGGTGAGGTTGATGTCGACGACCTGCTTCCACTGCTCGAGGGTGAGGTCCTCCATCGGGATCGCGGGGGCGCCCATGCCGGCGTTGTTGAACAGGACGTCGAGCCGGTTCCACTTCTGCTTCAGCTCCTGGAACACCCGTTTCACTTCCTCGGGCTTGGCGAGGTCGGCGGCCAGCACCAGGCAGCGCTCCCCGGCGCCGGCGTCGGCGGCGGTCTTCTCGAGCAGCTCCCGGCGGCGCCCGACGAGGGCGACGCTGTATCCGTCCTTCAGCAGCGCGAGGGCGGCGGACTTGCCGATGCCGGTGCCCGCGCCGGTCACGAGTGCGACTCTGGTCATGGCTTCTCCTGTGGGGGCGCCATGTTAGCGGATTTCCCCTCAGGGATTCCCCTATGGAAAAGCCGGCGCCGGCCCTGGACCATAGCGGCATGCAGCTGCAGCCGGAGTTCCCGCAAGCGCCCCGCCTGGGCGCGGTCCGCATTCTCCTCCTCGAGGACGACCCGGCGTTCGCCGGGCTGGTGCTGGAGAGCCTGCGCCGCGCCTCGACCGACGAGCTCGCCCTGTCGCACGTCGCGAGCCTCGCCGAGGCGAAGGCGCGCCTCGCCGGCGAGGCGTTCGATCTCATCCTGACCGACCTCAGCCTGCCGGACTCGAAGGGGCTCGACACGCTCGCCGCGCTCGTGGGCACGGGCGACCGGCTGATCTGCGTCCTCACCGGCGACCAGGACGCAGGGCTGCGCGAGGCGGCGCTCGCCCTGGGCGCCTACGATCTCCTGAGCAAGGACCGCCTGGCCGGGGACACGCTGGACCGCCTGGTGCGCCTCGCGGTGATGCAGGCGCGCGCGCTCGCCACCGTGCGCCGCGGCGAGGCGCGCCTGCGCGCCATCGTCGAGGCGGAGCCGGAGTGCGTGAAGCTCCTCGACGCCGACGCGCGCCTGATCGAGATGAACCCGGCGGGGTTGCGCATGATCGAGGCCGAGAGCCTGGAGGCGGTGCGCGGGCATTGCGTGCTCGGCCTGGTCGTGCCGGAGCACCGCGAGGCGTTCGCCGCGATCACGCGCCGCGCCTCGCAGGGCGAGCCGGGCACGCTCGCGTTCGAGGTGGTCGGCCTGAAGGGCGGCCGGCGCTGGCTGGAGACGCACGCCGTGCCGCTGCGCGAGGAAGGCACCCAGCCCGCGCTCGTGCTCGGCATCACGCGCGACATCACGGCGCGCAAGAACGCCGAGGCCGGCAGGGAGCGCCTCGACCGGACCTACCAGGCGCTCGCGCAGGCGAACGAGGCGATCCTCAAGGCGACCGCCGAGGAGGAGCTCTTCGACCGGGCGTGCGAGATCGCGGTCGAGGTCGGCGGGTTCGTGCTCGGCGCCGTGCTGCGCCTCGGCCCGGACGGCTGGCTGACGCGCGCGGCCGCGAAAGGCAGGGGCGCGGGCACCGCGGTGCAGCGCCCTTCCGTGGACCCGGCGCGGCCCGAGGGCCGCGGCCTCGTCGGCGAGGCCTGCCGCACCCGCCGGCCGGTGATCAGCAACGACTTCGCGACCGACCCGCGGGTCGGCCTGTTCCGCCAGGCGATCCCGTACGAGGTCGGCGCCATGGCGATCTTCCCGCTGTTCGCCGAGGGCGAGGTGACCGGGGTGTTCGTCCTGCGCCATGCCGCCGCGGGCGCCTTCACGCCCGAGCTGGCGATGCTCCTCGAGCGCGTGGCGGGCAACCTCTCGTTCGCGCTCACCTCGTTCCGCCGCGAGGCGGCGCGCCTGCAGGAGGAGCGGCTGCGCGGCCTGGAGCATTCCGTCGCGCGCGAGCTCTCGGGGGCGAAGTCGCCGGCCGAGGCGCTGCAGGCGGTGCTGCGCGCGATCTGCGAGACCGGGCGCTTCGACTGCGGGCGCTATTTCCACCTCGACGAGGCGAGCGGGACGATGCGCCTGCGCGAAGGCTGGGCGGCGGACGCGCAGGTGGCGCCCTTCGTCGAGGCGTCGCGCGAGCTGCGCTTCTTCCCCGGGATGGGGCTGGTCGGCCTGGTCTGGAAGAGCGGCGAGCTGCTGTGGAGCGCCGATGCCACGAGCGACCCGCGGGTGGCGATGAAGGGCCTGGCCGCGGGCGTCGGCCTGCACGGCACGCTGGTCGTGCCGGTGAGCTTCGAGGGTCGCGTGATCGGCGTGCTGTCCCTCGCCACCCGCCGCCGCCTCGAGCCCGACGCGCGCCTGATCGACACGGTGCAGGTCACCGGCACGCAGATGGGCCACTACCTGCAGAGAAAGCAGCGCGAGGCGGCGCTAGACCGCTTCCGCGCCGCGCTCGACGGCTCGGCCGACATGGTGCTGCTGGTCGACATCCGCGACGGGGCGAAGCTCATCGACTTCAACGAGACCGCCTGCTACCTGCTCGGCTACGGGCGCGAGGAGCTGCTCGGGCGGCCCTTGAGCCTCACCGTCGCCGACCTGAGCGAGGCGGAGCTGCGCGTCACGCATGCCGCGCTGCTCGCGCGGCACGGCCGCACCGACCTCGTGGTGCGCACCTTCCGGCGCAAGGACGGCAGCACGTTCGAGGTGGAGGTCCTGCGCAAGGTGGTCGACTCGCCCGAGGGGCCGATCGTCGTCCTCAACGCGCGCGACCTCACGGAGCGCCGGCGCATCGAGGAGCGCCAGGCGGCGCACCTGCGCTACCAGGAAAGCACCGCCCGCCTCGGCCACGCGGCGCTCGGCCGGCGCGACGCCGCCGGGCTGGTGAACGACGCGCTGCAGACCCTCAGGGAAAGCATCGGCTGCGACGAGGTCGGCTACAAGGACCGCCTGCCCGAAGGCTGGAAGGGCGGCTACGCCAGCGCGCTCGCCGAGCCGGTGCACGGCGAGGCCGGCGAGCGCGGCGTGATCTTCGCGCTCTCGGCGCGGCCGGACCAGTTCGGCCCGGAGGAGGGGCGCTTCCTCGCCGCCACGGCGAGCGTGCTTTCCGCCGGGCTGCTGCGCATCGACAGCGAGGCGCGGCTCGCCTTCCTCGCGCAGTTCGACGGCCTGACCGGCCTGCCCAACCGCGCGCTGCTGCGCGACCGCTTCTCGCAGCTCATCGTCCAGGCGCGCCGCCACGAAAGCGCGCTCGGCCTGCTGTTCATCGACCTGGACGACTTCAAGATGGTGAACGACACGCTGGGCCACGCCGGCGGCGACGAGCTGCTGAAGGAGGTGGCCGGCCGCCTGCTCGCCGCGGTGCGCCCCGGCGACACGGTGGCGCGCATCGCCGGCGACGAGTTCGCGGTCATCCTCGGCGACCTCGCGCGCGCGGAGGACGCGGCGCTCGTCGCGCAGAAGGTGATCGACCGGCTCGCCGGCCCGCTCTCGATCGGCGGCCAGGAGGCGTTCGTCACCGCGAGCATCGGCATCGCCGCGTTCCCGGCGGACGGCGATGACGCCGAGGCGCTGCTCGCCGCGGCGGACGCGGCGATGTACCGGGCGAAGCAGGCGGGCCGCAACGGCTACCAGTACTTCAGCGGCGACATCAACCAGCGCACGCGCGCGCGGGCGCAGCTCGGCTCGGAGCTGCGCCGCGCGCTCGAGCGCGACGAGTTCGAGCTGGTGTACCAGGCGAAGGTCGACCTGCGCTCCGGCGCGCCGTGCGCCGCCGAGGCGCTGCTGCGCTGGCGCCATCCCGAGCGCGGCCT
>CBDDRX010000076.1:0-50028 GCA_965233165.1 uncultured bacterium | reverse complement strand
CTCGAGGTAGATCAGGAACGGCTTGCCGGTCTCGGTGGCGGAGGCGCCCTCCACGGCGGTCCACAGCTGGAGCAGGTAGTTCAGGTCCCAGTTCAGCTCCTCGGCGCTGCGGCCGATCGCCGCGGTGCGGGCGATGACGCTCATGCCCTCCGGGAGCTGGAGCTGGTCGAGCGTGTCGCGCAGTTCGTTGCGGTCCTCGCCCTCGACGCGCCGGGAGACGCCGCCCCCCCTCGGGTTGTTCGGCATCAGGACGAGGTACCTGCCGGCCAGGGAGATGTAGGTCGTGAGCGCAGCGCCCTTGGTCCCGCGCTCGTCCTTCTCGACCTGGACGATCAGCTCCTGGCCTTCGCGCAGCGCGTCCTGGATGCGCGCGCGGCCGGCGTCGACGCCGTCCTTGAAGTAGGCCCGGGAGACTTCCTTGAACGGCAGGAAGCCGTGGCGCTCCTCGCCGTAATCGACGAATGCCGCCTCGAGGCTGGGCTCGATGCGGGTGATGACGCCTTTGTAGATGTTGCTCTTGCGTTGTTCCCTGGATGCGGACTCGATGTCGAGGTCGACGAGCTTTTGTCCGTCGACGATGGCGACCCTGAGCTCTTCTTGCTGGGTCGCATTAAACAGCATGCGCTTCACTTGTTGTTCTCCTGCGCGCGCAGGAGACCCGAGGATTAGTCGGTCCGTGCTCTCCTAGTGGGTTTCAGTCAGCAGGAACTTGAGTAGGGGGAATCCGCCTACGCGCGCTTCTAGTAGTATCGCTACTTCCGGTGAGCGAAATTAACCAGTGCTTCAGGCCCGGCTTCAGCCGGACAGGAGGCGGGTTGCAGGTTCCGACTACGGCAACTTGGTTCACCGCGTCTTTGTGACCTGTGCCTCGCAACTCGAAGCAATCCCCAGATCATACGAAAAATGAATGACTTAAGCAAGGCGCGCGTCACCTGGCTTGAAGTCGGGGAGGAGGGGGTGGCCCAGCGCCTCGACAATTTCCTCCTGCGCCACCTGAAAGGGGTACCCAAGAGCCACGTCTACCGCGTCGTGCGAAGCGGCGAGGTGCGCGTCAACAGCGGCAGGGTGAAGCCGGAATATCGCCTGAAGGCCGGCGACCGGATCCGGCTCCCGCCGGTTCGCATCGCCGAAAGGAAGCCCCTCTTGGCGAAGCCCCTTGGGCTGCCCGTCGTATTCGAGGACCCGGCGCTCATCGTGATCGACAAGCCATCCGGGGTGGCGGTCCATGGCGGCAGCGGCGTGAGCTATGGCGCGATCGAGTCCCTGCGCGCGGAGCGCCCGGAAGCGAAGTTCCTCGAGCTCGTGCACCGGCTCGACCGGGACACCTCCGGCCTGCTGATGATCGCGAAGAAGCGCAGCGCCCTGGTCGAGCTGCACCGGATGCTGCGCGAGGGCGAGGTGGACAAGCGCTACCTCGCGGTCGTGAAGGGCGCGTGGAGCGGCCAGGACGAGATCAGCGCATCGCTCCATAAGTACGTGACCTCCCAAGGCGAGCGCCGGGTCGCGGTCCGCGAAGACGGCCAGACGGCGCTGACCCGGGTCAAGGCGCTGAAAGCAAAGGAATCGGCGAGCCTCCTCGAGCTGCGCCTGATGACCGGGCGCACGCACCAGATCCGCGTCCACCTCGCCCATGCCGGCCACCCGGTGCTCGGCGACGACAAGTACGGCGACTTCGACCTCAACAAGACGCTGGCGAAGGCGGGCGTGAAGCGCCTGTTCCTGCATGCTTCCCGCCTGTCGCTGCGCCACCCGCTGTCGGGCGCTGCGCTTGCCTTCAAGTCCGATATTCCTCCCGAGATGAAAAGCTTCATGGCAGCGGCCCGGTGAAATACGAGCTCGTCGTGTTCGACTGGGACGGCACGCTGATCGACTCGGCGGGGACCATCGTCGAGTGCATCCAGGAGTCGGCGCGCGACATGGGCCTGGAAGTTCCGCCGCGGGAGCGGGCGAGCCACGTCATCGGCCTGGGCCTGCACGACTCGTTGCGCTTCGCCGTGCCGGGACTGGCGGCGGAGCAGTACATGGCGTTCGTCGAGCACTACCGGCGCCATTTCCTCGCGCGGCAGGACCGGATGCTGCTCTTCGACGGCGTGCGGGAGCTCCTGGCGGACCTGTCCGGCTCGCGGCGCCTGGCGATCGCGACGGGCAAGAGCCGCCGCGGGCTCGACCGGGCCCTCGATGCCGACGACCAGCGCCGCTACTTCGTCGCTTCGCGCTGCGCCGACGAGACCCACCCGAAGCCGCACCCGGCCATGCTCCGCGAGCTGATGGCGGAGCTTTGCGTCCCGAAAGAGCGCACCCTGATGATCGGCGACACCTCGCACGACCTGGAGATGGCGCAGGCGGCCGGCGTCGAGGCGGTCGCGGTCACCTATGGCGCGCATCCCGAGCAGGGGCTGCGCGCCTGCGCGCCGCTGCATTGCGTGTCGAGCGTCCCGGAGCTGAAGGCATGGCTGAGCCTGAACGCCTGATCTGCGCGTCCGACGCGCTCCCCGAAGCCGGGCGCGGCGTGCGCTTCGAGGTCGCGTATTTCGGCGAGCCGGCGCCGGCCTTCGTGGTGCGCAAGGACGGGCAGGCCCACGGCTATCTCAACCGCTGCGCCCATGTCGCGATGGAGCTCGACTGGCAGGAGGGGGTATTTTTCGATTCCGCCGGGCGCGATTTGCTATGCTCGACGCACGGTGCCGTCTACGAGGCGCGCAGCGGCCGCTGCCTCGGCGGGCCCTGCAACCGCGGCGCGCTGGTCAAGCTCCTCATCGAGGAACGCGGCGGCAACATCTACTTCATGGGGTTCCAGGATGGCTGACAACGAGAACTGGGAACGCGGTCTCATCGAGAAGCTCGCCACGGCGGCCCTCAAGGAGCAGCGCCGCGCGCGCCGCTGGGGGATCTTCTTCAAGCTGCTCACCTTCGGCTACATCACCCTCCTGATCGTGATGGCGATGGACTGGAAGGGGGCGGGCGAGAGCGTGGCCGGCGGAAAGAAGCATACTGCGATGGTCGAGGTGAACGGGACCATCGCGCCCGGCGGCGACGCGAGCGCCGACCGGGTCATGACCGCCCTGCAGGCGGCCTTCAAGGACAAGAACACCCAGGGCGTCGTGCTGCGGATCAACAGCCCGGGCGGCAGCCCGGTCCAGGCGCAGACGATCTACGACGAGATGAAGCGCCTGCGCCAGAAATACCCCGACATCCCGCTCTACGCGGTGGTCGAGGACATCTGCGCCTCCGGCGGCTACTTCATCGCCGTCGGCGCCGACCGCATCTACGTCAGCAAGTCGAGCATCGTCGGCTCGATCGGCGTGCTGATGAACGGCTTCGGCTTCACCGGGACGATGGAGAAGCTCGGCATCGAGCGGCGCCTCATCACCGCGGGGGAGAACAAGGCGATGCTCGATCCCTTCTCGCCGCTCGACGAGAAGCACAAGCAGCATGCGGTCGATCTCGCGCAGGATATCCACCAGCAGTTCATCGGCGTGGTGCGCGAGGGCCGCGGCAAGCGCCTGAAGGAGGGGCCGGACACGTTCTCCGGGCTCATCTGGACGGGGCAGAAGAGCGTCGAGCTCGGCCTGACCGACGGCATCGGCAGCATGGAGTACGTCGCGCGCGAGGTGGTGAAGGCCGAGGAGATCGTCGACTTCACGCAGAAGGAGAACCTCGCGGAGAAGTTCGCCAAGCGCTTCGGCGCGAGCGCCGCGACCGCGTTCGCGGAGTTCGTGCTGCGCTACTCGCCGCACCTGGTTCGCTAGGCGGCGAGGAGAAGGAACACCGCGGGCCTGCGGCCGATCGGCGCGGGCGCCTTGCGCCAGGCCGCCACGGTGCGCGTGCGAATCGATTCGCCGGGAAGCGTCAGGTCGGCGGCGACGCACAGCCTCGTTGCAGGCGCGCACGCTTTCAGCAGCGCAGCGAGCAGGGCCTCGTTGCGGTAGGGGGTCTCGATGAAGATCTGCGTCTCGCGCTCCTCGCGCGAGCGCCGCTCGAGGTGCCGGATGCGCTTCTCGCGCTCGGGCGCTTCCCGCGGCAGGTAGCCGCAGAAGGCGAAGCGCTGCCCTTCCAGGCCCGAGGCCATCAGCGCGAGGATCAGCGAGGAGGGACCGATCAAGGGGACCACCCGGTAACCGTCGCGGTGCGCCGCCTCGACGAGGGACGCCCCGGGATCCGCGATCGCAGGGCAGCCCGCTTCCGACAAAAGCCCGAGCGGCCGGCCTTCGCGCAACGGCTTGAGCAGATCCGCGCCGTTCACTTCCACCAGGCTCAGCTCGCGCACCGGCATGCCCAGCTCGCCGAGGAACGCGCGCGCCGATTTTGCGTTTTCCACCACGAAGTCGTTCAAGCCCCGGATCGTCGCGATCGCGGGAGCAGGCAGGGCATCGGCGGCGGCGCCGCCGAGCGGCGTCGGGATGGCGTAGAGGATCAAACGGCCGGCAATCCGGCTTTTTCCAGCATCGCGCTGAGTGCGATCAGCGGCAGGCCGATCAGCGCGGTCGGGTCCTGGGTGTCGATGCGCGCGATGAGCGCGATCCCGAGGCCTTCGGCCTTCGCGCTCGCCGCGCAGTCGTAGGGCTGCTCGCGTCGCAGGTACGCCTCGATCCGCCGCTCGTCGAGCCCACGGAACACGACGTCGCAGGGCACGACCGCGGATTGCACCGTCCCGCTTCGGGTATCAAGGAGGGCGACCGCGGTATCGAAGTGGGCGGACTTTCCGCTCAATGCGCGCAGCTGGCGCACGGCCGTCTCGTGGTTTCCCGGCTTGTCCAGGCGCTCGGCGCCGAGGGATGCGACCTGGTCGGCGCCGATGACGAGCGAGTCCGGAAAATCGTTCTCCAGCGATCTGGCCTTGCCGATCGCGAGGCGCAGCGCCGTAGCGCCCGGGGCTTCCCCGGGCAGCGGCGTTTCGTCGCACGCAGGCGATGCCGTCTCGAAGTCCAGGCCGAGGCGCGCGAGGAGCTCCCTGCGATAGCGCGAGGTGGAGGCAAGGACAAGGCGGCGAGATTGAGGCATGACTTTGTTTTGACGCGGGTTTTTTGGAAATGGTATCATCCGCGCCCTTATGTCGCACCAGCCGGTGATCGACGGCTTCGAGTTCGCGTCGGCCGGCGCGATGCAGCAAGGGCGGATGCCGCTGAGCGGCTTCCCCCGCCTGCAGGACCAGCTGGCTTCGGATGCAGGGGAAGTCGAGTACGCGGTCGCGGGAATCCTCGACGCGCACGGGCGCCCGAGCTTGCGGCTTCGCGTGAAGGGAACGTTGCAGCTGCGCTGCCAGCGCTGCCTCGAGGCGATGCCATCGGCGGTCGACGAGGAGCAGATTCTCGTCCTCGCCGCGACGCAGGAAGAGATCGACGCGGATCCCGTCGACGCGAATGCGCCGGACCGCGTGCTCGGCGGGAAGCAGATGGTCCTCGCGGACCTGGTGGAGGAGCAGCTGATCCTCGCCCTGCCGTACGCGCCGCGCCACGCGCGCTGCGATGCAGCCGGCGAGCAGGGGAAGGAAGGCAAGGCTTCACCGTTTGCCGAGCTGCGCGGCTTGCTGCGCGACCGGCACTGAAAACAGGCATCACGACGAATTTACAAAGGAGCATCACCATGGCAGTCCAGCAGAACAAGAAATCGCCGTCGCGCCGCAACATGCGCCGTGCGCACGACCACCTGACGAATCCCGCCCTCGCGGTCGAGCCGACCAGCGGCGAGACGCACCTGCGCCACCACGTCAGCGCAACCGGGTTCTACCGCGGCAAGAAGGTCGTCAAGAGCAAAGACGAGTAGTCCCGCTGGTCACCGTAGCCGTCGATTGCATGGGGGGCGATCACGGTCCCCGCGTCACGGTGCCCGCCGCGCTCGCGTTCCAGGCGCGGCATCCGGAGGTCTCGCTCATTCTCGTGGGGCGCGCGGAAGCCGTGCAGCCCGAGCTCGAGGCGCGCCGCGCCGCCGCCGGGACGCGCCTGCGCGTGCAGGCGGCCTCGGAGGTCGTGGGCTCCGACGAGCCGGTCGCGCAGGCGATGCGCCTCAAGAAGGATTCCTCGATGCGCGTGGCGGTCAACCTCGTGAAGGCCGGCGCGGCGCACGCCTGCGTGAGCGCGGGGAATACGGGCGCGCTCATGGCGATCTCGCGCTTCGTGCTCAAGACGATCCCCGGCGTGGAGCGCCCGGCGATCGCGACGGTGCTGCCGAACATGAAGGGCGGCTTCACCTACGTGCTCGACCTGGGCGCCAACGTCGATTGCACCGCCGAGCAGCTGATGCAGTTCGGCGTGATGGGCGCGATGCTGGTCGCCTCCGTGGAGCACAAGGAGAAGCCCTCGGTCGGGCTGCTCAATATCGGCGTGGAAGACATCAAGGGCAACGATACGGTGAAGCGCGCCGGCGAGCTGCTGCGCGCAAGCGGCCTCAACTTCTACGGCAACGTGGAAGGTGACGACATCTTCAAGGGGACGACCGACGTGGTGGTCTGCGACGGCTTCGTCGGCAACGCGGTGCTCAAGGCCTCCGAGGGGGTCGCGCACATGATCGTCGGGTTCCTGCGCCAGGAGTTCACCCGCAACCCGTGGCGGATGCTCGCAGCGGCGATGGCGTCGCCGGTGCGCAAGGCCCTCAAGGCGCGCATGGACCCGGGCCGCTACAACGGCGCGAGCCTGCTCGGCCTGAAGGGCATCGTCATCAAGAGCCACGGCGGCGCCGACGTGCCCGCCTTCGGCCACGCGCTCGACAACGCGCTGAACGAAGTGCACAACGACGTCCCGCAGCGCATCGCGCAGCGGATGGCGCAGCTCCAATGACCTATTCGCGGATCGTCGGGACGGGCAGCTACCTCCCGCAGCGCGTGATGACCAACCACGACTTCGCGGCGCGCGGTCTCGATACGAGCGACGCGTGGATTCGCGAGCGAACGGGAATCGTCCAGCGCCACATCGCCGAGGACCGCCAGGCTTCGAGCGACCTCGCGCTGGAAGCAAGCCGCGCCGCGCTCCAGGCCGCGGGCGTCCGCGCGGAGGACATCGACCTGATCGTGGTCGCCACCTCCACGCCCGACTACATCTTTCCGAGCACCGCCTGCCTGCTGCAGGCGAAGCTCGGCGTGAAAGGCTGCCCGGCCTTCGACGTCCAGGCGGTGTGCAGCGGCTTCGTCTACGGCCTGTCCGTGGCGGACAGCTTCATCAAGAGCGGCAGCGCCGGAAAGGCGCTGGTCGTCGGCGCGGAAGTGTTCTCGCGCATCCTCGACTGGAACGACCGCGGGACATGCGTGCTGTTCGGCGACGGGGCGGGCGCGGTGGTTCTGAGCGCCGACGCGAAGCCCGGCATCCATGCGAGCCGGCTGCACGCCGATGGCAGCCAGGTGGACCTGCTCTGCGTGCCGGGCAACGTCTCGAAGGGCTGCATCGTCGGCTCGCCCTACCTGCAGATGAACGGGCCGGGCGTCTTCAAATTCGCGGTGCGGGTGCTCGACGAAGTGGCGCGCGAGACGGTCGCGGCCGCCGGCATGACCCTGGAACAGGTCGACTGGCTGATCCCGCACCAGGCGAACGTGCGCATCCTCGATGCGACCGCGCGCCGCCTCGGCCTCCCGCCGGAGAAGCTCGTGGTCACGGTCGACCACCACGGCAACACCTCGGCGGCCTCGGTGCCGCTCGCGCTCGACGAGTACGTGCGCGCGGGGAAGATCCGCGCCGGCCACCGCGTCCTGATGCAGGGCGTCGGCGGCGGTTTTACCTGGGGCGCCACGCTGGCGACGCTATGAAGATCGCATTCGTATTTCCCGGCCAGGGCTCGCAGGCAGTCGGCATGCTGAAAGGCTACGCCGGCCTGCCGGAGGTCGACGCCGTCCGCGACGAGGCGTCCGCCGTGCTCGGCGCCGACTTCGTTCGCCTTCTCGACGAGGGTCCGGCGGAGGACCTCGGCCTGACGGTCAACACGCAGCCCGCCATGGTGACCGCGGGCTATGCGGCGTACCGCGCGTGGCTCGCGCTCGGCGGCCCCAAGCCGGCCGTCGTGGCTGGACACAGCCTCGGCGAGTACACCGCGCTGGTGGCCTCCGGGGCGCTGGCGTTCCGCGACTGCCTGCCGCTGGTGCGCTTTCGCGCCCAGGCGATGCAGGAGGCGGTACCGGCCGGGCAGGGCGCCATGGCGGCGATCCTCGGACTCGACGACGACGGCGTGCGTGCCGCGTGCGCGGAAGCCGGCGGCGTCGTGCAGGCGGTCAATTTCAACGCGCCGGGGCAGGTCGTGATCGCCGGCGAGAAGGACGCGGTCGCGCGCGCGATCGAGGCCTGCAAGGGGCGCGGCGCCAAGCGCGCCATGGCGCTTCCGGTGAGCGCGCCCTTTCATTCGAGCCTGATGAAGCCCGCCGGCGAGAAGCTGCAGGGCGAGCTGCAGAAGGTCGTGGTGCAGGCGCCGCTCATACCGGTGCTGAACAACGTGGACGTGAAGATGGAGGCCCGGCCCGACGACATCCGGCACGCGCTGGTGCGCCAGGCCGCCTCGCCGGTGCGCTGGGTCGAGGGCGTGCGGGCGATGGTCGCTTCCGGCGCGACGCACATCGTCGAATGCGGCCCGGGCAAGGTGCTCGCCGGGTTCACGAAGCGGATCGCGCCCGAGGCGCAGTCCTTTACGCTGGCGGACCGCGCTTCGCTCGAGCAGGCGCTGCAGGCGATCAGGGGAGGCTGAGATGCTCGAAGGAAAGGTAGCCCTCGTCACCGGGGCGTCGCGCGGAATCGGCAAGGCGATTGCGCTCGAGCTGGCGAAGCAGGGCGCGAAGGTCTACGGCACCGCCACGACCGAGACCGGCGCGCGATCGCTTTCGTCCCCGGAGGTCCTCGGCAGGGCGCTGAACGTCACCGACGCCGCCGGCGCGGAGGCGGTCCTGAAGGCGATCCAGGCGGAGGCGGGGGACATCGCGATCCTCGTCAACAACGCCGGCATCACGCGCGACAACCTGGCGCTGCGCATGAAGGACGCGGAGTTCGACGAGGTCATCGACACGAACCTGCGGGCCGTCTTTCGCCTGTCCCGCGCGGTGATGCGCGGCATGATGAAGGCGCGCTGGGGGCGGATCATCAACATCACCTCGGTGGTCGGCGCCTCCGGCAATCCCGGCCAGGCCAACTACGCCGCGGCGAAGGCCGGCGTGGTCGGCATGACGAAGTCGCTCGCCGCGGAGCTCGGCAGCCGCAACATCACGGTCAACTGCGTCGCGCCGGGATTCATCGATACCGACATGACGCGGGCGCTCTCGGACGAGCAGCGCAGGATGCTGCTCGAGCACGTGCCGCTCGGCAGGCTCGGCGCGCCCGAGGACATCGCCGCGGCGGTCGCCTACCTTGCATCGCCGCAGGCAGGCTATGTGACCGGCGCGGTGCTCCACGTCAACGGCGGCATGTATATGGCGTAAAATACGCCCCCGATTTTGCCGGTCCCTTTTCCGCAGTCCTGAGGAGCAATCGGATGGAAAACGTAGAACAACGCGTCAAGAAAATCATCGCCGAGCAGCTGGGCGTGAACGAAGGCGAGATCAAGAACGAATCGTCCTTCGTCGACGACCTGGGAGCCGATTCGCTCGACACCGTCGAGCTCGTCATGGCGCTGGAGGAGGAGTTCGAGACCGAGATCCCGGACGAGGAGGCGGAGAAGATCACCACCGTCCAGCAGGCGGTCGACTACATCAAGGCTCACGCCAAGACCTAAGTGACACGCCGCCGAGTCGTCGTCACCGGCCTCGGGATCGTCTCGCCCATCGGCAACACGGTCCAGGAAGCCTGGGACGCCGCGATCGCCGGCAAGTCCGGCATCACCCGCATCACCAAGTTCGACCCGTCGCGCCTCGCCTGCCAGATCGCGGGCGAGGTGAAGGCGTTCGACGTCGCGCCGTACCTGTCCGTAAAGGAAGCAAGGCGCATGGACACGTTCATCCACTACGGGATGGCGAGCGGGCTGCAGGCGTGGCGCGACTGCGGCCTGCAGGTGACGCCGGAGAACGCGGAGCGCGTCGGCATCAACTTCGGCTCCGGCATCGGCGGCCTGCCGCTCATCGAGGCGATGGACGCGGAGCTGCAGAAGAATGGGCCGCGGCGCATCTCGCCGTTCTTCATCCCCGGGACGATCATCAACATGATCGCCGGGCTGCTCTCCATCGAGCTGGGCGCGAAGGGGCCGAACCTGGCGATGGTGACGGCGTGCACGACCTCGACGCACTGCATCGGCGAGGCGGGCAAGTCGATCCGCTACGGCGAGGCCGACGTCATGATCGCGGGTGGCGCCGAGGCCGTGGTCACCGAGCTGGCAATCGGCGGTTTCGCCGCCGCGCGCGCGCTGTCGACGCGCAACGACGATCCGGCCACGGCCAGCCGGCCATGGGACAAGGACCGCGACGGGTTCGTGCTCGGCGAAGGGGCCGGCGCCATGGTGCTCGAGGAGTACGAGCACGCGAAGGCGAGGGGCGCGCGGATCTATTGCGAGCTGGTCGGCTACGGCGTCTCGGCCGATGCCTACCACATGACTGCCCCGCCGGAGGACGGCGACGGCGGCTTCCGTGCGATGCGCAACGCCCTGAAGGATGCCAGCCTGGAGAGCGCCGCAATCGACTACATCAACGCCCATGGCACGTCCACGCCGCTGGGCGACGTCGCGGAAACGATCGCGATCAAGCGCCTGCTCGGCGAGCGCGCCTCGAAGGTGGTGGTGAACTCCACCAAGTCGATGACCGGCCACCTGCTGGGCGCGGCGGGCGGAGTGGAGGCGGTATTCAGCGCGCTGGCGATCCGCGACCAGGTCTCCCCGCCCACGATCAACCTCAGGACGCCGGATCCGGCCTGCGACCTCGACTACGCCGCGAACGCGGCGCGCAAGATGCCGATCCGGGTGGCGCTGTCCAATTCCTTCGGCTTCGGCGGAACGAATGGCAGCCTGATCTTCTCCCGCCTTTGAGCCGGTTCGAGCTCAGGCCTTCCTTCCCGCTCGCCGCAGCAATCGTTCTTGCGCACGCTGCCGCCGCCGCGAGCGCCTATGCGAGCGTCGGCGGCGCCTCCGGGGTGCTGCTTTCGGCTGCGCTGCTCGGCCTCGGGCTTGCGGCCGCATGGAGCCGGGCGCTGCTGCGTTCCCCCGGCTCGGTCCGGGCCATCGAGGTTGACGCCGACGCGGTGACCCTCGAGCTTGCAGACCGTGCAAGGTTGTCCGCCGAACTCGGCGAGCGCCGCTACGTCAGCCGCTGGCTGGTGACGCTTCCCGTCAGGCGCCCGTCGCGGCGGACCGTTCTCGTCACCCGCGGCATGCTGGACGAGCCGTCCTTCCGGCGCCTGCGCCTGTGGACGCTCTGGGGGCGGTTGCCCGCGGCGCCGGCCGTACACTGATCGTCGAACTATTTCAAAGTGCGTGTGTCTGTGGCACATAGGCGTTGCACCCGGGCGTGTGGAACCGGGGCATGTTGGTCCGGGGGCGGGGAACCCTCGCGGCGCGCTGCACGCGCCGGCCTGATCGAGCGCAGCGATGTCTGAGCGCGAGATCGACCGGCAGCTGGTCGTGCGGGCGCAAGGCGGCGACAAGCAGGCGTTCAACCTGCTCGTCGAGAAGTACCAGCGGAAGCTGGCGCGGCTCTTGTCGCGCTTCATCCGCGATCCGGCCGAGGTCGAGGATGTGACGCAGGAAGCGTTCATCAAGGCCTACCGGGCCCTCCCCGCGTTCCGTGGCGACAGCGCGTTCTACACGTGGCTGTACCGGATTGGAATTAATACGGCCAAGAACTATCTCATGGCCATGGGTCGGCGGGCGCCGACCTCGACCGAGGTGGAGGCCGAGGAGGCCGAAGGATTCGACGAAGGAGAGCAGCTGCGCGACATCAACACGCCGGAGAGCGCGTTGCTGACGAGCGAGATCGCCGAGACGGTGAACAGGACGATCGAGCAGCTGCCGGAAGAGCTGAGGACCGCGATCCAGATGCGCGAGATCGAAGGCATGAGCTACGAGGACATCGCAAGAGCGATGGACTGCCCGATCGGAACGGTCCGCTCGCGGATCTTCCGGGCGCGCGAAGCGATCGCCGGGCAGCTGCGGCCGCTGCTCGACACGAGCAAGGACAAGCGTTGGTAAGGAACCGATCATGAAAGAGAAGATTTCGGCACTGATGGACGGGGAGCTCGCGGACGGGGAAGCCGCGCATGCGATCGACGCGCTCAAGGACGGGGGCGATGCCCGCGACACCTGGCGCGCCTACCACCTCATCAGCGACGCGATGCGGGATACCCGGCTCCTGGCGCCGGGCTTCGCCGCCCGCGTTGCGCAGCGGCTCGAGAAGGAGCCGACGGTGCTCGCGCCGCGACGCGCGCAGTGGGACAAGCGGGCGGAGCCCCGCCCCTGGTACGCCATCCCGGCGGCGGCCGCCGCCGGCGTGGCGGGCGTGAGCCTGGTCGGCTACCTCGCCTTCGCGCCGCAGCAGGGCGGTGCGCCATCGGCGGTGCCGGTCGCCGCGGTGCAGCCGGAGCCGCCCAAGCCGCAGCTCGTTCCCCTGCCGAGCGGCACGCCGGACTATCTGCTCGCCCACCAGGGCTTTTCGCCGCGCGTCTCCCTGCAAGGCATGGCCCCCTACGCGCGTACGGTCTCGAGCCAGGCCAACGAAGGACGTCCGGTAAGCCGATGAGCGCGGCCGCCCGGGCGCTCGTCGCGTTTGCCCTCGCCATCGCGGCGGCGGCCGCCCACGCGCAGCCGCCGGAGGCCCTCGCCTGGCTGCGGCGCATCCACGACGCGACGCAGAAGCTTTCCTACAAGGGCACGTTCGTCTACCAGCAGGACGGGCGGACCGAGACCTCGCGGATCACCCGCTACGTCGATGCGTCCGGCGACGTCGAGAAGCTCGAGGTGATGGACGGGGTGCCGCGCGAGATCGTGCGCACCCGCGACGTGGTGCGCTGCTACCTGCCCGACAGCAAGGTGGTCAAGGTCGACCGGCGCACGCCCGAGCGCGAGTTTCCCGCGCTCCTGCCGGAGCGCGTCACGTCCCTTGCGCGGCACTACGACATCAGCCTCGGGGAGCTGCACCGCGTGGCGGGATTCGAGTGCCGCGAGATCGCGCTTCGGCCGAAGGACAACCTGCGCTACGGCCATCGGCTCTACGCGGACACGAAGACGGGCATGCTCCTGAAGGCAGTGACCCTCGATGCCGGCGGCCAGCCCATCGAGCGGTTCACCTTCACCGAGCTCTCCCTGGGCGGGGTGACGCGCGAGATGATCAAGCCGCAGCACGCGGCCGCCTCCTGGCGGGTCGAGGACGCGGAAGCGTCGCCGACGACGATGCCGGGCTGGCGGCTCAGCCGCGAGTTGCCCGGGTTCCAGAAGGTCGTGGAGCTCAAGCGCCGGCTGGGCGATTCCCGTCCGGTCAACCAGGTCGTGTACTCGGACGGCCTCGCCGCCGTCTCCGTGTTCATCGAGCCCCTCGAGGGACGCGGTACCGTGCGCACCGGACTGGCCAGCATGGGCGCGATCCATATCTACACCCGCGAGGTGTCCAACCACAGGGTGACCGTGGTCGGGGAAGCGCCCGCGCTCAGCGTGCAGCGCATCGCGGATGCAGTCGAGTACCGGCGGCCCCAATAACAGGATTGTCAGGAGAGCAATGATGCGAATTCTTCGAGCCCTTGCGGCGTTGTGGCTGGCCGGCTTCTGCGCCGCCGGCGTCGCGCAGACGCAGGTCCTGCCCGATTTCACCCGGCTGGTCGACGACCAGGGCAACGCGGTCGTCAATATCAGCACGACCCAGGCGCCCCGGCGCACCGGCGCGCTGCCGCAGGTGCCCGGGATCGAGGACGAGGAGATCCAGGAGTTCTTCCGCCGCTTCATCCCGCGCCCGCAGCCCGGGCAGCCGGGTCCCGGGCCGGGGCGTCCGGAAAGCCGCTCGCTCGGCTCGGGCTTCATCATCTCGAACGACGGCTACATCCTCACCAACGCGCACGTGGTCGATGGCGCGGACGAGATCAACGTGAAATTCACCGACAAGCGCGACTTCAAGGCGAAGGTGATCGGCGCCGACCGCCGCACCGACGTGGCCCTGATCAAGATCGAGGGCAGCAACCTGCCGACGGTCAAGTTCGGCGACCCGACGAAGCTCAAGGTCGGGGAATGGGTGGTCGCGATCGGCTCGCCGTTCGGCTTCGAGAATACCGTCACCGCCGGGATCGTCAGCGCCAAGGGCCGCTCGCTGCCGCAGGAGAACTTCGTCCCGTTCATCCAGACCGACGTGGCCATCAACCCGGGCAACTCGGGCGGGCCGCTGTTCAACATGCGCGGCGAGGTGATCGGCATCAACTCCCAGATCTACAGCCGCACCGGCGGCTTCATGGGCCTGTCGTTCGCGATCCCGATCGACGTCGCCCTCGACATCCAGAAGCAGCTGCGCGACAAGGGCCGCGTCGCACGCGGCCGCATCGGCGTGGTGATCCAGGAGGTGACCCGCGACCTCGCGACCTCCTTCGGCCTGGACCGGCCGCGCGGGGCGCTGGTGAACTCCGTGGAGAAGGGCAGCCCGGCCGACAAGGCGGGCGTCGAGGCGACCGACATCATCCTCGCGTTCGACGGCAAGACGGTGGAGAGCTCCAGCGACCTGCCGCGCATCGTCGGCTCGACCCGGCCGGGCGCGCAGTCGAGCCTCGAGGTATGGCGCAAGGGCACGCGCAGGAACCTCACGCTCACCGTGGGCGAGCTGCAGGAAGAGCGGATTGCCGCTGCCGACAAGCCGCGCGCCAAGCCGCAGGCCGAGGCGCCGGCGAACCGCCTGGGCATCGTCGTGGGCGAAGTCCCGGCCGAGCAGAGGAAGTCCCAGGGGCTCGGCCACGGCGTGCTCGTGCTGGAGGTGCGGCCCGATGCGAAGGCCGAGGTGCGCAAGGGCGACGTCCTGCTGATGATGGCCCACAAGGGCCAGCAGACCGAGCTGCGCAGCGTGGACCAGTTCAACCGGCTCCTCGCGGCGCTGGACCGGAACGCCGTGATCACGCTGCAGGTCCGACGCGGCGAGTCGACCGCCTTCGTCACCGTCTCGGGGCTGACGGATAAGGGCTGACCTTTACCGCTAGAATAGCGGGCTGAAAGAGGGTGCCTCGGCACCCTTTTTTCTTATCTATGGCCCTGTCCCGTATCCGCAACTTCTCGTTCATCGCGCACATCGACCACGGCAAGTCGACGCTCGCGGGTCGCTTCATCCAGATGTGCGGCGGGCTCGCCGACCGCGAGATGGCGGAGCAGGTGCTCGACTCGATGGATCTCGAGCGCGAGCGCGGGATCCCGATCAAGGCGCAGACCGCGGCGCTGCAGTACAAGGCGAAGGACGGCAACACCTACCTGCTCAACCTGATCGACACGCCGGGACACGTGGACTTCTCCTACGAGGTCAGCCGCTCCCTGGCAGCCTGCGAAGGCGCGATCCTGGTGGTGGACGCCTCGCAGGGCGTGGAGGCGCAGACCGTCGCGAACTGCTACACGGCGACCGAGCAGGGAGTGGAGGTCATTCCCGTCTTGAACAAGATCGACCTGCCGTCCTCGGATCCCGACAAGGCGATCCAGGAGATCGAAGACGTCATCGGCATCGACGCCAGCGACGCGCTGCGGGTCAGCGCGAAGACCGGCGAGAACGTCGCCGAGATCCTCGAGGCGGTCATCGCCAAGGTGCCGCCCCCGAGCGGCGACCCGGACGCGCCGCTGCAGGCGCTGATCATCGATTCCTGGTTCGATAACTATGTCGGCGTCGTGATGCTGGTCCGCGTGATGGAAGGCACCCTGCGGTCGAAGGAGAAGATCCAGCTCATGAGCACGGGCGCGACCTACCTGTCCGACCAGATCGGCGTGTTCACGCCCAAGTCGCAGGCGAAGAACGACCTGCGCGCGGGCGAGGTCGGGTTCGTGACCGCCGGCATCAAGGAGCTGCGCGCCGCCAAGGTGGGCGACACCCTCACGTATGAGAAGAACCCGGCGGCGAAGGCCCTGCCGGGCTTCAAGGAGATCAAGCCCCAGGTGTTCGCCGGCCTGTACCCCGTCGAGGCGAACGAATACGAGGCACTGCGCGAGGCGCTCGAGAAGCTGCACCTCAACGATTCCTCGCTGCACTACGAGCCCGAGACATCGCAGGCGCTCGGCTTCGGCTTCCGCTGCGGCTTCCTCGGCCTGCTGCACATGGACATCGTGCAGGAGCGGCTCGAGCGGGAGTACGGCATGAGTCTGATCACCACCGCGCCCTCGGTCGTCTACGAGGTGCTGCTGCGCAACGGCTCGGTCGAGCAGATCTCCAACCCGTCGCGCCTTCCGCCGGTGGAGACGATCGAGGAGTTCCGCGAGCCCATCATGGCCTGCAAGATCTTCGTGCCGCAGGACTACGTCGGCCCGGTGATCTCGCTGTGCACCGACAAGCGCGGCGTGCAGACCAACATGCATTACTCCGCGCGCCACGTCGTCATCTCCTACGACCTGCCGCTCAACGAGGTGGTGCTGGATTTCTTCGACAGGCTGAAGTCGGCGACGCGCGGCTACGGCTCGCTCGACTACGAGTTCAAGGAATACCGCGCCGCCGACATGGTGCGCCTGGACATCCTGGTCAACGGCGATCGCGTCGACGCGCCCTCGAGCATGGTCCACCGCTCCACGGCCCAGCTGCGCGGCCGGGACCTCGTCACCCGCCTGCGCGGCCTGATCCCGCGGCAGATGTTCGACGTCGCCATCCAGGCCGCCATCGGCGGGCACATCATCGCGCGCGACAACGTCAAGGCCCTGCGCAAGAACGTGATCGCCAAGTGCTACGGCGGCGACGTGACGCGCAAGCGCAAGCTGCTCGACAAGCAGAAAGAGGGCAAGAAGCGCATGAAGCAGGTCGGCTCGGTGGAGATTCCGCAGGAGGCGTTCCTGGCGGTGCTGCAGCGGGGCGACTCGTGAAAAATGCGGTGAGGAAAGCGCGTTGAGCTTCGCTCTTTTCCTGCTGGTCCTGCTGGTGGTCACCGGGCTGGTGTGGCTGCTCGAGATCGCCTTCCTGAGGAAGAGAAGGAAGCCCGAGGGCAAGCAGCCCTGGTGGGTGGAGTACTCGGTCAGCTTCTTCCCGGTGATCCTGATCGTGTTCGTGCTGCGCTCGTTCCTCGTCGAGCCGTTCAAGATCCCGTCCAGCTCGATGGTGCCGACGCTGCTGGTCGGCGACTTCATCCTGGTCAACAAGTTCAAGTACGGGCTCCGCCTGCCGGTCGTGAACCGGAAGATCATCGCGCTCGACTCGCCGCAGCGCGGGGACGTGATGGTGTTCCGCTACCCGGAGGACCCGTCGCTCGATTACATCAAGCGCGTCGTAGCCGTCCCGGGGGATCGCGTGGAATACCGGAACAAGCGCCTGTCGCTGAACGGCGTCCCGGTGCCCACGCGCCAGGTGGACGACTACCTCTCGCGGGAGCGCATGCAGTTCTCCCGGCGCTTCGCCGAGACGCTGAACGGCGCGACCCACGAGATCCTGATCGAGGAGGATGCGCCCGCGTTCGTCGCCGGCGGGCGCGCATTCCCGTTCGCCTCGAATTGTCAATACAATACGAACGGCCTCGCGTGCACCGTGCCGCCGGGCCACTATTTCGTCATGGGCGACAACCGGGACAACTCGAGCGACAGCAGGGTGTGGGGCTTCGTGCCCGACGAGAACATCGTCGGCAAGGCGTTCTTCATCTGGCTGAACCTGAACGAGCTCGGCCGGTTCGGCGCCTTCAGGTAAGGGAGAAAAAAGATGACCCAGCGTCAGCGCGGAGTCAGCCTGGTCGGGCTGATCATGATCCTGTTCGTCGTGGTGGTGGTCGCGATCTTCAGCCTGAAGCTGATTCCGGCCTACATCGAGTTCGGCAAGGCCCAGAGCGCGATCGAGGCGATCGCCGCCGACCGCTCGAAGACCTCGTCGGTGAACGAAGTGCGCAAGGCGTTCGACGCGCGCGCCACCATCGACGACATCCAGGCCGTGAAGGCGACCGACCTGGAGGTCACCAAGGATGGCGGTGACGTGGTCATCAGCTTCTCCTATCGCAAGGAAGTCCCGCTGTTCGGCAACGTCGGCCTGTTCGTGGACTTCAACGGTACCTCGAAGCCATAGCGGGCCTTGTCGCAGCGCGAAGCCCTGGAACGGCAGCTCGGCCACCGGTTCTCCCGCCCGGACCTCCTCGAGCAGGCCCTGGCGCATCGCAGCTCGGGCGCGCAGCACAACGAGCGCCTCGAGTTCCTCGGCGACGGAGTCCTCGGCTGCGCGATCGCGGAAGCGCTGTACGCCCGCTTCCCGGACCTGCCGGAGGGCAAGCTCACCCGCCTGCGCGCGCAGCTCGTGCGCAAGGAAACGCTGAATGAGCTCGGCCACGGTCTCGGGGTCGCCCCGCTGGTGCGTACCGGCGCCGGGGCACCGCTGACGGCCTCGGTCGTCGCCGACGCCGTGGAAGCGGTGTTCGGCGCGATTTTCCTGGACGGGGGATATGACGCCGCCCGCCGGGCCATCGACCGGGCCTACGCGGAAAGGCTGGCCGGCATCGATCCGGCGTCGGTGCAGAAGGACGCGAAGACGCAGCTCCAGGAGCTCATGCATGCCCGGCACAAGCCGCTGCCGGAGTACCGGCTGGTCGGCGAGAAGCACAGCGCCACGGCGAACCTGTTCGAGGTCGCCTGCGTCCTGGCGGACCTCGGGCTGACCGAGACCGGCACGGGCGCATCGCGCCAGCAGGCCGAGCAGAACGCCGCGGGGGCCATGCTCGGGCGGCTGGGCAAGCCATGAGCGCGCACCGCGCCGGGACGATCGGCATCGTCGGGCGGCCGAACACCGGCAAGTCGAGCCTGCTCAACCGGATCGTGGGGCAGAAGCTCTCCATCGTCTCGCCGCGCGCGCAGACGACCCGTCATCTCGTGACGGGCATCCTGACGCGCAAGGATTGCCAGTACGTGTTCGTCGACGCGCCCGGGCAGCAGCTGAAGGCCCGCAGCACGCTGCAGCGCGCGCTCAACCGCCGCGCCACCGAGGCGGGGCGCGACGCCGACGTCGCCCTGTTCGTCGTCGAGGCGCTGCGCTTCACGCCGGAGGACCGGGCCGCCCTGGAGCGCATCCCGGCCGAGCAGACCGTCATCGCGGTGGTCAACAAGATCGACGGGCTCAAGGCGCGCCAGGAGATGATTCCCTATCTCGCGCGCCTGTCCGGCGCGCGGGACTTCCGCGCCGTCGTGCCCGTCAGCGCGCGCACCGGGAAGAACGTCGAGGAGCTGCTGCGCGTAGTGCGCGAGGCGCTGCCCGAGAGTGAGGATCTCTATCCCGGGGACCAGCTTACCGACAAGGACGAGCGCTTCTTCGCCGCCGAGCTGCTGCGCGAGCAGCTCTTCGAGCAGATGGGCGAGGAGCTGCCGTACCGGTGCGAGGTCGTGATCGAGAGCTTCAAGGACGAGAGCTCGCCGCAGCGCCCGTTTCGCCGCGTCGAGGCGGTGATCCTCGTCGAGCGCGACAGCCAGAAGGCGATGGTGATCGGCGCCGGCGGCGCCAAGCTGAAAGCGATGGCGACGCATGCGCGCAAGGAGATGGAGAAGCTCTTCGGCGGCAAGGTCTACCTCGGCGTCTGGGTGAAGGTGCGCAAGGCGTGGACCGACGACGCGCGCGTGCTCAAGCAGCTCGGGTATGAGTAAGCGGCGCGCGGACCAGGAGCCGGGGTACGTGCTCCATACGTACCCGTACAAGGAGACCAGCCTCATCGTCGAGGCTTTCACGCGGCGCTTCGGCCGCGTGGCGATGCTGGCGCGCGGCGCGCGCAGGCCGCGCTCGTCGATGCGCGGCGTCCTGCTCGCCTTCCACCCGCTGCGCCTGGGCTGGACGGGTGCGTCGGAGCTCGCCACGCTGACCACGGTGGAGTGGGCCGGGGCGTCGCGCACGCTGGCCGGGATCGGCCTGATGTGCGGCTTCTACGTGAACGAGCTGATCCTGAAGCTGCTGCCGCGCGACGATCCCCACGAGGACCTCTTCGATTTCTACGCCGCTTCCCTGACTGCGCTCGCCACGGGCCAGGCGCCCGCGCCGGTCCTGCGATCGTTCGAGAAGCGCCTCCTGGCCGAGCTCGGCTATGCGCCGGCGCTGGAGCAGGATGCCGAGCACCGGCCGATCGACCCCGAGCGACTCTACGTCTATGAGCCCGAGCGCGGCCCGGTCGCTGCCCGGGGGGCGCCTTCGGGCGAGGCCGTGGTCAGCGGCCGCACGCTGCTCGAGATCTCCCGGGACGAGTATGCCCGGCCGGAGACGCGCGAGCAGGCGCGCGCGCTCATGCGCATGCTGATCGGCTACCGCCTGCACGGCCAGATGCTGCATACCCGCGCGATCCTCGCCGAGCTGAACGAACTATGATGGCGCCTGCATGATCGAGCTCGGTGTGAACGTAGACCACGTCGCCACGGTGCGCCAGGCGCGGCGCACCTACGAGCCCGACCCCGTGTGGGCGGCGGTCGAGGCGCAC
Source organism: uncultured bacterium (assembly GCA_965233165.1). Lineage (GTDB taxonomy): Bacteria > Pseudomonadota > Gammaproteobacteria > Burkholderiales > SG8-39 > SCGC-AG-212-J23. Next base: position 29,581 of record CBDDRX010000076.1, on the reverse strand, counting down.
CTGGGCGGCGCCGACGGGATTACGGTGCACCTGCGGGAGGACCGGCGCCATATCCAGGACGAGGACGTGCGGCGCCTGCGCGAGCTGACCCACATCCGCCTCAACCTGGAGATGGCCGCGACCGACGAGATGGTCGCGATCGCCTGCCGGATCAGGCCGGAGATGGCGATGCTCGTGCCGGAAGGCCGCCATGAGGTGACCACCGAAGGCGGGCTGGACGTCGCCGCCCACGAAGCGGCGCTGAAGGGCAAGATCGCCAGGCTGAAGGAAGCGGGAATCGTGGTCTCGGCGTTCATCGATGCCGACCTGCGCCAGGTCGAGGCGGCCGCGCGCGTCGGCGTCGCCGTATGCGAGGTCCACACCGGCCCGTATGCCCATGCCTTCCATTCCAAGGGCCGCGACGAGGAAAGCCCCGCGGTGGTCGCCGAGATCGAGAAGATCCGCAAGGCCGGGGAGGGGATCCGCGGCCACAAGATGCGGTTCAACGCCGGCCATGCGCTGAACTACGTCAACGTGGAGCCGGTCGCCCGGCTGCCCGGCCTGCGGGAGCTGCACATCGGCCACGCGATCGTCAGCCGCGCGGTCTTCGTCGGCATGCGCGAGGCGGTGCGCGAGATGAAGCAGCTCATGACGGGGGCCGCGGCGCGGTGATCTTCGGCGTCGGCACCGACGTCGTCGAGATCGCGCGCATCCAGAAGGCGCTCGAGCGCTTCGGCGAGCGGTTCGCGCGCAAGATCCTGACCGGGCCGGAGCTCCGCCGGTTCAAGGGCCACCGGCTGCCGGCGAGCTACCTGGCCAAGCGCTTTGCCGCCAAGGAGGCCTTTGCCAAGGCGCTCGGCACCGGCATCCGCTCGCCCGCCGGCTGGCACGGCATGTGGGTCGTCAACCTGCCCTCGGGCAAGCCGGAGCTGCACTTCATGCCCGCCTTGCAGGAGCTCCTGCGCCAGCGGCAGGTCACGGGCGCGCATCTTTCCCTCACGGACGAGAAGGGCGTGGCGTTCGCCACCGTGATCCTCGAATGCGAAAAGTAAGGCTGCCCCCCGGCCCGGCGGTGGTCGACGTGCTCGGGCTGGCCCTCATGGACGACGATCGGCGCCGCCTTTCCCATCCCGCGGCGGGCGCGGTGATCCTCTTCGCGCGCAACTACGCCGATCCGGCCCAGCTCGCGGCGCTGTGCGAGGAGATCGAGCGGCTTCGCGAGCCTGCGCTGCCGGTATGCGTCGACCACGAGGGCGGCCGGGTGCAGCGGTTCCGCGAGGGATTCACCGCCCTGCCGCCGATGCGCACGCTGGGCAGGTTCTGGGACCGGGACCGGGAGATCGGCCGGCGCGCTGCCCGCGCGATCGCCTACGTCGCCGGGGCGGAGCTCGCCGCCCACGGCGTCGATTTCAGCTTCGCCCCGGTGCTCGACCTCGACTACGGCGGAAGCAGCGTCATCGGCGACCGCGCGCTGCACTTCGATCCGACGGCCGCCGGCGCACTTGGCGCCGCGATCGTCGAGGGGTTCGCCGACGCCGGGATGGCGTCGGTCGGAAAGCACTTTCCCGGGCATGGGTATGCCGAGGCGGATTCGCACGTCGCGGTGCCGAAAGACGACCGCGCGCTCGCCGCGATCCTCCGGAAGGACGTCGTGCCCTTCCGGCAGGCGATCGCCGCGGGCCTTGCCGGCGTCATGCCGGCGCACGTCGTCTACGGCCAGGTGGACGCCGAGCCGGCGGGCTACTCGCGCCGCTGGCTGCAGGACATCCTGCGCACCCAGCTCGCGTTCGACGGCATGATCTTCAGCGACGACCTGTCCATGGAGGGCGCGAGCACCGCGGGCGGGCCGCCCGAGCGGGCGAGGGCCGCGCTCGCCGCCGGCTGCGACATGGTGCTGCTGTGCAACGACCCGGAGGGCCTGGACCGGCTGCTCGATTCGCTGGCGCAGGTTCCGCTCGGTCGGCAGGACCGGCTCGAGCGAATGCGGCGGAAGGGCGGGAGGGATCTGCGCAAGAGCGTCGCCTACCGCGACGCCCACGAAATCCTGCAGAAGCTGGCCTGATCAGGCCCTTTCCATGTACTTGCCTTCGGCGGTGTCGACCTTGATCTTCTCCCCGACGTTGATGAAGGGCGGCACCTGGACGGTGATGCCGGTTTCCATCTTCGCCGGCTTGAAGCTGTTGGTCGCGGTCGAGTTCTTGATGCCCGGCTCGGTGTCGGCCACGGTCAGGACGACCGAGGGCGGAAGCTGGATGCCGATCGCGCGGCCATTGTAGAAATTGATCTGCACCTCCATCTCCGGCAGCAGGAACCCGGACTGGCCCTCCAGGAACTCCGCCGAGAGCGACATCTGCTCGTAGTTCTCGTTGTCCATGAACACGTAGCTGTCGCCGTCCTGGTAGAGGAATTGCATGTCGCGCGGATCGACGAACGCGCGCTCGACCTTGTCCTCGGTGCGGAAGCGCTGGTTCGTCTTGGTTCCGGCCTCGATGTCCTTCATCTCGACCTGCATGAACGCGCCGCCGCGGCCCCCGACGTGCACGTGGTAGGACTTGAGCACGCGCCAGACGCGCTTGTCCCACTCGAGAAGATTGCCGGGACGGATCTCGACTGCTTCGACTTTGGCCATGGGCAGTTGCTCTGAAAAGGGCGCGAATTTTACACGATCTATAATGGAATCATCGTGTTCGACCCCAAAGCTTTCGTGAGCGGGCTGCCCGGGCTGCCCGGCGTCTATCGCATGCTCGGCGCCGGGGGCGACGCGCTCTACGTGGGCAAGGCGCGCGACCTGAAGAAGCGGGTGGCGAGCTACTTCAACCGCAACGCCGGCCAGAGCCCGCGCATCCAGATGATGCTGTCCCAGGTGGCCGCCATGGAAGTGACCGTGACACGCTCGGAAGGGGAGGCGCTGCTCCTCGAGAACAACCTGATCAAGAGCCTGGCGCCGCGCTACAACATCCTTTTCCGCGACGACAAGTCCTATCCGTACCTGGCGATCACGGGGCATCGCTTCCCGCGCCTGGGCTTCCATCGCGGTGCAAAGGACCGCAAGCACCGCTACTTCGGCCCCTTTCCCCATGCCTACGCGGTTCGCGAGAGCATCCAGCTCCTGCAGCGCGTCTTTCGCGTGCGGACCTGCGAGGACTCGGTATTCGAGAACCGCTCGCGACCCTGCCTGCTGCACCAGATCCAGCGCTGCACCGCGCCGTGCACCGGCCGCATCGACGAGGCCGCGTATGCCGAGGACGTGCGCAATGCCATGCTGTTCCTGGAAGGGCGAGAGGACGACGTGCTGCGCAATCTCAACGACAAGATGAACGCGGCCTCGGGCGCGCGCCGCTACGAGGAGGCCGCGCTCTATCGCGACCAGGTGCGCGCCCTGGGGCGCGTGCAGGCACGCCAGTACGTCGAGTCGAACCGCGGCGTGGATGCCGACGTGGTCGCTTGCGCCATCGAAGGCGGCATTCCCTGCGTGAACCTGGTGATGATCCGCGGCGGCCGGCACGTCGGCGACCGCAGCTTTTTCCCCGCGAACGCCGAAGGCGCGGTGGAGAGCGAGGTGATCGGCGCCTTCCTCGCCCAGCACTATCTGGACCAGCCGCCGCCCGCCCTGGTGGTCGTCGGCGCCGAGGTCGAGCTCGCGCTGGAGGGCACGCAGATCATCCGCCCGTCGCACGGCGAGCGGCGCGTCTGGCTCGACATGGCGCACAAGAACGCGCTGCTCGCGATCGCGCAGCGCGTGCGGGACCGGGCGACGCAGGAGGGCCGCCTGCTCGCGCTGCGCGAGGCGCTCGGCCTCCCGGAGGGCGCGCAGCGCATCGAGTGCTTCGACATCAGCCATACCATGGGGGAGGCCACGGTCGCCTCCTGCGTGGTCTACGATCGCCAGCAGATGCAGCGCTCCGAGTACCGGCGGTTCAACATCCGCGACATCACGCCGGGGGACGACTACGCGGCGATGCGGCAGGTGCTCGCGCGCCGCTACGAGCGGGTGACCGCGGAGGCCGGCCGCATTCCGGATCTGCTGCTGATCGACGGGGGCCGCGGGCAGGTGAACGCCGCGCGCGCGGCGCTCGCGGATCTCGGGCTGCACCAAGCCTGCGTGGTCGGCGTCGCGAAAGGCCCCGCGCGCAAGGCGGGCCTCGAGGAGCTGGTCGTGGAATCCGGCTCGCGCACGCTCGCGCTCGGGCCCGCGCATCCGGCGCTGCACCTGATCCAGTCGATCCGCGACGAAGCGCATCGCTTCGCCGTCGTCGGCCACCGCGCGCGCCGCGGCAGGACGCGCACGACCTCGATGCTGAACGAGATCCCCGGCATCGGCGCCAAGCGCCGCCAGGCGCTGATCGAGCATTTCGGCGGCCTGCGCGGCGTGCAGTCCGCGGCGGTGGACGAGATCGCGAAGGTGGAGGGCATCAGCCGGCCGCTCGCCGAGCGCATCTATCGCCACCTCCACGAAGGTGCCGCGATGGGCGCGCGATGATCTTCAACGCGCCGAATCTCGTCACGCTTTCGCGGATCGTCCTGATCCCGCTCATCATCGGCATCTTCTACCTGCCCGACGACTGGCTGGCGCTCGAGCGGCGCAACGCCGCCGCCACCGCGGTGTTCGTCCTCGCCGCGCTCACGGACTGGCTGGACGGCTACCTCGCGCGCAAGCTGAACCAGATGTCCGCCTTCGGCGCGTTCCTGGACCCGGTGGCCGACAAGCTGATCGTCGTCGGCGCGCTGCTCGTGCTGCTGCAGCTCGGGCGCGTCGATGCGCTCGTCGCGTTCATCGTCATCGGCCGCGAGATCGCGATCTCCGCGCTGCGCGAGTGGATGGCCAAGCTCGGGCAGGCCAGGAGCGTCGCGGTGGCGTTCATCGGCAAGCTGAAGACGGTCAGCCAGATGATCGCCATCCCGCTGCTGCTCTACAACGATCTGCTGTTGGAGGTCCTGGACTGCCAGTGGCTGGGCACGATCCTGATCAACGTCGCCGCAGTGCTGACGGTCGTATCCATGCTGTACTACGTCCGGAAGGCGCTCCCGCATGCCTCGCAGCGCGGCTGAGCGCCGGGTTGAGGCGGGGGTCTCGACCCCGTATAATTCCCGGCTCTTTGCGGGAGTAGCTCAGTTGGTAGAGCGTAACCTTGCCAAGGTTAAGGTCGCGAGTTCGAGACTCGTCTCCCGCTCCAAATTACGCTAGGGAAGGCCGGGGGCCTTCCCTTTTTGTTGCCTGCTTTCGGTGCGGCACCGACCTCGGGCGCGATAGCAAAGTGGTTATGCAGCGGCCTGCAAAGCCGTTTACGCCGGTTCGATTCCGGCTCGCGCCTCCAACGCTTCGCCGCCCGGGTGGTGAAACTGGTAGACACAGGGGACTTAAAATCCCCCGGCGCAAGCCGTGCTGGTTCAAGTCCGGCCCCGGGCACCAGGCCTTTCGCAGTCGCCCCTAGCGCAGCAGGACCAGCCGCACGCGGTTGCGCCCGAAGACATAGCTGTAATCCCGGGTCGCGGCGAGCTCCTTCGTAAGGAGCACGCCCAGCCCGCCGATCTTGCGCATCTCCACCGTGGTGTCGGGTGGGGTGGCCGGCAGCTTCGCGTACGGATTGAACGGCGGTGCCGTGTCCTCGTAGGTGACCTGCACGGAGCCGGGCCGCGCATCGAGCGCCATCCACACCGGCGCCGCCGAGTCGGCGCCATGCCCGTGGCGCACGGTGTTCACGAACAGCTCCTCGAGCACCAGGTTGAGGCGCAGGCAGGGGTCCCGCGGCATGGCCGTCTCGTCGCAGAACGCCGCGATGAACGCGTTGACGCCCCGCAAATCCGACAGGCGGGCGTGAAACATTGCCAGTCGGGAGCAGGGGGGGGAATTTGTCACGTCGGCCATGGGGATGGGCACGGCATTATAGAATCCGTACAGATCCCAGGGAGGGACGAATCATGCGCTGGACCATCGGGAGCATCCTGCTTGGCTTTGCGGTCGCCGCTGCGGCGACCGATGTGGGGCAAATCAAGGTCGTCTCGGGAAGCGTGCACGTGGAGCGGGATGGGCAGCGCCTCGCCGCGCAGCCGGGAACGCCGGTGCGCCAGTCCGACGTCATCGTCACCGGCGCCGAGAGCTCCGTAGGCATCACGTTCACCGACAACAGCCTGCTCTCCGCGGGGCCCGGCAGTGTGCTCGCGATCGAGCGCTACGCCTTCAACCCCACGACGCACGCCGGCCAGTTCGACGCTTCGCTGAAGCGGGGCAGCCTGGCGGTGATCTCCGGGAAGATGGTGAAGCAGTCGCCGGACGCGATGCGCGTGCGCACGCCGGCTTCGATCATGGGCGTGCGCGGCACGGAATTCGTCGTGCGCGTCGACGGCGGCAGCTGAGCTGATGCTTCTTGTCGTCGGCGCCTTGGTGGCGGCGATGGTGTTCCTGTCGCAGCCCGGCAGGCCCACGGACGAAGTCGCGTTGCTGCCGGGGCCGGACGGGCGCGCCTCCGGCGTGGTGGTCGTAGAGCGCGTAGGCAGCCGCCACGTTTTGGACCAGCCGTACGCGACCAGCCGGACGGGGGACGCGAAGGTCGGGCGCAGCTCCGAGCAGGAAGTTCGCGGGCGCTATGGCGCGCTGCTCGCCGCCCTGCCGGCCCGACCGGCGGCCTTTGTCCTGCATTTCGTGTCCGGCAAGGACGAGCTCACCGAGGAATCCCGCGGCGGCGAGCTGCCCAAGATCCTGGCCGAGCTCCGGCGCCGGCCGGTGCCCGACGTGGCGGTGATCGCGCACACGGACAGCGTCGGCGAGCACGAGGCCAACGACCGGCTCTCCGCGCAGCGCGCCGAGCGGGTCAAGGGCTTTCTGGTCGAGATCGGCATCCCGGCGGCGCGCATCCAGACTTCCGGGCGCGGCGAGCGCGAGCCGCTCGTGGCGACGCCGGACAACACGGACGAGCCGCGCAACCGGCGGGTCGAGATCAGCGTTCGCTGATCTCGAAGTCTTCCTCTTCCGTCGGCGCCAGCCCCGCGTCGCCGGCACCTTCCCAGCGCAGGCAGAGAAGCGTCAGGTCGTCCGAAGGCTCCGCGCCGCCGACGAAGCGGGCGACGTCCTTCGTCACCGCGGCGAGAACGAGCTCGGGGTCGGTCTCGACCAGACTGGCGAGCACGTGGTCGAGCCGGGCCGCGCCGTAAAGCTCCTGCCTTGCGTTCATTGCCTCCGTCACGCCGTCCGTGACCACGCACAGGCATTCGCCGCGGCGCAGCTCGAAGTGGCCGGTCGGATACTCGTAGCCTTCCACCACGCAAAGCGGGGGACCGCCTTCGTGCTGGATGATCTGGGTCCGGGCACCGGCGCCGCGCACGCGCGGCGGCTCATGGCCGGCGTTGCAGAACTGCAGGCTGCCGGTGCGCGTGTCGAGCAGGCCGGCGAACACGGTGACGAACAGCGACTCGGTGTTGTCGCGGTCGATCTCGGCGTTGGCGCGCGTCAGCACCGCGCCCGGGTCCGGGTTGTCCGCGTTCAGCGCGAGGCTCTTGATGAGCGACTTGGAGAGGGCCATGAACAGGCTGGCCGGCAGCCCCTTTCCCGAGACGTCGGCGACGAGGAAGAACATCCGGTGCCGGTCGACCATGAAGCAGTCGTAGAAGTCGCCGCCCACTGTGCGCGCGGGCTCGAGCGAGGCGGAAAGCGTGAAGCGCTTCTCCCCGGCAAAGACCTTGCGCGGCGCGGGCAGCATGCCCATCTGGATCCGGCGCGCTGCCTGCATCTCTCCCGCGACCTTGGCCTGCGCCTCGCGCAGCAGCCGGCGCTGACGGTCGGCTTCGGCGAGCGTCGTCGCGAGCACGGCGCCGAAGACGAGCGCTGCAGCGATCGCCGGCGCGGCGGTGTTCAGCAGCAAGCCTGCCTTGAACGCGATGATCCCTCCCAACGCGAGCGCCAGCAGCACGCCCGCGAGCAGCGCGATCGACGCGGTGACCCTGAGCTTCGGCACCAGCATGAGGAACAGCAGCCCCGCGAGGAAGAGAAGGGCGCCCTCCATCGCCAGCGCGCCGCTCGGCCGGCGCAGGTACACGCCGTCGAAGATCTGCTCGAGGATCTGCTGGTGCACCTCGACGCCCGGGATGCGCTCTCCCAGCGGCGTCGCCTGGTAGTCGAGCAGGCCCAGCCCGGTCACCCCCACCAGCACGAGCTTGTCCCGCAGCAACTCCGGCGCCGCCTTGCCCGAGAGCACGTCTTCCGCGGAAACGAAGCGATGCGGGTCGTGGAGCCCGAAATAGACCGGGAGCGATCCGTCCGCCTGCAACGGGATCGCGACATCTCCCACGCCGAGGACGAGTCGCTCGCCGCCGCGATCCTCCAGCCGCAGGCCGGGCTCGCCGGCGGCGAGCCGGATCATTTCTACCGAGAGCGCCGGGACGAGGACCTTGCCGATCTGCCCGATCAGCGGCACGCGCCGGATCACGCGGTCCGACGAATCGACGCTGATCAGGCCGCGCGCGGCGGCCGCCTTGTGGATCTCCGGGCGACTCTGAAGGTGCCCGTCGAAGCGGCGCAGCGGCAGCTCGCGCGTGCCCGACACCCGGACCGGCACCGATTGCGGCGGGAAGGGGAAGCGCCGGTCGCGCGTCTCGAGCCCGGCCAGCCCGAGCACGGTGGGACCGGTTCCGAGGGCGCGCGCGCGCGCCGTGTCCGCGCCCGGCGTGGAACGGTCGGGCTCGATGAAAAGCATGTCGACGCCGAGCGCGGCCGGCCCGGCGGCGGCGATCGCCTGGATGAGCTCCGCCGCGAGCGTGCGCGGCCAGGGCCACTGCCCCCGTGCGTCGAGCGAGCGCTCGTCGATCGCCACGACCACGGCAGGCGCGCTGCCTCGCTCGCGCGGCATGAGCTTCTGGTAGCCGTCGAACACCGCGTCGCGGAGCCACGCCATCGGCGCGGGCTCGAGCGCCACGAGCAGCAGGCACAGCGCCAGCACGCCCGCGCCGAGCGCCCGCGGCATCACAACTCGATCTCGAGGCCGTCGTAGGCGGCGGAGACGCGCAGCGGCCGCTCGCCGCGCGTGAGCTCCTCGAGGCGCCGCGCGTCCTTCAGGACCCCGTCGAGCGTCGGGTCGTCGTTCGCCGGCTCGTGATGGAACAGGACGAGGTGCTTCGCGCCGGCCATCTGGCAGAGCTCGACGCCGATGATGTTGCTCGAATGCCCCCAGTCCTGCTTCACCGAGACCGCTTCGGCGAGCGAATACATCGCGTCGAAGACCACGACATCCGCGTCCCGGAAGAAGGCGATGAAGGCGGCGGTCTCGGCCGGCTCCTCCAGCTTGTGCTCCGAGTCGGTGCTGTACACGACGCTGCGCCCGGCCGACTCGAAGCGGTAGCCGTAGGAGTCCCCGGAGTGGCGCTGCAGCTTCGGAGTGACGCGCATGCCGGAGATCTCGCGAGCCTGCCCCGGCACCAGCTTCACGAACTCGACCTTCGCGCTCAGCTGGTCGAAGCCGACCGGGAAGCAGGGCGGGGACTGCTGGAGCCGGAAGGCGTGCTCCAGGACGTCGTGGCAACCGTGGATGCGAAGCGTCGTTCCGCGGACGTACGCCGGGCCGAAGAACGGGAACCCCATGATGTGGTCCCAGTGGACGTGCGACATGAACACGTTGACCGTGGCCGGACGCCCACCCTGCCGCGCCAGGACGTGCTCGCCGAACGCGCGCGCGCCGCTGCCCATGTCGCAAACGAAGTATTCCTCGCTGCCGTTCTCGAGCTCCACGCACGCGGTGTGGCCGCCGAAGGTGTGCGAGACGGAGAACGGCAGGGTCTCGCGCGCGAACGCGTAGGCCTCCCCGTAGGACGCGAAGCGCCTCCCGTCGGCCGCCACCAGGGCCTGCGCGAGCTTGTCGCGGATGTCGGCAGGGGTGAGCGCCACGGGAATCGAGCCCCGCGTTCCCCAGAAGCGGACGCGCATCCTAGGTGCGGTCGAAGGCTTCCGCGGCCTGCGGCGAGACCGAGGCGAGCGCCTCGCGCAGGGTCGGGAATACCTCGAAGACGAGGTTGAAGCGGCTGATCTGGAAGATTTCGGCCACCACGGGCTGCATCGCGGCGACCATGACGCGACTGTTGCGCGCCCCCGCCTCCTTTGCCGCGAGCATCAGGCAGCGCAGCCCGGCGCTCGACACGTACTCGAGCCCGGACATGTCGAGCACAAGCGGTTCGCCGGCGCGAACGGCGGCATCGAGATGGCCCGCGAGCTCCGCGCGGAACGGCTCGCAGTTCTCGTGGTCAAGCCGTCCGGTGGGGAACACGGCGCGGGCATTGCCATAGCTTCGATGCGTGACGGGCATTCGGGCAGGGAAAGGAGGTTCGGCGTTATTCTAGGGCCGTCGTGGGCAAACGAAAGCGATCCGAGCCGCGCCCGGCCCGCGCCGCGCGCTGGCTGATGGAGGCGCACGGGCGGCGGGAGGCCTTCCGGGCCCTGCCGGACGATCTCGCGCCCGCGTCCGCGGACGAGGCCTACGCCATCCAGGACTCCTTCGTGGCGCTGCGCGCACAAACGCTGGGGGCGATCGCCGGGTACAAGATCGCGCTGGCCACCGCGGCCATGCAGGCCTTCGTCGGGGTCGATGCGCCGCAGGCCGGTCGCGTCCTGCTCTCGACGGTCCAGCGCACGCCCGGGCGCGTGCGGGCCGCGGACTTCGTGCGCCTCATCGTCGAGTTCGAGATCGGCGTGCGCCTGGCCGACGACCTGCCGGCCGCAGACGCCCCCTTCTCGCGGGAGCGCGTGACGAGGGCCGTGGGCGCCATCATGCCGGCGCTCGAGCTGGCGGACGACCGCAACGCCGACTACGCCGCGCTCCGCCGGCATCCCCTCCACCTCATCGCCGACAACACGTGGAACGAGGGGGCCGTCCTGGGCGAGGAAGTCGCCGGCTGGCAAGCGGTCGACCTCGCCTCGGTCCGCGGGCGCGCGCGCATCAACGGGGCCGCGGTCGGCGAGGGAAGCGGCGCGGACGCGCTCGGCCATCCGCTCGATGCAGTAGCCTGGGTCGCCGGGCACCTCGCGTCGCTCGGCCGCGGCCTCTTGCGCGGCGACTTCGTCATCACCGGCAGCCTGGTCACGTCGAAGACGGTGCGGCCCGGCGACCGGGTTTCGTTCTCGCTAGAGGGCCTGGGAAGCGTTGAGCTGAGCGTCGATTAGCCTGCGCAACTCGGACTTCTGCACCTTGCCGAGCGCGTTCTTCGGCAGGCTCCCGAGGGGGACGATGCGCCGCGGGTGCTTGTAGCGGGCGAGGCGTGCCTCGAACATCTTCATGACGTCGGGCTCGATCAGGACCGAACCCGGCTTGAGCACCACGGCCGCGCAAGCCGCCTCGCCCCACCGGGGGTCGGCAATGCCGACCACGGCGGCCTCGGCGATCGCCGGGCAGTCGGCGAGGACGTTCTCGATCTCCGCAGGATGGATGTTCTCGCCCCCGGAGATGATGACGTCCTTCGAGCGGCCGACGATCCACCAGTAGCCTTCCTCGTCGATGCGCGCCAGGTCGCCGCTGCGGAACCAGCCCTCCGGCGTGAGGCCGGTGGCATCGTTCCAATACGCGCGCATCACCGCGGGCCCGCGCACCCAGACCTCGCCTTCGACCAGCTTCACTTCGCAATGCGGCACCGGCTTGCCGGCGCTGCCCGCCTTGCGCAGCGCGTCCTCGCCGCGCAGCGCGACCGCGATGGGCGCGGTCTCCGTCGCGCCGTAGACCTGGCCCACCGGCACGCCCCGGGCGTGGAAGGCGCGGATCAGCGCTTCCGGCACGACCATGGAGCCGGTATTCAGCATGCGCAGGCTGGACAGCTGCGTTGCGCCCCACGCCGGATGCTCGATGACGGCGCGCATGGCCGCGGGCACCAGCAGGCTCAACGTCGGCTTGCGCGCTTCGACCGCGGCGAGCCAGGCGCCCGGGTCGAACTTCTTCTGCAGGGTCACGGTGGCCCCGGCGAACAGCGCGGGCAGCGTCTGGATGTTCAGGCCGCCGACGTGGAACATCGGCAGCGCGGTGAGCACGTGGTCGGCGCCGGTGAGGTCGTGCGCGTGGAACGAATTGAGCGCGTTCCAGACGAGCGCGGCCTGGGTGAGGACCGCGCCTTTCGGCTTGCCGGTCGTCCCGGACGTATAGACGATCAGCGCATCGTCGTCCTCGCAACCGGCGGGCTCTGGCGCGGGACCGTCGGCCTGCGCGAGGCGTCCGAGCGGGACGCCGAGCTGCTGCCCGTGCGCCCCGAAGTCGCTGCCGCAGAAGAGCCAGCGGGGCGCGCAGTCGGCGACGATTTCCCTGTGCTCCGCCACGGTGAGCCGCCAGTTGAGGGGAACGAGGATGGCGCCGCGGCGGGCGAGGGCGAACAGGAGGACGAGCTGCAAGGGATCGTTGTAGCCGAGGAACGCGACGCGATCGCCCCTCGCCACCTGCAAAGCGCGCGTTGCGGCGTCGATCCGGGCAACGAGGCCGGCGTAGGTCCAGTCCGTGCCCTCGCAGTGAAGCGCGACTTTCGCCGGAGTCGCCCGGGCCCACCGCTCGAGGATGCGCGAAAGGTCCATCGGCATGCGCCCGCTAGTCGTCGTTCTCGCCCGGCTCGTAGAGGGCCTCGCGGCCGATGCGGTCGAGGCAGAGCTCGGCCGTCCACGGCAGCATCAGGGATCCGCAGCGCGAGTCGCGGTACAGGCGCTCGAGCGGCAGCGACTTCAGCATCGACTGGCCGCCGCACGTGCGGATGGCGAGCCGGCAGAGGTCGTTCGCGTTCTCCATGATGGTGTACTGCGCGGCGTACGCGCGCAGCCGCGCGTCCTTCGGCGGGTCCACCCGCGCGTCCTCGAGCATGCGCAGGAAAATCCCGCGCGTCTGCTCCAGCCTGATGAACATTTCCGCCATCGCGACCTGCTTCGTCGCGTACTGGCGGCGCTTGACCGGCGGCATGCCCGGCACCTCGCCGCGCAGGTAGCGCGCCGTGAATTCGTAGGCGGCGATCGCGATGCCGAAGTAGGTGGGGGAGAGGGTGGTGAACATGTGCGGCCAGCGGCTCGCGGCCTGGTAGTAGACGCCGCGCGGCATCATCTGCCCTTCGTCCGGGACGAACACGTCCTTGAAGAGCAGGGTGCGCGATACGGTGCCCCGCATGCCCAGGGGGTCCCAGTCGCCGGCGATGCTGAGCCCTTCGGCACCGCCCGGGACCGCCATGTACAGCGTGTCGCGCATGGAAAGCTGCGGCTTTGCCTCCGTGCACAGCACGCCGTAGTAGTGGGCGGCGCCGGAGAGCGAAGCGAAGATCTTCTTGCCGTTGACCCTCCAGCCCCCGTCCGTGCGCGTCGCCGTCGTGCCGAACGGGGCCTGGCCGGCCGCCGCCGCGCTGCCCTCGGAGAAAGGCTGGGCATAGATCGCGCCTTCCTTCACGACGCGCGCGAAGTGCCCGGCGCGATGCCGCTCGTGCTCCGCGCGCTGCTCGGGCGTCATGTCGAGGTCGTCGGCGAGGATGCCCGGCCAGAGCGTGGAGCAGGCGTGCATGTTGAACGTCAGCGCCGTGGCACCGCAGTACTTGCCGAGCGTCGCGGAGACCAGGGAGTAGGTCTTGAAGTCCGCGCCCTTGCCGCCGTGCTGCTCCGGCACGCACAGGCCGAGCAGCCCGGCGTCGCGCAGCTCGGCGTAGTTCTCGTGCGGAAAGCTCGCTTCCCGGTCGTAACGCGCGGCGCGCTCCGCGAAGCGCGGCCCGAGGGACTCGGCCACGGCGATGAGCTCCTGCTGCTTCTTCGTCAGGGAAACACCCGAGCCGCAGACTGAATAGCGCGCGTCCGTCATAGGTTCTGCTTCTTCAGGAAATCCTCGAGGGCCGCGTTGAACGCCGCAGGCTGGTCCATGGGGCCGAGGTGCCCGCAGCCGTCCAGGACCACCAGCTCCGCGCCCGGGATCTCCTTCGCCATGCGCTCCATCACCGAAGCCGGGGCGGTCCTGTCGTCGCTGCCGGCGACGAGCAGCGTCGGCACGGCGATCCTTTTCAGGTCCGCCTTGCGGTCGAAGGTCGTGAGGAGGTGGACGGCCTTGCGGTACGTCTGCGGCGGAATCTCCGACATGACCTTGCCCGCATGGGCCACGCCCTCGGGCTCGGACTTAGAGCCGCGCATCGTGGGCATGAGCCGTGACGCCACGTCGGCCATCGTCTGCCCGGCGTCCAGGGGGCCGAGGCGCGCGTCGATGAATTCTCGCGCGAAGTCGCTGCCACGGCCGGGGAACGCAGGGCTTGTGAACGCGAGCACGAGGGCCGCTATGCCCGCCGGATCCCGTGCGTAGGCCTCCTGGGCCACCATGCCGCCCATGCTGTGGCCGACCAGGATGACGGGCCCGCCGAGCGAATCGACCAGGCGACGAAGGGACGCCGCCACCTGCTCCAGGTCGTAGGGCTCGACGATCGCCGTGTGGCCGTAGCCGGGCTGGTCCCAGGCGTGCGCGGCGTAGCCGCGCTCGGCGAAGTAGGGGAGCTGGCCATCCCAGGCGTGGTGGCCGCCGCCGACGCCGTGCAGGAACAGCAGGTGCTTCACTCGACCAGCGTTCCGTCCCGCACGACTGCTTTCCCGTCGACCTCGATCGTGCAGCCGCGCAGCGGCAGGTCGAAGTGCCCCAGGGTATGGCGCCCGGCCACTTCGTTCGCGCCGGTGGAGTACAGGAAGTTGCCAGCGAACGCGCGCTGCTCTGTGCCGTTCACGTCGCCGCGATCGTAGAGCGCGAGGGCGTCCCAGCGTGCGCGTCTGTTCAGCCCCCAGCCTACGTGCGATACCGCATAGGCCTCGCGGTCGCCCCACGCCGCCAGGTATGCGCGCATGAGCTCCGCGTCCACCCCGGAGCCGCCGACTTCGGTGACGTAGTCGTTCTCGACCGTCAGCGGCACCGGCGACTCCAGATAGCGCTTGAACGTCAGGTTGAGATCCCCGGGCGCGAGGACCAGCGTCCCGTTGACCTTGCCGGCGGCGGGGAAGGCCAGGCACAGCCCGCCCGGCCAGTGCGACAGCGTGCCGGACTTGCCGGTATAGCCCCATACGCCGCCCACCCGCGCTCCCTCGAGGCCGATCTCCAGGCTCGTTCCCGCAGGGGAGGAGACGTTCATCCGCCGGCCCTCCTTGAGCAGGCGCATGGCCGCCCTCGCCTGCTGCTCGTCGGCGGAGGAGGGGACGAGGCGCTCGAGCACGTCCGGATGCTCGTTCGAGATGTAGAGGACCCTGGCGCCTCCCTTGAGGATCTGCGGCAGCTCCCGCGCGTGCATCAGGCCCTCGACCGTGCAATCGACGACGAACGACGATGCGGCGAGCGCCGAGACCGCGGCGTTCATGCCGCCGAGCACGTCCGAGGCGCCTGTCGAGCGGATAGGCACCGGCGCGCTCTGGCGCGGGGTGGGTACCACGACATGGAAGTAGCGCGCGCCGAGGCGATGCAGCGCAAGCTCGGCCAGCTGGACGTTCAGGGGGCGCGACTGGGTTTCGGAAAGGATGGCGCACGGCTCGTCGCGCCGCACGCTGGAGAGCGCAAAGACCTCCGCGAAGAGGTCGATCCATTTCCCCTCTAGGCGCTCCGGAAGCATGCCGGCATTGTATGTAGAATGAGTCTCAAATGATTGTTTTCGATCTTCTTTGTGCGAGCGAGCATCGCTTCGAAGGCTGGTTCTCCTCGGCCGGCGAGTTCGCTTCGCAGAACAAGCGAAACCTCGTGCAGTGCCCGAGTTGCGGCTCGGCAAACGTCCGCCGCGTGCCCTCGGCGGCGCGCATCAACCTAGGCGCAGAAGCGCCCAAGGAGCGGCCCGCCAAGGCGCCGGAGCAGACGTCGGAAATGCAGGGCAAGGACCCCTTCGCGATCGCGCAAATGCTCTACTCGCGCATGCTCGACGAGCTGCTGACCAAGTCGGAAGACGTCGGGAAGGAGTTTCCTGCCGAAGCGCGCCGCATTTTTTACAGCGAGGCCGACGCCCGGCCTATCCGCGGCCAGGCGACGGATGAGCAGCACCAGGAGCTCGCGGACGAGGGAATCCCGGTATTCCGGCTTCCCGTGCCGCCTACCGACAAGCTGAACTGACCCGCCGCTAAGGCCGGCAATCAGTATTATGTTAACTTAATCTTGTAGGGCAAAGCGGGATTCACAAGAGCCCCCCTCCGGGACTTAAATAGGCCCCTCTCGAAGGGAGGTCGTCTATGCGGAAGTCCCCTGCGAAGATCGAAGCGAAGGCGCACGTGCTCCATCCCATGAACACGGAGGGCACGACATGGCTGAAGGAATCCGACCTCGTCTTCGTGAATAACGAGCCCTACGCCGTACTTGGCTGGCACGGCGAGCGGCGTGACATCCCCGACCAGTTCATCCCCCTGAACAAGAAGCTCCTTCATCACGACCACGGGGACCTGGGCCACTACCGATACGAGGGCGAGATAGACGATCCAGCGCCCGCTCAGAGGCTTAGCAACTCTTCTTAATCCTTTGTCCCCGGTCTTTCGCCGAGCATCTGCGCGGCGAAAAGGCGCGCATTAAGGGGGTGGCGAGCGAGCGCCCTGTAAGGCCCCATGTCCCGGGCGAACCGGAGCCATGCCCGGGCGTCTGCCGGGCCCGGGCCCGCGGGGGTACCGTACTTCGGCGGCAGCCCGAAGGCCGCCAGGGCCTGGTCCAGGGCGACCTTCTGGAGCGCCTCGGCCAATGCCTCGAGCTCTTCCCGGCTGTCCGGCAGGTACCCCCCGCTACCTTGGATGGTGCCGAGCAGCCGCTCGAGGCTGGCGGCTCCGTCGAAGAATTCCTTTGCCCGGAGGGGCGCTCCACCGCCGAACGACAGCCAGCGCTCCCCGTGCCGGACCCCTTCCGAGGCGAGCCATTCGAGCGCCAGGCCGCGTTCCGGAACCGAGACTGGCACGGCCACGCTGCGGCTGCGAATCGTCGGCAGCAGCCGCGCCGGGCGATGCGCGACCAGGATGAACATGGCGCCGCCGGGCGGCTCCTCGAGGCCCTTGAGGAGCGCATTGGCGGCATTGGGGTTCATTTCCTCGGCGGGATGCACCAGCGCCACGCGGCGCCGGCCGCGATGCGAGCCGACGTTCAGGAAATCCCCGAGCGCCCGCACCTGTTCGACCTTGATCACCTGGCTCGGCTTGCCCTTCTTCGCGGGCTCCGCGGGCGTGTCCTCGGCGTCCGCTTCGGGCGCAGGCGCAAGGGCTTCGGGCTCGACGCGCCGGAAGTCCGGATGGCTGCCGGCGCAGAACCAGCGGCAACCTTCGCACACGCCGCACGGGCGGCGCGCGACGTCGGTCGCTTCGCAAAGGATGAGCTGGGCGACGCGCTCGGCGAGCGCGAGCTTGCCGATGCCTTTCGGCCCGTGGATCAGCAGCGCATGCGGCAGTGACTCCAGGCGCGTGCGCAGCGATTCGAGGATGGGCGCGTTCCAGGGATACATGGTCAGGAAGCCAGGCTCGCCTCGATGGCCTTGCGGATCGCGGGAAACTCGCCGCTCGCATCGATGACCCGGATGCGCTGCGGCTCGGCCTTCGCCCGCGCGAGGTACGCGCCGCGCACCCGCTCGAAGAACTCGCGGTTCTCGCGCTCGAACCGGTCGAGCGTCTTCCCGGACGCCTCGAGGCGGCGGCGCGCCACTTCGTAGCAGCAGTCGAACAGGAGGGTGCGGTCGGGAACGAGGCCCGGATGCGCCGCCGCGCCCAGCCGCTCGATGAGATCGGCGGCGACGCCCTTCCCCGCCCCCTGGTACGCCGCGGTCGCGTCGTGAAAGCGGTCGCACACGACCCAGGTGCCGGCTTCCAGCGCCGGCCGGATCACGCGCTGCACGTGGTCGGCGCGCGCGGCGAGAAGCAGCAGCGTCTCGATCGCCGGCGCCATCGCCTCCTCGAGGATCGCCTTGCGCAGGCGCTCCGCGAGGTCGGTGCCGCCCGGCTCGCGGGTCACGATGACGTGGGGCGCCTGCTGCGCCGCGAAGTCGGCGACGAACTGCACGTGGCTCGACTTGCCGGCGCCATCCACGCCTTCCAGGGTGATGAAGCGGCCGCGGCTCATCGCTTGAGCTGGTACTTGTTCACGGCGCGATTGTGCTCGTTCAGGCTGCGCGAGAACTGGCTCGAGCCGTCGCCGCGCGAAACGTAGTACAGCGCATCGGTCTTCGCCGGGCGCATCGCCGCCCGCAGCGAGGCGCGGCCCGGCATCGCGATCGGCGTGGGCGGCAGGCCGGCCCGGGTGTAGGTGTTGTACGGGCCGTCTTCCAGCAGGTGCACTTTCTTCAGGTTGCCGTCGAAAGACGTGCCGAGGCCGTAGGTCACGGTCGGGTCCACCTGCAGCCGCATCCCGATCCGCAGGCGGTTGGTGAGCACCCCGCCGATCAGCTCGCGCTCGGAGCCGCGGCCGGTTTCCTTCTCGATGATCGAAGCCATGATCAGCGCGTCATAGGGCGTCCGGTAAGGCACCGACGGCAGGCGCGCCTCCCATTCCTCCTTCAAGTGCCGCTGCATGGCGCGGTAGGCGCGCCGCAGGACCGCGGCATCGCTCGAGCCCTTCGCGAAGAGATAGGTGTCGGGGAAGAACAGGCCCTCGGGATGCTGCTCGGCGACCTGCAGGCGCGCCAGCACCTGCGCGTCCTCGAGCCCGGTCGTGTCGTGCCTGAGGTGCGGGCTGGCATCCAGGGCCCCGCGGAGCTGCGCGAACGTCCAGCCCTCGATCAGCCGGACTTCTGCCTGGGTGACGTCGCCGCGGGTGAGCTTGTCCAGCAACTCCATCGGCGTGGCGGGCTGCGTGAGCTGGTAGTTGCCCGCCTTCACGTCCCGCGCCCGCCCGGCGAAGCGCGCCAGGATCTCGAACTCGTAGCGGCGCACGCGGATCCCCGCGCGCGCCAGCACTTCGGTCGCGGCGCGAAAGCCGGTTCCCGGCGGGATCTCGAACTCCACCGGAAGCTTCGCGGTTTCGACGGGCGTCGCGACATACCAGGCGCCATAGCCGAGCGCCGCCAGCACCGCGAGAAACACCAGAGCGAATAAGGCTTTCAGGAGGAAGGTGCGCGGTAAAATGCGCATCTTACGATGGAAATCGCGCGCCTCACCCGCTACGGCCTGCTCTCCCTGACGGGCGAGCAGGCGCGCGAATTTCTTCACGCGCAGCTCACGAACGACATCGCCGGGCTGCCGCCGGGACGCGCGGCGCTGGCCGGCTGGTGCTCCGCGAAGGGCCGCTTGCTCGCCAGCTTCCTGGTCATTCCCGTGCGCGGCGGATTCCTCCTGCAGCTCGCGCGCGACCTTGCTCCGGCGATCGCCAAGCGCCTTTCCATGTTCATCCTGCGCTCGAAGGTCAAGGTCGAGGACGCAAGCTCGCGGACGCAGCTCGGGGTGTGGGGCGACGTGGCCGGTGCGGCGACCGGCGCGCTGGCGGTGTCGGAGCTCGATGGCAACGTAATGGTGGCGATGGGCCCGGGCCGGTTCCTGGTCGTCGGCGAGAGCGCGGGGACGGAGGTTCCCGAAAGCCGCTGGACGCTGGAGGAGATCCGCGCCGGGCGCCCGCTCATCACCAGCGCGACGCAGGACCTGTTCGTCCCGCAGATGGTCAATTACGACACGCTCGGCGCCGTGAACTTCCAGAAGGGCTGCTACCCGGGACAGGAAATCGTCGCGCGCGCGCAGTACCGCGGCCAGGTCAAGCGCCGCATGAAGAAGCTCGAGGCGCCCGCGGGTGCGATGCTGCAGCCGGGGCAGGATTTCCAGGGCGGAACCGTCGTCGACGTTGCCGCGACGCCGCAGGCGGTGGAGCTGCTCGCCGTCGTGCCGATCGACGGCGCTTGAACTACTACGTCTACTACCGGCTCGAGCCGGCCAACGTCGAGGCGGTGCGCGCGAAAGTCCGCGCGCTCTTCGGCGTGATCGAACGCGAGCTCGGCGTGCGCGGGCGCTGGATGCGCCGGCGCGACGACGCGGCGACCTTCATGGAGGTCTACGAAGGCGTGGACGACGCGCCGGCCTTCGAGGCCCTCCTCGCGCACGAAGGCGCGGGTTTCGGCGTCGAGCGGAAGGTGGAGCGCTTCGTATCTGCCTGATCCTGCTCGCCTGGCAGGTGCGCAAGGGGCACCCGCTGATCGTCGCGGCGAACCGCGACGAGTTCCACGCCCGGCCTGCGAGCGCCGCCGCCTGGTGGAAGGACCACCCGGCGATCCTCGCAGGCAGGGACCTCGAGGCCGGCGGGACCTGGATGGGGCTGGCCCGCTCCGGCCGCTTCGCCGCCGTCACGAACTTTCGCGGCGCACGCGAGCCTCGCGCACGCGAATCGCGCGGGGCGCTGGTCACCGCCGCCCTGAGCGGCCCTCCTCCGGCCGCGCTGGTCGCCGCCCTGGAGCCGCTGGCCGCCGGGTACAGCGGCTTCAACCTGCTCGCCGGGGACTCCTCGGAGCTATGGTCGCTCTCCAACCGCGGCGGCGGCGTCCGGAAGCTGTCGCCCGGCGTCTATGGACTGGGGAACACCCTGCTCGACGCCCCCGAGGTCGCCGAAGCGAAGGAGGCATTTGCGGACGCAATCGAGGCGGCGCCCGCCGTGGAGTCGCTGCTCGAGCTGCTCGGGCGCTGGCGGATCGTCAACCCGGCGTACGGGACGCGCTGCTCGACCGTGCTGAGGATGGACGGCGCGCGCGTACGCTACGCGGAGCGCAGCTACGCGCCCGACGGAAGCGCGCTCGAGACGGTCCAGTTCGCCTGCTGAAGCTACAGGCTTCTGCGCATGTCCTGGTGAGGGATGCCGGCCTCTTCGTAGGCCTCGCCGAAGGCGGAGAACCCATGGCGCGCGTAGAAGGGCAGCGCGTGGACCTGGGCGGAAAGGACGACTTCGCGGTCGCCCCGCTCGCGCGCTCGTTGCACCAGGCTTTCGAGGATGCGGCTGCCGACACCCATGGCCCGGCATTCCTTCAGGACCGCCATGCGGCCGATGTGCGCGTCCGGCAGCAGGCGGCCGGTTCCGACGGCCCGGCCGTCGAGGCGCGCCAGTGCATGGACGCACTCGGCGTCGCGCGCATCGAGCTCGATCTCGCGCGGCACGCGCTGCTCCTCGACGAATACGGCGAAGCGGATCCGGCTCGCCTCCTCGCGCGCCTCGCTCCAGGGCATCAGGTCGATTCGCAGCATGCGGTGAAAAGTATAATCGCGCGATGAAAAGCCTCTGGAGCGACGCCGAAGCGTCGCAGTTCGAGAAGCTCGGGCCGCTCGGCCTGCGCGTCTATACGTCCCGGCTGCTGGGGCGCGACAAGTCGCTCGTGCTCCACGGCGGCGGGAACACCTCGATCAAGCTGCGCGAGAAGAACCTGTTCGGCGAGGAGCAGGACATCTTGTACGTGAAGGGCAGCGGCTGGGACCTCGAGACGATCGAGCCCGCCGGCTTCACGCCCGTCGACCTGCCTTACATGCAGCGGCTGGCCCGCCTGGAGAAGCTCTCGGACCCGCAGATGATGAGCGAGCTGGCGACGCACAGTCTGCGCCCCGGGGCCCCGGCGCCCTCGGTCGAGACGCTCCTGCATGCCCTCCTCCCGCACAAGTACGTCGACCACACGCACGCCGACGCGGTGCTCTCCGTCTCGAACTCCCCGGACGGCGAGAAGCGTATCCGCGACATCTACGGCGACCGGGTGGTGGTGATCCCGTACATCATGGCGGGCTTCGACCTGGCGGCGTACTGCGCGCGCGAATTCCCCAGGCAGGCGACGAAGAAGACGGTGGGCATGGTGCTGCTGTCGCACGGCGTTTTTTCCTTCGCCGCCGATGCGAAGGAATCCTACGAGCTCATGATCGAGCTCATCTCCATGTCCGAGAAGTACCTGGAAGCGAAGAAGGCGTGGAGTGTCGGCGTGCCGCCGGCGAAAGGCACGAAATTCAAGCGCGGCGAAGCGGCGCAGCTGCGCCACGAGGTCTCGAAGGCCGCCGGCTTCCCGATGCTGTGCCTGTGCAACGACGCGCCGCGCTTCCTCGGCTTCGCGAACCATCCGGAGGTGGAGCGCATCTCGCAGGGCGGGCCGGCGACACCGGACCACGTGATCCGCACCAAGCACGTGCCGATGCTCGGCCGCGACGTGGACGGGTTCGTCTCGGCGTACAGGAGCTACTTCCAGCGAAACGCGGCGAAGGCCAGGGAGCCGAAGACGATCCTCGACGCGGCGCCCCGCATGGCGCTCGACAAGGAGCTCGGCCTCGCCGCGTTCGGCCGCACCGCGAAGGAAACGCGGATCGTCGAGGACATCTACGAGCATACCGTCGACGTCATCCTGCGCGCCGAGGCGATCGGCGGCTGGCGCGCGCTCGACGAGCGCCACACCTTCGACATCGAGTACTGGGACCTCGAGCAGGCGAAGCTGAAGAAGGCCGGCGCCACCCCGCCGTTTACCGGGGAGGTCGCGCTGGTCACGGGTGCCGCATCCGGCATCGGCAAGGCGTGCGCCGAGGCTTTCCTCAAGCGCGGCGCCGCGGTGGTCGGGGTGGACCGCAACCCCGCGATCCGGGAACTGTGGAAGCGCGCCGATTTCCTCGGCGTGGCCTGCGACCTCACCAGCGCCGCCGCCATCGAGGAGGCGCTCGACGCGGCGGTGAAGCGCTTCGGCGGCGTGGACATGCTCGTGCTGAACGCCGGCATCTTCCCCTCCTCCCAGCCGATCCAGGACATCACCGAAGCGACCTGGCGCAGCGCCATGGCGGTCAACGTCGAGGCGAACCTGCTCGTCATGCAGCGCTGCCACGCCCTGCTCCGCCTCGCGCCGCGGGGCGGCCGGATCGTGGTGATCGGCTCGAAGAACGTCCCGGCGCCCGGTCCGGGCGCCGCGGCCTATTCGGCCTCCAAGGCGGCGCTGAACCAGCTCGCGCGCGTCGCGGCGCTGGAATGGGGCAAGGACGGCATCCGCATCAATTCGCTGCATCCGAACGCGGTGTACGACACGGCCCTGTGGACCGACGAAGTCCTCGCATCGCGCGCCACGGCATACAACCTCACGGTCGAGCAGTACAAGAAGAACAACCTGCTGAAGACGGAAGTCGCTTCCAAGGACGTCGCCGAGCTGGCCGCCGAGATGTGCGGCTCCCTGTTCGCGAAGACGACGGCCGCGCAGGTGCCCGTCGACGGCGGAAACGAGCGCGTCGTCTAGTGACCGTCGAGCCGATTCGCTGGAAGGGGGACGCGCTCGAGCTGCTCGACCAGCGGCTTCTCCCCGGCAAGACGTCCTACGTGAAGTGCACCACGGCGGAGGAAGTCGCCGCCGCGATCCGCGACATGGTGGTCCGCGGCGCGCCGGCGATCGGCTGCGCTGCGGCCTTCGGCATCGTCCTCTCGAAAGGATCGCCTGCCGCCTACGAGATCCTCGCGAAGAGCCGCCCCACGGCGGTGAACCTCTTCTGGGCGCTCGACCGCATGCGCAAGGCGAAGGACCTGCGCGCCGAGGCGGAGGCCATCTATGCCGAGGACATCGCGGGCAACCGCGCCATGGGCGCGCACGGTGCGCGGCTGATCCCGGACAACGCTCGGGTGATGACCCATTGCAACGCCGGGGCACTCGCGACTGCCGGGTACGGCACGGCGCTCGGGGTCATCCGCTCGGCCAAGGGCAAGGGCATCTCTGTGATCGCCAACGAAACCCGCCCGTACCTGCAGGGCGCCCGCCTCACCGCCTACGAGCTGGTCGAGGAAGGCATTCCCTGCACGCTCATCACCGACGGCATGGCGGGCCACCTGATGAGCAAGGGCGAGGTCGACGTGATCGTGGTGGGCGCCGACCGCATCGCCGCCAACGGCGACGTGGCCAACAAGATCGGCACCTATGCGCTCGCGGTCCTGGCGAAGCGGCACGGCATTCCGTTCTATGTGGCGGCGCCGCTCTCCACGTTCGACCCCGGGATTCCGGACGGCACGCACATTCCGATCGAGGAGCGACCGGCGGATGAGGTGACGGGATTTCGCGATCAGCGCTGGGCGCCTCTGGGCGTGAAGGTGCGCAACCCTGCATTCGACGTAACGCCGGCGGAGCTCGTCACGGGGATCATCACCGAGAAGGGCGTGGTGCTCGCGCCCGATAGGGAAAAGATCCGGCGCCTCGCCGGCTGGAGCGGGATCACTGCACCGGACGGCGCCACTTGAACATGTTTGCGTAGGTGACCCCCGCGTAGCTTGCCCAGAGGCCCATCTCGATTCGGTTCTGATAGTTCACCGACCAGTCCTTGCCGTAACCGCCCATCTTTTTCCACATGTCCGCATACGACGCCTGCGACGGCGCGCCGCCCGATCCGGGCGGCAGCTGGGGGGCGCTGCCGCCGCGGCGATTGGTCGGCACCTCCGTTGCGCTCCCGGCGCGGCGGCTGGTCGGCATGCTGTCCATCGGCTGCTGCGTGGCCAGACGGTTCAGGTTGGCTTGCGCCTGCGCACGGATGCGCTCGGCGTACAGCTCCTGGTCGCGCGCGATGCGCTGTTGCGTCGCCGCCATATTGGCCGCCGCGAGGTTTGCCACGCTGAGCCCGCTCCAGTCCTTGGGCTGCGTCGACAGCCATGGCGTTTCGCGGTAACCGGCGGTGCGGGCCGCGCCGCTGCGAACCCGGGGCGTGGCCAGCCGCACCGGAATGTCCAGTTCCTCGCCCTTGCGCGTGATGCTGAGCACGATCTCCTTGCCGCCGCTTGCGGCGATCCGCTTCGACAGTTCGCGCGTGTTCAACGCCAGCTCTCCATCGATCGCGATGACGAAGTCGTGCGCGCGCAGGCCCGCCGCGGCCGCCGGCGCGCCCGGGACGACCTGCTGCACGATCACCAGATTCTTGTCTTCGCCGATGCGCGTCAGCAGCTCTTCCGGTAGGTCCACCCAGTTGACACCGAGGGCAAAGGCCGCCGGGTCGTACCGTCCCCAGTAGGTGACCAGGAAGTAGTGCAGGTTGCTGGCGCCGGCGCGCGGGTTTTCCAGGACCACCTGGGCCGCCCCGACCTCCACGCCCCATTTCGTGGCGTAGCTTTCGGCAAAAGTGGTCAGCAGCGGGCTGATGAACTGGGAGTAGCCCAGCATGACGTAGCCTTCGTCATGCATCGCGCGAGCCTTGGCTTCCATGTCGCCCACCAGGCTGAAGCCCGGTTCCCCCCTGTACGGAAGCAGCGATCCGTCATCCGCCGCGGCGAGCTGCTGATAGCTGCCGCGGAAGTACGTGGTCTGCATCGTCGTGCAGGCCGGCAGCAGGAGCACGATGAGGGCCAGCAGAAGCGCGCGGTGCACAGTGGGGGTCGTCATGGTGCCCTCGCTTGCGTCGGGTGGATCAGCAGGGCTTCATTCTAGGCACGGATCTCGACCGGCGCATAGGCCGGCACCAGGTCGAACAACTCGACGATGTCCCGGTTGCGCATGCGCACGCAGCCGATGGAGCCCGGCTTGCCCATCTCCGCGTACTCGTGGGTGCCGTGGAGGTAGATGTAGCGGCGCATCGTATCGACGTCGCCCAGCCGGTTCCTGCCCCGCTCGCAGCCCGACAGCCACAGGATGCGCGTCAGCATCCAGTCCCGCCCCGGATAGCGCTCGTGCAGCTCGGGGGTCCAGATCTCCCCCGTCGGCCGCCGGCGCACGAACACCGCGTTGAGCGGCTGCCCGGCGCCGATCTTCGCGCGCACGATGTGGCGCCCGCGCGGCGTGCAGAAGCTGCCGTTCTTCTCCCCGGGGCCATTCTTCGCCGTCGAGACGGCGTAGGTCTTGCCCTGGTAGGCGAGGGTCTGCTTCGTCAGGTCGATGACGATCATCGCCGCGCCGCGAAGAAGCCGGAGAGGACGGCGCCGCATTCGGCGGCGAGGACGCCGCCCTCCAGCGCGACCTTGTTCTTCAGCACCTGCTTCTTGGGATCGGTGGCGCCGAAGACCGCGCGCGCGACGCGCGCGTGGAACATCGCCCCGACGCACATCTCGCAGGGCTCGAGCGTCACGTACAGCGTCGAGCCGGTCAGGCGATAGTTCCTCACCTTCGCCGCGGCGGCGCGCAGGGCCTGGATCTCGGCGTGCGCGGTCGGGTCCGCGGCCGCGATCGGGCGATTCCAGCCCTCGCCGACGATCGCGCCCTCCAGCACGAGCACCGCCCCGACCGGCACCTCGCCCTCCTCGGCGGCCCTGCCGGCAAGCTCCAGAGCTCGCCGCATGAACGGCTCGTCGCCGGCTCCCATCAATCGCCCTCCTCATAGGTGCGGAAGCGGATGGCGGGGTCGCGCTTGATCTGCTCCACCAGCGCGACTTCCCAGTCGAGGTACGCCCGGGCGTGCTTCTCGTAGTCCTTTTCGTGCTCGTGGTCGTAGGGCTTGTACCAGACGTCATCGAGCGCGGTGGTCGGCCTCGTCATCCCCGACTCGGTGGCGAGCTTCGCCGCGCGCCAGGCCCGGTTGCCGCCTTCGAGCACTTTGACGCTGGGCCAGAGCGCCGCCGCCTCGGGTGCCGCGAGGTGCGCGAGCCCGCCGTCCTCCGAGGTGAGCACGACTTCCGGCGCATCGCCGATCTTCCCCCGCGCCTCGGCCAGCCGCGAGCGCACCGCCCACCAGGCTCCAGGCAGGTGCCAGCCGCGGTACCTGAGGCTGGTGGACAGGTCGACCACCGTGGCCGCGTCCGGCGCGAGCTGCTGCGCGTGCACGCTCTCCCAATGCTTGAAGCCGGGAACCGGCATGACGCGCGGACCCGCCTCCATTTCCCAATCGCCCCCCGGTTCGAGCACGTACGCCTCGCCCCAGCCCATCTGATTGAGCCAGGAGGCGGTCATCACCGCGCGTACGCGCTCCGGATCCACCAGGACCACGCGCGAGTTGCGCACGGCAACGAACTCGTCCATCGCCTGCACCACCTGCCCGCCCGGGGCATGGCGCGCACCCCTGAGATGCCCCGCCTCGAACTCTTCGCGCGAGCGCACGTCGAGCAGGTAAGTGGTGCGCGTGCCGTCCCCCAGCCACGCCTTCACCTGCGGCGCCTGGGCGAACTTCACCCGGAACTTCGCCGCCACGGCGTCGGCCGCCGCGCGCGCCTTCTTCCGCCCCTCTTGCGTCGGCGCAGGCGCCACGCGTGTCGAGCCGTGCTCGCACTCAAGCCCCGCCAGCTCCCAGCCCATGGTGCCATCCTTCAGCGCGACCACGTCCTTCCAGCCGGCGTTCCTCAGCGACTGGCAGCCGATGATGCTGCGCGTGCGTCCGGCGCAGTTCACCACCACCAGCGTATCCGCATCCGGCGCAAGATCGGGCGCGCGGTAGACGAGCTCCGCCCCCGGCACGTCGATGCCGCCGGGGATGTTCATGCGGTGGTACTCCTCCCAGGGCCGTGAATCGAGGATCACGACCTTCCTGCCGGAGTCCTTGAGGGCCTGCAGCTCCTGCGGCGGGATGCGCGGCGTGCCGTAGTGGTGCTCGACGAACTCGCCAAAGGCTTTCGAGGGCACGTTGACGCCGCTGAACAACTCCCCGCCCGTGGCCTGCCACGCGGCGCAGCCTCCCTCGAGTATGTGGATGTCCGTGTACCCGAGGCTCGCGAGCTTCGCCCGGGCGCGCTCGGCAAGACCCTCGGCGCCGCCATCGAGCAGCACGAGCGGCGCGCTCTTCCTCGGCACCAGGTCCAGCGCCATCAGCTCCAGCTTCGACAGCGGCAGCGAGCAGGCGAAGAACGGGTGGCCCCGGTAGTGCACGCCCTGCTCGCGCACGTCGAGCAGGGCGAACTCGGCCGTGCCGAGCAGGCGCGCACGCAGCGCCGCCGGGGTCATGTCCGGGCGTCGCGGATGTCGGAGTGCGCGGGGAACACGTCCCAGCAGCGCTCTTTCTCCTTGTAGAACTCGCGCCCATGCAGCTGCTCGAGTCCAAGGCCGTACATGTGGAAGTTCAGCAGCGGCGCCTCGATGTGGATCGAGTGCAGGTCCTCCGGGAGGAACGCCACGCCGGTGCCCTGGCGCACCACGTCGCGGCCCTTCTCGCGTACGCCGCCGTCGGCCCGGTCGTAGAACTTGTTCAGCTCCTCGCCGGTGACGCCGACGATCACTGCCCAGGTGGTGTGGTTGTGCGCCGGCGTGCCGTAGCCGCCGAGGGACGCGTTGGCGTAGAGCGCGAAGCGGTGGTCCGCGTCCTCCGACAGGCGGTACAGGCAGGAGCGCAGCTTCTGCCCGGCCTCAGGCGGCGGATAGTCGCTCGGGTCGAAAAGGTCGCTGCGCGCGGCGAGCCGGATCAGGCGCGCCTTGATCTTCTCCAATGCGGCGCGGTTCACGCCCTCGCGCCTCTCGATGTCGCGGATATCGGCGACGGCGGCTGCAATTTCCCTGCGACGCTCGGCGGCTCGGTCCATGCAGGAATCTTATCGCACGGAGGACCGTCGGCCCACCCTACTCCCACTCGATGGTGGCGGGCGGCTTCGAGGAGATGTCGTAGGTCACGCGATTGATGCCGCGTACCTCGTTGATGATGCGCCCCGATACCTTGGCCAGCAGCTCGTGCGGCAGCGGCGCCCAGTCGGCAGTCATGAAGTCGGTGGTCTGCACTGCACGCAGCGCCACCACGTGCTCGTAGGTGCGCCCGTCGCCCATTACCCCGACCGACTTGACCGGTAGGAAGACGGTGAATGCCTGCGCCGTCCGGTCATACCAGCCGGAGTTTCGCAGCTCCTGGATAAAAATGTCGTCTGCCCGCTGCAAGAGTTGCACGTACTCCTTGCGCACTTCGCCGAGGATGCGCACGCCGAGTCCCGGGCCGGGGAATGGATGGCGGTACACCATCTCGCGCGGCAGGCCGAGCACGGTGCCCAGCTCGCGCACCTCGTCCTTGAACAGCTCGCGCAGCGGCTCGAGCAGCTTCAGGTGAAGCGTCTCGGGAAGGCCGCCCACATTGTGGTGCGACTTGATGGTCTTCGCCTTCTTCGTCTTGGCGCCGGCCGACTCGATGACGTCCGGGTAGATCGTGCCCTGGGCGAGCCACTTCGCGCCGGCGATCTGCCTCGCCTTCTCCTGGAAGACGTCGACGAACAGCTTGCCGATGACCTTGCGCTTCTGCTCCGGATCGGCGACGCCCTCGAGCGCCGAGAGGAACGTGTCGCCCGCGTCCACATGGATGACCTTCATGTGCTTGTGCGCGGCGAAGGTCTCCATGACCTGCTTCGCCTCGTCCAGGCGTAGCAGGCCGTGGTCGACGAAGACGCAGGTCAGCTGGTCGCCGATCGCCCGGTGGATGAGCGCCGCGGCAACCGAGGAATCCACGCCGCCCGAGAGGCCGAGGATGACCTCCTCTTTACCGACCTGCTGCTTTATTCTTTGAACGGCTTCCGGGACATAGTCCGGCATGCTCCAGTCGCCGCGGCAGCCGCAGATGTCGCGCACGAAGCGGTGCAGGAGCTTCGTGCCCTGGAGCGTGTGCGTCACCTCGGGGTGGAACTGCACGCCATAGAACCGCCGTGCCTCGTCCGCCATGCCGGCGATCGCGCAGGCCTCGGTCGACGCCATGAGCTTGAACCCGGGCGGGAGCGCCGAGACCTTGTCGCCGTGGCTCATCCAGACCTTGAGCATCCCGTGGCCTTCCGGGGTGCGCAGGTCCTCGATGCCGTCGAGGAGCTTCGTGTGGCCGCGGGCGCGCACCTCGGCATAGCCGAACTCGCGCACCTTCCCCGCCTCGACCTTGCCGCCGAGCTGC
>CBDDRX010000075.1:0-5522 GCA_965233165.1 uncultured bacterium | reverse complement strand
GGCGTTCATGCGCACCTTCGGCATCGACGAGCCGATGGGCTGCTACGACGACATCGAGCACGCCGATGCCTTCGTGCTGTGGGGCTCGAACATGGCGGAGATGCACCCGATCCTCTGGCAGCGCGTCACCGACCGGCGCCTCGCGTACCCGCACGTGCAGGTGGCCGTGCTCTCGACCTTCGAGCACCGCAGCTACGACCTCGCCGACCTCACGCTCACCTTCACGCCGCAGACCGACCTCGCGATCCTCAACTACATCGCGAACTACATCATCCAGAAGGGGGCGGTAAACAAGGATTTCGTATCCAAGCACGTCGCCTTCAAGATGGGCAACACCGACATCGGCTACGGCCTGCGCCCGGACCACCCGCTGCAGAAGGCGGCGAAGAACGCCGCCGACGCCGGCGGCTCGAAGCCGATCACGTTCGACGAGTTCGCGAAGTTCGTTTCGAAGTACGACGTGAAGTACGCGTCGAAGCTCTCCGGCGTCCCGGCCGACCGGCTGGAGAAGCTCGCGCAGCTCTACGCCGACCCGAAGAAGAAGGTGATGTCGTTCTGGACCATGGGGTTCAACCAGCACACGCGCGGCGTGTGGGCGAACCACATGGTCTACAACATCCATCTCCTCACCGGGAAGATCGCCACGCCGGGCAACAGCCCGTTCTCGCTCACCGGCCAGCCCTCGGCGTGCGGCACCGCGCGCGAGGTCGGCGTCTTCACGCACCGCCTGCCCGCCGACATGGTGGTGATGAACCCGAAGCACCGCGCGAAGACCGAGGAGATCTGGAAGCTGCCGCCGGGCACGATCCCGGAGAAGCCCGGCTTCCACGCCGTGCTGCAGAGCCGGATGCTCAAGGACGGCCAGCTCAACTGCTACTGGACGCAGACCACGAACAACGTGCAGGCCGGCGCCAACTCGGCGAACGAGACCTGGCCGGGTTTCCGCAACCCGGAGAACTTCGTCGTCGTCTCCGACGTGTACCCGACCGTCACCACCGCCGGCGCGGACCTGATCCTGCCGAGCGCGATGTGGGTGGAGAAGGAGGGCGCGTTCGGCAACGCCGAGCGGCGCACCCAGTTCTGGCAGCAGCTCGTCGACGCCCCCGGGCAGGCGCGCACCGACCTCTGGCAGATCATGGAATTCTCGAAGCGCTTCAAGATGGAGGAGGTGTGGCCCGCCGAGCTCCTTGCGAAGAAGCCCGAGTACAAGGGCAAGACGCTCTACGACGTCCTCTTCCTGAACTCCATCAAGGATTTTCCGAACTCCCAGCTCAATCCCGAGTATGCGAACTTCGAGGCGAAGCACTTCGGCTTCTACGTCCACAAGGGTCTCTTCGAGGAGTACCGCAGGTTCGGCGACGGCCACGGCCACGACCTCGCGCCTTTCGACACCTACCACAAGGTGCGCGGCCTGCGCTGGCCGGTCGTGGACGGCAAGGAAACGAAGTGGCGCTTCAGCGAAGGCCACGACCCCTACGTGAAGAAGGGCACCGGCTTCCAGTTCTACGGCAACCCGGACAACAAGGCCTACATCTACGCGCTCCCCTACGAGCCGGCCGCCGAGTCGCCCGACAAGGACTACCCGCTGTGGCTCGTCACCGGCCGCGTGCTCGAGCACTGGTACTCCGGCTCGATGACCCGCCGCGTGCCGGAGCTGCACCTCGCATTCCCGAACGCGGTCGTCTACCTGCACCCCGAGGACGCGAAGGCCCTCGGCGTGCGCCGCGGCGACGAGGTCGAGATCGCCTCCCGGCGCGGCGCCATGCGCAGCCGCGTCGAGACCCGCGGCAGGAACAAGATGCCGAAGGGCGTCGCCTACGTCCCCTGGTTCGACGCGAGCCAGCTCATCAACAAGGTCACCCTCGACGCCACCGACCCGATCTCGCTGCAGACCGACTTCAAGAAATGCGCCTGCAAGGTGGTGAAGGTATGAACGCTTTCCGTCTCTTGATGCTTGTCTTCTTCGTGGGAAGCGTTCATGCCCAGCCCGCCCACGACCCCCTGCGCGGCAGCGCGGTCGAATCCATGGGCAAGACGCCGCCCATGGTCAACGCGGAGAACAACGACAAGAAGCGCACGCGCTCCTACGCGATGCAGCCGCCGACCATCCCGCACAAGACCGACAACTACCAGGTCGACCGCTTCGCCAACAAGTGCATGACCTGCCACGCCCGCACGCGCGCGAGCGATACGCAGGCGACGCCGATCAGCCTCACCCACTACATCGACCGCGACGGCAACTTCCTCGCCGACGTCTCGCCGCGGCGCTACTTCTGCGAGCAGTGCCACGTCGTGCAGATGCAGGCGCAGCCGGCGGTGAAGAACACCTTCCGCGACGTCGACGCGATCATCCGGAAAGATTCGAAGAAGTAGATGCGCGACCTCCTGCGAAGGTACTGGCGCACGCTGACGCGGCCGAGCGCCTACTACTCCCTCGGCTTCCACACCATCGGCGGCTTCATCGGCGGCGTCCTTTTCTGGGGCGGCTTCAACACCGCCATGGAATTCACCAACACCGAGAAATTCTGCGTCTCCTGCCACGAGATGCGCGACAACGTGTACCAGGAGATCCAGCCCACCATCCACTTCACCAACCGCTCCGGCGTGCGCGCCGTGTGCTCCGACTGCCACGTCCCGCACGAGTGGACCTACAAGATGGCGCGCAAGATGCAGGCCTCGAAGGAAGTCTGGGGCTGGATGTTCGGCACCATCAGCACCCGCGAGAAGTTCCTCGCCAAGCGGAAGGAGCTCGCCGGCCGCGAGTGGGAGCGCATGAAGGCGAACGACTCGCGCGAATGCCGCAACTGCCACGAGTTCGAGGCCATGGACTTCACCCGCCAGTCAAAGCGCGGCGCCGACGCCCACTCCACCGCGCTCGCCGCCAAGATCGCCGAAGGCGGCAAGACCTGCATCGACTGCCACAAGGGCGTCGCCCACAAACTTCCCGACATGGCCGGCCAATGACTGAACAGGAAAATCCCGCGCAGCGCAAGACCGAAGAGTTCCGCACCTGGCTCTTCTTCACCCTCTTCATGGCCCCCATCGCCGCCGTCCTCATCGTCAGCGGCTGGGGCTTTCTCGTCTGGATGTACCAGGTCTTCGTCGCCGGCCCCCCGACCTACTGAGGCTGGAACACCAGGAAGTACTGGTTGGGCAGGAACTCGTGCCGCGTGGCGACCGAGTAGCCGGCAGCTTTCAGCTCGGCGACCACCTTCTCCGGCGCGATGCGCGCCGCCTTCGGCGGCCCTTCGGGCGAGTCCATCCGGAAGTCGATGATCGCGATGCGCCCGCCCGGCTCGAGCGAGGCCTGCAGGTTGCGGAAATAGCGCTCCCGGTCCTCGATGTGGTGATAGACGTCCACCAGCAGGATGAGGTCGGCCTTCTCGGGGAGCTTCGGATCGTCCGGCGCGCCGGCGAGCGCAATGAGGTTGCCGCGCTTCTCGCGCTTCGCGCGCTCGGCGAGGTACTTCACCATGTCCGGCTCGACGTCGACCCCGTAGACGCGACCCTTCGGCACCATGTTGGCGAGGCGGACGGCGAAGTAGCCGGTGCCCGCGCCCAGGTCGGCGACCACCGCGTCGGGCTTCAGCTTCAGCGCCTGGATGACCTCGTGCGGCTTCTGCCATTCGTCGCGCTTCGGATCGTCGAAGACATGCGACCAGCGCTCGGCATCGCTGAAGCTGTGCTGGTGCGTGTGCGGCGCCTGCGCGAGCGCCGCGCCGGCAAGCGAAAGCGAAAAGGCAATCAGGAACGCGCGTTTCATGCGCTCGATCTTCTCATGCCCGCGCGCCTATACTCCCCGGATGTTCAAGCGCATCGACCACATCGAGCTTCTCGCCCAAGCCCATCCCGGCTCGCGCCCCCGAGACGCGCCTGGGCTGGCAATGCCTCGCACTGGAAGTGGAAGACATGGACATCGTCCTCGCCTCGCTCGCCGCCAAAGACGTCGCCACGGCCTGTCCGTGAACAACCTGTCGGCTTTACACAGCTAGATCCCTAATTCGGGGACGGAGCCCGATTTCAGGCACCGCGCACCGCCGCTGTCGCTCCCGCGAAGGCGGGACCCATTTACCTCGCATTTATGGAGTGGCGCTCCGGATTTGCAAGGAAGCGAGAATCCTCGTCAGTATTGGGGTGCCGCGACGCTGGAAAGTGCGCTTCACCGCCTCCGCCAGCGTCACCCGGTCGAACTCGAAGTGGCTCGCGAGGTGGTGCAGGTCGAAGAAATCCTTGCTCTGAACACCCAGATCGAAACGTGACGTGAACGTGACGCGCTACGAGCGTCTGCGATGCTCGACTCAGGTCATCGCCGACATTGGAGGGGCACACTAAGTGTGAGTAGTGGTTGCTTCGCCAAACACGTTCGCTTGACAGATAACTTGACCGATACTTGACTGAAGGCTTAGGATCCGCGGCATGGGGTATCGGCCGCGGTTCGAGATCACGCCGGCGCTGCTGGGGCGGGTGGAGGCGGTGGCGGCGCTGAGGGAGAGGATCCAGGGCGCGGCGGTGCAGGTGGCGTGGATCCCGGCGCTGCAGAAGGACACGAGGGCGCGCAACGCGCATTCGTCGACGGCGATAGAGGGAAATCCGCTGACGCTCGAGCAGGTACGCGCGGTGGAGGCGGGCGAGGCGCTGGCGGTGCCGGCGAAGGCGCGGCGGGAGGTAGTCAATTATTTCGCGGCGCTGAGGCACATCGAGAAGCAGGCGGCGAAGAAGCGGATCGAGCCGGAGGACGTGCTGCGCCTGCACCGGATCGTCGCGGGCGAGGTGATGGAGCAGGGGGATGCCGGGCGCTGGCGTGCAATGGGGGTGAAGGTCGGCGGGTACGTGGCGCCGCCGTACGGCGCGGTGCCGGGGCTCGTGCGCGAGCTGCTCGACTGGTGGAACGACGAGGCGCCGGCGCTTTCGCCGGTGCTGAGCTCGGCGATCGTGCACTACCGCTTCGAGGCGATCCACCCTTTCGCCGACGGCAACGGCCGCACCGGGCGCGCGCTCGCGCTCTGGGAGCTCTACCGGCGCGGGTTCGATACGCACCATATCTTCTCGGTGGACGAGTATTTCTGGGAGGACCGGCCGCGGTACTACGCGGCGCTCGCCGCGGTGCAGGCGGGGGACGAGGGCCTGACTGCCTGGCTCGAGTACTGCGCGGAGGGGCTCGAGCAGACGCTCGATCGGGTCTGGCGGCGCATCCAGCAGTTCGCGGTGGCCGGGAGCGGGGTGCGCCTTGTGCTGCGGCCGAAGCAGGAACAGCTCCTGCAGCTCCTGCGCGCGAAGGGCAGCCTGACCCCGCGCGAGATCTGGGACGGCCTCGCCGTCTCCAAGCAGGGGGCGATGGACCTGATCCGGCCGCTCATGAAGGCGAAGCTCGTCAAGCGGGTCGGCACGCTCAAGAACGGGCGCTACGTCCTGCGGTGAGCCCGCCCGGCTACACTGGCCCGATGGGAGGGGGATACAGCGAGGACGGGCTCGTCGAGCAGCCGGCGATCGCGCTGTTCGCCGAGATGGGCTGGAAGACCGTC
>CBDDRX010000074.1:0-11842 GCA_965233165.1 uncultured bacterium | reverse complement strand
CGGCGCTACCACCACCCACGGCATCAACCCGGCCTTCAACCCGAAGAGCCTGCCGTACGACGCGCTGAAGGACTTCACGCCGATCAGCCTCGTCGGCACCATCCCGCACGCGCTCGTCGTCAGGGCGGGCGGGCCGATCGGCTCGGTGCAGGACCTCGTGAAGCTCGGCAAGTCGAAATCGCTCAACTTCGGCTCGGCCGGCAACGGCTCGCCCCACCACCTCGCCGCCGAGCTCTTCAGGGCGATCACCGGCATCGACGCGGTGCATGTGCCCTACAAGGGCTCGGGCCCGGCGCTCGCCGACCTGATCGGGGGCAACATCGACTTCATCTCGGTCGAGTACACGGCCGCCGAGCCCCACATCAAGTCCGGCAAGCTGAAGGCGATTGCCACCGCGACGGGGAAGCGCGTGCCGGGCATCGACCTGCCGACCGTCGCGGAGGCGGGCTATCCGGGCTTCGAGGTGACCTCCTAGTACGCGATCTTCGGCCCGGCCGGCATGGCGCCGGAGGTGACACAAAAGCTCTCGCAGGAGATCCACAAGGCGGTCACCCAGACCGACCTGCGGGATCGCCTGAAGGGCCTCGGCACCACCCCGATCGGCTCGACGCCCGAAGAGCTGGCCGCCTTCCAGCGCAGCGACATCGCACGCTGGACGCACGTGGTGAAGACGGCCAACATCAAGCCCGAATAGAGCGATGAAATTTCCGGATTTCCGCTACGCCGCCCCGGATTCCGTGGCGGAGGCGGTGAAGCTGCTCGCGGCCGCCGACGGCACGGCCAAGCCGATCGCCGGCGGGCAGAGCCTGCTTCCCATGATGGCGTTCCGGCTTGCCGCGCCGAGCCTGCTGGTCGACCTGAAAAAGCTGAAGGAGCTGCAGGGGATCTCGCTCGGCGCCGACGGCGTTCGGCTCGGCGCGCGCGTGCGCTGGCGGGACATCGAGATGGACGCGCGCCTGAAGAGCGCGCATCCGCTCCTGCAGGCCGCGATCGCGCATACCGCCCACTACCAGATCCGCAACCGCGGCACCGTCGGCGGCAGCGTCGCGCACGCCGATCCGGCCGCCGAGATGCCGGGCATTGCCGCGACCTGCGACGCCGAGATGACCGCGATCGGCCCCGGCGGCAAGCGCGTCATCCGTGCGGCCGACTTCTTCCTCGGGCCGCTTTCCACGGCGCTCGCCCCCGACGAGCTCCTGGTCGAGGTGAAGCTCGCGCCCTGGGCGCCGGACCGGCGCTGGGGTTTCCAGGAGTTCGCGCGGCGGCGCGGCGATTTCGCCGTTGCGGGCGTCGCGGCCTACTACGACGTCGACGCG
Organism: uncultured bacterium; assembly: GCA_965233165.1. Classification (GTDB taxonomy): domain Bacteria; phylum Pseudomonadota; class Gammaproteobacteria; order Burkholderiales; family SG8-39; genus SCGC-AG-212-J23. Next base: position 10,526 of record CBDDRX010000074.1, on the reverse strand, counting down.
CAGGGGCTCGCGGCCAATGCGCACGTCGGCGTGATCGGCGCCTGCGCGCTGCCGCACCGCGTCGCGGCCGCCGAGGCCGAGCTGAACGGGCGGCGCGTCGATGCCAAGGTCATCGCCGCGGCGGCGAAAGCCCTCGCCGCTTCGGTCGAACCGCCGGAGGATCTTCATGCGAGCGCCGAGTACCGCGCGTCGCTCGCCGGGACGCTCCTCGAGCGCGTCCTGACTCACGCATCCCGATAGGCCTGGACCAAGCAATGAAAGTCAAATTCGAGCTGAACGGCAAGCTGGTGAACGCGGAGGTGCCCGAGCGCACCTCGCTCGCCGACTGCCTGCGCCACCACCTGCGCGCCACCGGCACGCACGTCGGCTGCGAGCACGGCGTGTGCGGCGCCTGCACCGTGATCATCGACGGCGAGGCGGTGCGCTCCTGCCTGACCCTCGCCGCGCAGGCGGAAGGGGCGCGCATCACGACCATCGAGGGGCTCGCGCAGGGCGATGACCTGAGCCCTCTTCAGGCTTCGTTCAAGAAGCACCACGCGCTGCAGTGCGGCTTCTGCACGCCGGGCATGCTCACCACCGCGCACGCGCTGCTCACCGACGAGCCGCACGCGGACCGGGAGCGCATCCGCGAGATGCTGTCGGGCAACCTGTGCCGCTGCACCGGCTACGTCTCCATCGTCGAGGCGGTGTACGACGCGCGCATGGCGTACCAGAAGAAAAAGGAGCCGGCATGAACGTCGGCAAGCCGGTCGAGCGCATCGAGGACCAGCGCCTGCTGCGCGGCCGGGGCTCCTACGTGGATGACCAGGCGCGCGAGGGCATGCTCCACGCGGCGATCCTTCGCAGCGCGGTGCCGCACGGGCGCATCCGCGGCCTCGACACCGCCGCCGCACGCGCGATGCCGGGCGTGCATGCGGTGATCACGGCGCAGGACGTCGCCGAGCGCTCGAACGGCAAGGTCCCGACCACGCCGCTGCGCCTCGCCCCGATGCCGGAGCTGGTGCCCTACGAGCAGCCCGTCATCGCGCAGGAGCGCGTGCGCTATGTCGGCGAGCCGATCGCGGTGGTCGTGGCCGAGAGCCTCGCGCTCGCCGAGGATGCGCTCGAGGCGATCGAGCTCGACATCGAGCCGCTCGACCCGGTCGCCGACTGGCGCGCCTCGCGCGAGGACAAGGTGCGGCTGCACGAGGGCCATTCCAACGTGGCGATGACGTACACGGCGTCGAAGGGCGATGCGAAGGCGGTGCGGGCGCCTTACGCCCGCAAGGAGAAGCTGCGCGTCCAGCGCCACTCGGCGGTGACGATGGAGCCGCGCGGGCTGCTCGCCGCCTGGGACGGCGCGGCGACGAAGATGACCGTCTCCGGCGCCGCGAAGGTCCCGTACAACACGCGCCGCGTCCTGGCGAAGTGCATGGACCTCCCCGAGGAGTGCATCGAGATGCTCGAGCCGGACGTCGGCGGCGGCTTCGGCGTGCGCGGCGAGTTCTATCCCGAGGATTTCCTCATTCCGTTCGCGGCGCGGCGCGTCAACCGCCCGGTGAAGTGGACCGAAGACCGGCGCGAGAACCTGCTGGCGTCGAACCACTCGCGCGAGATCGACGTGGAGGTGGAGATCCGCTGCGACAAGGACGGCAGGATCCTCGCGCTCCTGTCCGAATCGTGGGTCGACATGGGCGCCTACGCGCGCACCTCCGCGGCGGTGGTGCCGAGGAACGTGGCGCAGTTCCTCTCGGGCCCGTACGACATCCCGAACATCGACGCCCGGGCGTCGATGATGATGACGAACAAGACCCCCATCGGCACCTACCGCGGGCCGGGCCGCTTCGAGGCCGACTTCTTCCGCGAGCGCCTGTTCGACATGGCGGCGAAGGACCTCGGGATCGACCGGGTCGAGTTCCGGCGCAGGAACCTGGTGCGCAAGGACCAGATGCCCTACCCGCTCGCGACGCTGCGGCCCGTGGAGAAAAGCGAGGCGCTCGACAGCGGCGACTACAACATTACGCTGGACCGGTGCCTGGCCGAGATCGGCTGGAAGGACAAGCTTGCGCTGAACGGCAAGCTCGTCGACGGCGTGTACCACGGCCTGGGGATCGGCTGCTTCATCGAAGGCGGCGCCGCGGGCCCGAAGGAAACCGCCAAGGTGGTGCTCGAGCGGGACGGCGGCATCACGGTGTACGTCGGCTCGACGAACGTCGGCCAGGGGCTCGAGACGGTGCTGCTGCAGATCGCGGCCGATGCGCTGGAGGTGCCGATGGCGCGCCTGCGCATCTTCCACGGCTCGACGCCCTACCTCAAGGAAGGCTTCGGCTCCTACCACTCGCGCTCGACGGTCATGGGCGGCTCCGCGATCCTGGATGCGGCGAAGAACCTGAAGGCGAAGCTCGCGGCAGCCGGCAAGACGCTGGACGGCGCCAACGGCGAGCTCATCGAAGCCGAAGGAGAGTTCAAGAACCACCATCACACGTACGCCTATGGAGCCGCCGCGGCGCATGTCACGGTCGATCCGCGCACGGGGTACGTGAAGCTCCTCGAGTACGTGACGATCGAGGACGTCGGGCGCATCGTCAACCCGCTCCTGTGCAAGGGACAGGCGATCGGCGGCGCGGTGCAGGGCCTGGGCGGCACGTTCCTCGAGAACATGGTGTACGACGAGCAGGGCCAGTTCCTCACCGCCTCGCTCGCCGACTACCTGATGCCCACCGCGAGCGACTTCCCGAACATCAAGGCGGTCACCCTGGAGAATTCGCCGGCGCCGCACAACCCGCTCGGCGTGAAGGGCGGCGGCGAGGGCGGCATCGTGCCGGTCGGCGGCGTGGTGGCCAACGCGGTCGCCGCGGCGCTTTCATCCCTGGGCGTCGAGCCGCGCGAGCTTCCGCTCTCGCCGTACAAGATTTGGCAGCTCATCCACAAAAGATCCGCGTAGTCGTCTTCGAGGGCGTCCAGAACCTGCCGATCTTCGCCGCGCAGGAACGGGGCACCTTCGCGGCGCGCGGCATCGAGCTCGGGCTCGCGTTCACCCCGAACTCGTGGACGCTGCGCGACGGCCTCGCCGCCGGAACCTACGACGTCGCGCACACGGCGGTCGACAACGCCATCGCCATGGCCGAGCTGGCGGGCAAGGACATCGCCGTCGTGGCGGGAGGCGACAGCGGCTGGAACGCGATCATCGCCCAGCCCGGCGTCGAGGGGATCCCGGCGCTGCGCGGGCGCAAGGTCCTGGTGGACGCGCCGAACACCGCCTTCGCGCTGGTGATGTACAAGGTGCTCGCCCTGCACGGACTGCAGCGCGCCGATTACGAGGGACGGTCCATCGGCGCAACGCCGCTGCGCCTCGCCGCCATGAAGGAGGATCGCAGCGCCGCGGCGACGATCATGAACCTGCCGTTCCGCGTCATGGCCGGGCGCGCCGGCCTGCGCAACCTCGGCGAGGCCACCTCGTTCATCGGCCCGTACCTCGCGACCGCCTGCTTCGTCATGCGCCCCTGGGGCCGCGCCAACGCAGATCTCCTCGTGCGCTACCTCCAGGCCTACGTGGAGGGGCTGCGCTATGCCCTGGCGAATCCGGACTACGCCATCAAGCTGCTCTCTGAAAGACTGAAAATCGAAGCATCCGTTGCTCGCGACGCGCATGCGATCGCCACCGCGCCGGGCGGCTTCGCGAAGGATGCAGCGCTGGACCGCGAGGGCCTGCAGAACGTGCTGAAGCTGCGCGCCGAGGTCGAGGGGCAGTGGGGCGGCGTGCCGCCCGCGCCGGAGAAGTACCTGGAGCTGTCCTGCTACGAGCAGGCGCTCAAGGGCTTGTAATCACTTGAGGTGCGCGTCGCGCCGCTTGTAGAGCTCCTCGTCGGCGTAGCCCATGGTCTCGGGCTTCGCGCGGCCGAGCATCACCTGGAAATAGACCGGCTCGAGGCTCTCGTTGACGTAGCCGTGGATCACCCCCGGCGGGCAGGCGATGCACTCCCACGGCCCGAGGCGTACGTCGAGCCGGCGGCCGGACTCGTCCTGGATGAAGGCGGTGAGGAAGCCCTGCAGCACGAAGAACACTTCCTCGACCTCGTGCGTGTGCGCTGCGTTGCCCTGGCCGGGCTCCACGTACATGATGCTGAGCGTGAAGCCGCGCGGCGGGATGAAGGCCGCCTCGCCGTGCTTGCCCGAGCCGCCGGCGCCGATGAAGCGATGCTGGGCGCGCTTGTAGCCCTCCATCTTCGCGTCCTCGAAGGCCGCCCAGTCGGCCTTGCGGTCGCGGAAGCGCGCGACGTAGCGCTGGGCGATCTCCTCGAGGGAAAGGGTGGCGAGGTCGGCGGGGCGGGGGTGTCGGGCGGTGGGGGTCATGCGCGGCAGTTTCCTGCAACTAGACTGTCTAGTCAATAAAGGTTGGCGGCCGCGTGCCCCTTGTACCACTTGAATGACTGGACAATAATGGCGCGCATGGATCTCGTCTCGCCGGTCGACCTGTCGGTCTACGCCCAGCTCGAGGAAACGTCCGCGGCGCGCATCGACGCCGCGGTCGAGGCCGCGCAGGCGGCGTTCCTCGCCCACCGCGGCGCCACCGCGGCCGAGCGTGCGCAACGCCTGCGCGCCGCCGCGGACGCCGTCGCGGCCGCCTCGGAGGAGCTCGTGGGGCTGCTCATCCGCGACATCGGCAAGCCGCGCCGCCTGGCGGCCGCGGAAGCCGGCCGCTCGGCGGAGTTCATCCGCGCCTGCGCCGCCGAGGCGCTGCGCATCGGCGGCGAGACGCTGCCGCTCGACGCCGTTGCCGCGGGCGCCGGGCGCTTCGGCTTCACCCGCCGGGTGCCCTACGGCGTCGTCGCGGCGATCACGCCGTTCAATGCGCCGATCAACCTGCTCGTGCAGAAGGTCGCCCCGGCGCTCGCCGCCGGCAACGCGGTCGTCGTCAAGCCGCACCCCGCGGGGACGCGCGCCGCGCAGCGCGTCGCGCAGGCATTCGCGGACGCCGGGCTTCCGGCCGGCCTCTTCACGGTGGTGACGGGCGACAAGGCGGGCGCCGCGGCGCTCGTCGCGCACCGGCGGGTCATGGCGGTGAGCTTCACCGGCGGCAGCGCCGCCGGCGAGGCGCTCGTGCGCGCCGCCGGCGCGAAGAAATTCGTCGCCGAGCTGGGCGCCAACTCGGCGAACGTGGTGCTCGCCGATGCCGACGTCGCCGATGCGGCGAAGCGCATCGCCGCCGCCGCATTCGAGGCGAGCGGGCAGCAGTGCGTCTCGGCCCAGCGCGTGATCGTCGAGGCGCCGGTGTACGACGCGTTCGTCGCCGCGTTCGTCGCGGCGGCCAAGCTGCTCAGGGTGGGCGATCCTGCGGCGCCGGACACCGACGTGGGCCCGATGGTCTCGCTCGCGGCGGCGAGGCGCGTGATGGAGATGGCCGAGGACGCGGTGCGCCGCGGCGGCCGCCTCGCGCTCGCGCCGCAGCGCAAGGACTGCACGGTAAGCCCGGGCATCATCGTCGACGCGCCGCGCACTTCGCGGCTCTGGTGCGAGGAGGCGTTCGGCCCGCTGGCGGTCGTCGAGCGTGCCGACGGGCCGGAGGCGGCCCTCGCGGCCGCCAACGACTCGCCGTTCGGCCTGCAGGGCGCGGTGTTCACCCGCAGCCTGAAGTGGGCGATGCGCTTCTCGCAGGACTTCGACGTCGGCGCCGTCTGGGTGAACGAGGCGAGCCGCTTCCGCCTGGACATCTATCCCTTCGGCGGCGCCAAGTCCTCCGGCTTCGGGCGCGAGGGCGTGCGCTACGCGATCGAGGAGCTCTCGCAGGTCAAGTTCACCGGGCTGCGCTTCGACGCTTGACGCTGCCCGCCATTCCGGAAGCGGTGCTCGCCGAGATGGCCGAGCTCGGCCCCCGCTGGGGCGCCAATGTTCCCGGCCACGTGCGGCGCATGATCGAGGCCTTCACGCCGGTGCTCGCCCGCGCGCCGAAGGACGGCGTCGAGGTCACGCGCGACGTCGCGTACGGCACGCATGCGCGCCAGGTGCTCGACATCTACCGGCCGGCCGGCGCGAGCGGCGCGCCGGTGGTGCTGTTCTTCCACGGCGGCGCGTTCGTCGATGGCGAGAAGGACCGCTCGCCGGAGATCTATTCCAACGTCCTCTACTACCTGGCGCGCCACCGCATCCTCGGCCTGAACGTCGAGTACCGCCTCGCCCCGGAGCACAAGTATCCGAGCGGCACCGACGATGTCGGGCAGGCGGTGAGCTGGGCGCGCGGCAACGTGGCCGGCTTCGGCGGCGATGCACGCAGGCTGTTCCTCATGGGACACTCGGCGGGTGCCGCGCACACCGGCTCGTACGCCTACGGTTCCGGCGATCCGATCGCGGGGCATATCGTCGTCAGCGGGCGGGTGCGCGCGGAGATGTGGCCCGGCAATCCGAACGCGCGCAAGGTCGCGGCGTACTACGGCGTCGATGCCGAGGCCCTCGAGAGGGCCTCGCAGGTGAACCTCGTCGGCCCGACGAGCCCGCCGACCCTAATCGCCATCGCGGAGTTCGAGAACCCGTTCCTCGACGTGCATTGCGCGGAGCTCTACCACCGCCTGGCGCGCGCGCGCGGCCGCGCGGGGCGCTTCGTGCGGCTCGACGGGCACAACCACACGTCGCTCATTGCGTCGCTGAACACGGCTGACGAGCGGCTCGGACGCGAGATCGTCGCATTCGTGCGCGCCGGCGGCTGATGGAACGCGTCGCCATCATCGGCTACGGCGCCATCGGCCGCACGCTCGACCGCCTCCTGCAGAAGGGCGATGCCGCCCGCATCGCGGCGGTGGTGACGCTGCCCGACTTTGCCGACGCGGCCCGCGCAGAGCAGCCGGCGCCTGTCTTCACCACCGTCGCGGAAGCGCTGTCGGCCAGGCCGGGCCTCTTCGTCGAATGCGGCGGCCACGGCGCCTTGCGCGCGCACGGCACAGCGGTGCTCCAGGCGGGCGTGGACCTCCTGGTCGCGTCGGTCGGTGCGCTCTCCGATGCAGCGCTGGAGCGGGCGCTGCGCGAGGCGGCGGAGCGCGGCCACGCGCAAATCCTTCTGCCTTCCGGCGCGCTCGGCGGCCTGGACGCGCTCGCCTCGGCGCGCTACGCAGGCCTGGATGAAGTGCGCTACACGTCGGTAAAGGCGGTGCAGGCTTGGCGCGGCACGCACGCCGAAACGCTCGACGACCTTGCCAGGCTCGAGCGGGCGACGGAGTTCTTCACCGGCAATGCCCGCGACGCGGCGCGCCTGTTTCCGCAAAACGCCAACGTCGCCGCTGCGGTCGCGCTCGCCGGCTGCGGGTTCGAGGGCACCCAGGTGGTGCTCACCGCCGATCCCGCCGCCAAGGGCAACCGCCACCGCATCCAGGCGAGCGGGGCATTCGGCATGATCGACGTCACCGTGGAGGGCCGCACGCTGCCGGACAATCCGAAGACTTCGGTGCTGGCGCCGATGAGCCTGGTTCGCGCCATCGAATCGCGCAGCGCGACGTTGCGCGTCGTCTAGCCAAGGAGGGAAAGCATGGAGATGCATGGCGAGCAGCTGGTCACCGCCGACCGGAATCGCACCTGGGCGGCGCTCAACGACCCGGAGGTCCTCAAGTCCTGCATTCCCGGCTGCGAGTCGATCACCGCGATCAGCGACGGGAAGTACGAAGTGCTGATGACCGCCCGGGTCGGGCCCGTCGCCGCGAAGTTCAAGGGAAAGCTCGCGCTCTCGGACGTGAACCCTCCCGAGTCCTATTCCATCCACTTCGAAGGCCAGGGCGGGGCGGCGGGATTCGGCAAAGGCTCGGCGAAAGTGAAGCTTGCGGACGAAGGGCCGCATACGAGGCTTTCCTACGATGTGACGGCGAACGTAGGCGGGAAGCTCGCGCAGATCGGCTCGCGCCTGGTCGACGGGGCAGCGAAGAAGCTCGCGGCCGATTTCTTCGACAAGTTCAACGAGGTGGTCGGCCGCCCCGCGGAGCGCCCGCCGGCATCCCCGGACGGCGGGTCGCCAGCTGCGCAGCCGCGCGTCCGTTGGGGCAGCGCGCTTCTGATCGCGGGTGCAGTGGTCCTCGTCATCGTGCTGGTCGCGTGGCTCGGTCCGAAGCTATGACCATCGACGCTGACGCCCGCTAGGCGGCCTTCTGCCGGCTGTGCCCGCCGGCGCGCACCATCTTCATGGCGTCGGCCCAAACGACGAGCTGGTCGAGCATCGCGGCGAGCTCCTGCTCGTGGCGGGCATGCGGCTTGAAGGTGCTGAAGTTCTCGAAGTCGGTCATGAGGGAGAGCATCACCTGGGCGCGCACGTGGGCGACCTGGCACTCGCTCAGGACGAGCCGCAGCTGCTCGACGGCTCTGGCGCCACCGGCGCTGCCGTAGCTGACGAAGGCGGCGGCCTTGTTGTTCCACTCGGCGTACAGGTAGTCGATCGCGTTCTTAAGCGAAGCCGAGGTGCCGTGGTTGTATTCCGGGGTGACGAAGACGAAGCCGTCGAAGGTGGCGATCTTCGCCGCCCAGGCCTTCGTGTGCGGCTTGCTGTACTTCCCCAGGGAAGGCGGGACGGGCTCGTCCAGCAGGGGAAGGTCGAATGCCTGGATGTCGACGAGCTCGTACTCGGCGTCCTTGCGCCGGGCGGCGATCTGGTGGACCCATTTCGCGACCGCCTCGTTGTTGCGGCCGGGGCGGGTACTGCCGGTGACGACGGCGATCCTCAACATGAAAATGGCCTCCTTTCGGAGGCCATCCCCATGCAAGTTTCGCTCCTTGCTAGTTCGCGACGCTCGACGGCTGCGGGAACTGGGCCAGGATCTCCGCGCTCGAGCCGGTGCTCGCCGATTCCGTGGTCACGGAGTCGATGAACGAAGGCTTCGGGAACGCCTGGACCAGGCCGACCGAGCCGACGCTGCCGGCGACCGGGCGATAGCCGTCCGGCTGCGTGTGCTCGATCGCGGTCGCGGTCGTGCGCGCGCTCGTCGCCGTGGCGACAGGGGCGGACTGCAGCGGCGCGCCGTGGTTCGCTTCGGCGTAGAACGAGCCTTGCGGGAACGCGGCGAGCAGCGCCGAGTTCGACGGCGCGGCCAGGCGGTCGGCGGGGGTCAGCGCGTCGCCGGTGCGCAGCGAGCCTTTCGGGAAGTTGCGGCGGATTTCCCACTCGGACACGGCGCCGGCGATCGGCTGCTTGTCGGCGGCGGACAGGACGACGTAGCCGTCCGGGAAGGAGTTCTGGACATCCGCGTGCGCGACGGGCGCGAGGGCGGCGAGGGCGACTGCGACTGCGGTGAGCTTGAGTTTCATGGTTTGATTCCTTTCGGTTGGTTGGATTGAATTCGGTGACACAGGTGCTACTTTGGTCTTCACGCGATGCGCGCTGATGTCGGCGCGCCGTGCTTGCGTTACATGCGCAACCCGCGCGGAAACCCGGCGTCGCGGCTCTCCAGCATCGCGATCAGCCCATCGATGCCGTGGTTGCCGGCGCGCTCGAGGTCATACTCGATGACGATCGGCTCGGCGCCGGACTGGCGCACGACAGAGCGCACGGTGACCTCCGCGTCGCCCGGCCGCGCGCGCAGCGGGCTGAAGTCGATCCGCTGGCCGCTGTAGCTGGCGAGCGCGCCGGAATACGTGCGCACGAGGAGCGTGGTGAACTCGTGCACCAGACGCTCGCGCTGCGCCGGGCTGGCCTGGCGCCAGTAGGCGCCGACCGCGATCCGCGTCGCGCGTTGCGCATCGAAGTGAGGGAGAAGCTTCTCTTGCACGAGCGCATGTACGCGCTTCGGATCGGACTGGATGCGCGGCAGGGCGTCGAGCAGCGCGCCGGAAATATTTCTCATCAGCGCGTCCGGCGCGATTCCGTCCCCGCTGGCCCGAAGGAAGAAGCCGGCCTGCGCCGTCATGATCTCCGCGCGGCTGATGAGCCGGCTCCACAGCGTGTCGATGCTTCCTTCGAGGACGAGATCGACGTCGGCGTCGAGGAGGTGCCAGGCGCCGCCTTCGAGCTCGCCCGCGAGATCTTCCGGCGCCCACGCAACCATGCCGGCGAACACGCGCGTGCGGGCCGGGAGGCGCTCCACGACCTGCGCGACGTCGCTGTCCAGGAACGCCAGGTACAGCCCGGGCAACACCTGGAGGGCCTTCTCCGCCGGCACGCGCGGGGCGCGCACGAAGGCGAACAGGGTGTCCGCGTACTCGGGGCCGCCGGCGAACACCGGGCTCGGGAGATCGGCGATCCTCACGTCGGTCGGTCGGTTCAGGACGAAGCCGACGTGGGCGCCGTCGGGCGCCGGCAGGGCGAACACCACGGTGCGCGCGTAGGCACCGGTCATCTTCGAGGAAGCGACGAGCAGCGCGGGCCTTGAGAGATCCGCGAGCGCGCCGGCGGACAGGAAAAAGGCGAATGCAGCGAGAACGAGTCGGGCGGTTTTCATGCGGCCATGCTGCCGCGCCTCTGTAACCTGGGAATTGCCGGAGCGAGAGCGCCGGTTACCGATGAAATGGGCAAAAAAACTCCCGACGCCGCGGGCCTCTTGTCTCGGGGGGAGACGGGGAGGAGGAGGAGAAGGCCCGCGGTG
>CBDDRX010000073.1:0-5598 GCA_965233165.1 uncultured bacterium | reverse complement strand
CGCGAGGTCGAGTCCGGCGAGGCGGCCGACCCGCTCACCGCCTTTCTCACCCACGCCGCGCTCGAGGCGGGCGAGCACCAGGCGGGCGAGGGGCAGGACGCGCTGCAGATGATGACGGTGCACTCGGCCAAGGGGCTGGAGTTCGACGTGGTGTTCCTCTCGGGCCTGGAGGAGGGCCTCTTCCCGCACGAGCAGAGCGCGATGGAGCCCGACGGGCTGGAGGAGGAGCGCCGCCTCGCCTATGTCGCCATCACCCGGGCGCGCAACCGCCTGTACCTCTCGCACGCGCAGACGCGCATGCTGCACGGCCAGACGCGCTACAACCTCGCCTCGCGCTTCCTCGAGGAAGTGCCGCAGCAGCTCCTGAAGTGGCTGACGCCTCGCTTCTCGCGCCAGAAGGCCTTAGCCCCGGATTTCTCGCGGCAGAGCCAGGTCGCGTTCCCCAGAAAATCTCCTTCCAGGGAAATTGCCGGTTTCCGCATCGGCCAGAGCGTCGTGCACCCGAAGTTCGGCAGCGGCGTCATCGTCGACGCCGAGGGGCAGGGCAGCGACGCGCGCGTCCAGGTCAACTTCGGCAGCCAGGGCGTGAAGTGGCTCGCCGTGGCGGTGGCCAAGCTTCAAGCAGCATAACGGCGCAACGGCGAAAGGGGTTCTTCTAACCGGCAGGAGCTCGCGTGCCACTCCCATTGAGGAGCGTCAACCCGTTCTCAAGATCATCGTTTAGACACAAAGGGTTGGAACGCCGACACGAGAGGCAGAGGAGACTGGCGCACCGGGTGAGCCAGGGGCTAGCGCATGATGGGTGTCTTACACGGAACTGAAGAGTAACTACACGACGTATTGCGACTAGTAGACCAATGCACCACAATATCTTGTAGTTTCAGGGTTGCGCGGTTAGGGGGAGTGTGGCAATTCGACACGGCTTTCGCGTAGTCGACCTGTTCTGCGGTGCGGGCGGGTTATCGGAGGGATTCCGGCAGGCCGGCTATCAGATCGTGGCGGGCTCCGATGCGGATCCTGACGCTTGCGCCACCTACGCCCTGAATTTTCCCGAAGCCGAAGCAATATGCGGTGATGTACGCGAAAAGTCCGTTCGCCGCAGCTTCATTACAGCTTCCGCTGGAGCAGAGATAGTTGTCGGTGGTCCGCCCTGCCAGGCTTTTTCCCAGGTTCGCAACCACAGCCGCTTAATCGACGATCCACGGAATAGCCTCTACCGGGAGTTCGTCAAGATTGTCGCAAAGCTAGAGCCTCTCGCGTTTGTGATGGAGAACGTGCCAGGGCTCGATCAGATGGGCGTGAAAGATCAAGTCCTGGAAGACCTCTCGCAGAAAGGCGCATACCGTGTTACGGCTCAGCTCTCCGATGCTGCGGATTTTGGCGTCCCGCAGACGCGCAGAAGGATCGTTTTCATCGGAATGCACGCCTCGCTTGAGTTTGATCCGCCGCGGTTGCAAGGTTCAGGCGCAACGGCGGCATTCTCACTCGAGCGGCAGACGCGTGGGTCGCGCATACGCTACGCAGTATCGGAGCGCCCCAACCTTTTCTGTGACATGGCACAGTTGACGGACCCGAGCGATGAAACGATTGTCACCGCACAGCAGGCCATTGGGGATCTCATAGGGTTGAAGGCGGGCGAGCGGCGGGATGCCATTCCCCTCGATGAGTTTTCCGAGCCAGGCTCCGAATACCAGCGTCAGATGCGAAAAGGCTTGAAGGGGCTATTGCAGAACGTCAGCGTGCCGCGCATTAACGCAGACACAAAACTGCGTCTATCGCGCCTTCCGCCGGGGGGTAACGTGCATGACCTCCCAGAAGAGATGAAGGAGCGGTACATCACCGGCGAACGGTGGGGTCCGCACAACGGAACGGGAACGCTCGGACGGCGGCACTTCTATGCCTACCGCCGCCTTCATCCGGGCATGTGGTCTTGGACGCTCAATACGAAGGGTGACTCGGTCTATCACTACGAAAGCATCCGGGCGCTGAGCGTGAGGGAGTTTGCGCGCCTTCAGAGCTTCCCAGATCGCTTTGTGTTTATGACTGATCAGCGCCGCGGAGCATTGGCGGGAAGAATCGACGGCGGTCCAGCTCATTCAAGGTATCGCCAAGCCGGCAATGCGGTTCCGCCGCTGCTGGCGAAAGCGATCGCTACCGCTTTATATCGAGCACTGACCTCGCAAGTGAGGAAGCGCGAAGCCGCTTGACGGACGAGAATACTGCGCCGGTAGTCGACAAGGCGTTTGGCGCCGAAAGCCGGCGCCAGATGCTTCAAGAATACGCAGCGGCAGGGCTCGAGATCACGCCGACGAATGCTTGGCAGCACGTTTATAGGCTGCTTCTTTGGATAGACCGGACAACTGGCCTCGCTCATTGTTACGAGAGCGACAAATCGCAGCCGGGACGGCCGTGGTACGCGCGATCCCTGGCTTTTCATGACTGGGTTTCCCAAGAGCTCGGCGTAAAACCAGGAGAGTTGGCCGGCACGATCGACTGGCTGTTCATCAAGGGCTCAGAACAACTCGCAAAGTTCTTGGTCGGGCAGCAGGCCGAGCGCGCGCGGCGTGCCGAGGAGCAGCGGGCGCCCTATGCAGGCAGGGGCTTCCCCCAACCCGGGGAAGACGCTGAATTCGACGCGCTGGTCAAGAAGGAACTCGGCACTTGGTTCGCCAAGGAACCCCCTCCGCACGTTATGCGGGCGCTCGTACAACGGTTGCGCGCATATCTAACGCAAGAGAATAAGCGCAAAAACTTGGTGGGCGAGGGATTTGAGGACGTGCTTGCGTTCCTCATTGAACACCTGCCTGTGGCGAAGAAGCTCACGATAAACGTCCGCCCGGTCCTTCATGCGATTCCCGGCTTCGGACGTCCCGCCAGGAACGAGAAACTGAAGAAAGTCGATCTAGCCATCATTGGATCGAAGAGGCGGCGCTTTCTGATAAGCGCCAAGTGGAGCGTGCGCGCCGACCGTGAAGAGCAATTCGCATCAGACTTCGATGCGTATGCACGCTTGGAAAAGGGCGGGGAGGACTTCGAGTACGTGCTGATCACGAACGAATTCGATCCTGCCCGGTTAAAAGCTGCGTGCGAAAAGCGAAAGCAGAATGCGAACATGTTCTCCGCCGTCGTGCATGTAAATCCGCAAGGTCTCCTCGCGGCCTATGGTTCTGAACGGCGCGAGTCTGCAGGCGCGGTTGCGAAGCACATCCAGAGCGGACGGCTGATGAGCCTGGAATCCTGGCTGCAGAAGCTGAAATAGCTTGATTGCAGCAGAGCACGCGGCTACTTTGAGCGTGTGGCAGACGTCTTTTCGCGGGTCAAACGGTCGGCAGTCATGGCCGCGATACGGGCCAAGCATACTCAGCCCGAAGTTATCGTCCGTCGCCTGCTCTATTTAATGGGCCATCGGTTTCGTCTGCATGTCCGTGGCTTACCGGGTAGGCCCGACATTGTCATTCCTAGGATAGGCACGATCATTCAGGTCAAGGGATGTTTCTGGCATGGCCATCACTGCCTGAAGGGGCGAGTGCCTGTGGGAAACAGGGCGTACTGGAAAGCAAAGATTGCCGGCAACAGGCGCAGAGACCTTCGAAACGAACGACGCTTACGGGCTCTCGGATGGCGTGTGCGCACGATCTGGGAGTGCAGCGTCCGCAAGTCGTCTGCCGTCCAGTTATATGAACGCCTAGAAGCTGCTACATCGCCAAGTCCTCGCGGCTGGGCGCCACGACCTGTATCCGAGGCGTCGAAGTTGTTAGATATTCAGCGCGCGCTTTCTGCAGTTAGGAATCGCAGAAGGCGATAGGACGAAAACGCAAAATCGGTACGATCTCGCCGGCTATATCCCCTGTATCCAGACGTCCGCCCGCTCGCGTTCGGCGGGCGCGGCGGCAGCGCGAGCGGACGTGGATTACCGCGCCGCGCGGCGGCGGCATTCCTCGAGCACGGCGCCGGGCACGAAGCGCGCCGCCAGGCCGAGCGCGAGCGGGACGAAGATCAGGTCGTCGACGAAGCCGAAGACCGGCAGCACATCCGGGAAGAGGTCCGAGGGGGTGAGGGCGTAGACCACGCTGCCGACGATCAGGGCCCGCGCATACCACGGCGTGCCGGGGTGGCGGGCGGCGAGGCAGAGGGCGCGCAACTCAAGCTTTGCCGCACGGATGCGGCGCCTGAGCGCTGGCAAGAGCGTATTCATGCCTCGACCACAGCCGGCAGCGTGCGCTGCGGCGGAAAGCGCACGCTGAAGCGGCTGCCGGCGCCGGGCTTGCTGTCGATGGCGAGGGTGGCCTGGTGCCGCGCCAGCGCGTGCTTGACGATCGCCAGCCCCAGCCCCGTGCCGCCGGTCTCGCGCGAGCGGCCGCGGTCGACGCGGTAGAAGCGCTCGGTGAGCCGCGCGATGTGCTCGGGCGCGATGCCGACGCCGGTGTCCTCGACGACGAAAGTCGCGCCTTCCGGACCCTCCTGCCAAGAGAGCCGCACCTGGCCGCCGGCCGGCGTGTAGCGCACCGCATTGCTGACCAGGTTGCCGAACGCGCTTGCCAGTTCATGTTCGGCGCCGGCGAGATCGACCATTGGATTTGCGGAAAGAGAAAAGGCGTGATGCCCGGCCGAAAGCGCCTGGCCGTCGGCGAGGATGCGCTCGAGCAGCGGCCGCACGCGCACCCGCTCCGCGGCCGGCGGCGGCGCCGACTCGAGCACCGAGAGCGCGAGCAGGTCGTCGATGATGCGCTGCATGCGCGAGGCCTGCTCGCGCATCATCGCGAGGTAGTCGCGCTGGCGCTGCGGGTCGAGCTTCAGCTCGCGCACCGTCTCGAGGAACCCCACCAGCACCGTGAGGGGCGTGCGCAGCTCGTGGGACACGTTGGCGACGAAATCGCGGCGCATGGTCTCGACGCGCTCGGCCTGCGTGACGTCGCGGCATAGCAGCAGCTTCTGCTCGCTGCCGTAGGGAATGAGGCGCAGCATCAGCCGCGCGCCCTGGGCGGCCTGGATCTGGACTTCCCGCGCGCCGTCCCTGGCGAGGCACTCGGCAAAGGCGGGCGCGCGCACCAGGTTCCCCACCGGCTGGCCGATGTCCGCGCGCAGGTCCAGGCCGAGCATCGCTGCCGCCTTGTCGTTGCTCCACTCGATGCGGTTCTCCGCGTCGAGGATCAGCACGCCGTCGGGAAGCGCCTGCACGGCGCGGCGAAAGCGCGCCAGGGCGTCGGCGAGCTCGTCCTCGCGTTTCGCCGAAGCGCGCTCCAGGCGGTGCAGACCGGCGAGCACCTCGTCCCATACGCCGGTCCCTTCGGGGAGGCGGTCGGCCGACGGATCGGCAACCCACCCGGCAAGGCGCGCGAGGTGCCCGACGTGATAGCCGAGCAGGAGGAGCAGGCCGGCGGTGAAGGCGGCCCAGCCCAGGGCGGCCTCGGTAAGCGCGCCGGCGGCGAGCGCCGCCATCGCGATCGCGGCGAGCCAGCCGAGCGCGTGGCGATAGACCGGGCTCAATCGTTACGCAGGCCGTAGCCCGCGCCGCGCACGGTGTCGATCAGCCGGTCGTGCCCCGAAGGCTCCAGCGCCTTCCTCAGCCGCCGGATGTGGACGTCGACGGTTCGCTCC
>CBDDRX010000072.1:0-10208 GCA_965233165.1 uncultured bacterium | reverse complement strand
CATCTTGCCCGGGTACTTCTTGCGCACGCCTTCGGCGAATTTCCGCGCGAACTCGAGGTCGGGCGTGCCCGTCTCGCACCACACCATGTCCGCGTACTCGGCGTAGGCGAGGCCGCGCGAGAGCGCCTGGTCGAAGCCCTTGTTCGTGCGGTAGAAGCCCTCCGAGGTGCGCTCGCCGGTGATGAACGGCTTGTCGTTCTCGTCCACGTCGGAGGTGACGATGTCCGCGGCTTCCGCGTCGGTGCGGGCCAGCAGCACGGTCGGCACGCCCATCACGTCGGCCGCGAGGCGCGCGGCGATGAGCTTCTGCACCGCTTCCTGCGTCGGCACGAGCACCTTGCCGCCCATGTGGCCGCACTTCTTGACCGAGGCGAGCTGGTCCTCGAAATGCACGCCGGCGGCGCCGGCCTCGATCATCGCCTTCATCAGCTCGAAGGCGTTCAGCACGCCGCCGAAGCCGGACTCGGCGTCGGCGACGATCGGCGCGAACCAGTCGACGTCGCCTGCCTTTTTCCCGTCCATGGCTTCCATGGTCTGGATCTGGTCCTGGCGCGCGAGCGCGTTGTTGATGCGCTTCACCACGGTGGGGACCGAGGTCGTCGCGTAGAGCGACTGGTCCGGGTACATCGAGAGCGAGTCGTTCGCGTCGGCCGCCACCTGCCAGCCGGAGAGGTAGATCGCGGGCACGCCGGCCTTCACCTGCTGCATCGCCTGGTTGCCGGTGAGCGCGCCCAGGGAATTCACGAACGGGCGCTCGCTGCACATCTTCCACAGCTTCTCCGCGCCCACCTTCGCGAGCGTGTGCTCGATCTTCAGGCTGCCGCGCAGCCGGACCACGTCTTCGGCGCTGTAGCCACGCTTGATGCCCTTCCAGCGCGGGTTGCTGGCCCAGTCCTGCTCGAGCGCCTGAACTTCTTTTTTTCTGTCCACGAATGCTCTCCGGTGAAGGGAAGGAATTCTCCAGAGTGTGCGATCCGGGATGGCGCGCAGCAACACGCCAGATGGCCTACACGACGTACTGAAAAACAAGGATTTACATGGGCTTAGGGACCCATCATTTCACGATGCGGAGCGCGCTTTCAAAAAATGCTGCTACGCACAAGGTGCAGCACATCAGGTCTGCACGAGCTTTCTGTGGCGATGCACGCTCATCAGGATTCCCAGCCCGATGAACAGCGTGAGCAGCGCCGTGCCGCCGTAGGAGAGGAACGGCAGCGGCACGCCGACGACGGGAAGGATCCCCGACACCATCCCCATGTTGACGAACGCGTAGACGAAGAACATCAGGGAAATGGACCCTGCCAGCAGGCGGGCAAACACGGTGGGCGCGTTGGCCGCGATCATCAGGCCCCGGCCGATGAGCAGGGCGTAGAGGACGAGCAGGACACCGTTGCCGATCAGGCCGAACTCCTCGGAGAACACGGCGAAGATGAAGTCGGTGTGCCGCTCCGGGATGAACTCCAGGTGCGCCTGCGTGCCGTTCAGCCAGCCCTTGCCGGAGAGGCCCCCGGAGCCCACGGCGATGGTCGACTGGATGATGTGGTAGCCGGCGCCGAGGGGGTCGCTCGTCGGGTCGAGGAGCGTCAGCACGCGCCGTCGCTGATAGTCGTGCATGAAGCCCCAGAGGAGGGGCATCGCCGCCGCCCCGGCCGCAGCCATGACGCCCAGCACCTTCCAGCCGATGCCGGCGAAGAAGATCACCCAGAAGCCCGCCGCCAGGACCAGCATCGCCGTGCCGAGGTCGGGTTGGCGCAGGATCAGGCCGGCGGGCACCGCGAGCAGGAGCGCGGCGCCGACGAACTGCGGCAGGCGGACGGCGCTTTCCTGGCGGTGGAAGTACCAGGCCAGCATCATCGGCATGGCGATCTTCAGGATCTCGGAGGGCTGGAAGCGCAGGCCGCCGATCGTCAGCCAGCGCCGCGCGCCGTTCACGATGTCGCCGAAGAGCGCCACGCCCACGAGCAGCGCGACGCCCGCCAGGTAGGCGGGCACGGCAAAGCGCATCAGCGTCTGCGGCGAGAGCTGGGCGACGATCCACATCGCCGTCACCGCGACGCCGAGGTTCACGGCCTGCGCCGTCATCCGGGCGGGGTTGTCGAAGCTCGCCGAGAAGAGCGCCGCAAGGCCCATCAGCGTGAGCATCATCGTCAGGACGAACAGCGTCCCGTCGATGCCCTCGATGAGGCGCACGCCGATGCGGCGCACGGGCAGGGTGCCTTCGAGCACGCCCATCAGTCGCTTTCCCTTTCCGGCTCCACCTCGTCGTCCTCCGGCGCGGCCTGCATCCCGGGCGGCAGCTTGCCGAGCAGGTAGTAGTCGAGCATCGTGCGCGCGATCGGCGCCGCGGCGCGCGCGCCGAAGCCGCCGTTCTCGACGATGACCGCGAGCGCGATCTTCGGGTTCTCCAAGGGCGCGAAGGCGATGAACCACGAATGGTCCCGGTGGCGCTCGGTGACCTTGGCCTCGTCGTACTTCTCGTTCTGCTTGATCGCGATCACCTGCGCGGTGCCGGTCTTGCCGCCACTGGTGTACTCGGCTTTCGCGAACGCCCGGGCCCCGGTGCCTTCCTTGTTCACGCCCGCCATCGCCCGCTTCACGAGCTCCACGTGCTCGGGCTTGAGCGAGACGCGCTGGATCACCTCCGGCTCGAAGGTGCGGCGCTCGCCGGTGCGCACGTTGTCGATGTGCGCCACCAGGCGCGGTCGGTACATGGTGCCGCCGTTGAGGAGCGTCGCCATGGCCTGGGCGAGCTGGATCGGCGTGTAGGCGTTGTAGCCCTGGCCGATGCCGATCGAGATCGTCTCGCCGGCGTACCACTTCTGCTGCTCCGGGCGGCGGAAGCGCTTCTGCTTCCATTCCGGCGAGGGCAGGACCCCGGTGGCCTCGCCCTGCAGGTCGATGCCGGTGCGCGCGCCGAAGCCGAGCTTCGCCATGAAGCCGGCGATCGCGTCGATCCCCAGGTCGTTGGCGAGCTGGTAGTAGTAGACGTCGGAGGACACGACGATCGACCGGTAGAGGTCGACCACGCCGTGGCCGCCGATCTTCGAGTCGCGGAAGCGCCGGCCGCCGAATTCGAACCAGCCCGTGTGGTCGTTGATCCGGCTGCTCGCGGTGCGCTTGCCCAGCTCGAGCGCCGCCATGGCCATGAACGGCTTGAAGGTCGAGCCGGGCGGATAGACGCCGTTGATCGCCCGGTTGAGCAGCGGCCGGTCGAGCGAGGTGTTCAGCTCGGTCCAGCTCTGCGGGTCGATGCCGTCGACGAAGAGGTTCGGGTCGTAGCCAGGCTTGGAGACGAAGGCGAGCACCGCGCCGCTCGAGGGCTCGAGCGCGACCACCGCGCCGCGGCGCTCGCCGAAGGCGGCCTCGGCGACCTCCTGCAACTTCAGGTCCATGGTGAGCGCGACATTGTTGCCGGGCTGCGACGGGGTGCGCGAGAGCGTGCGGATGCCGCGGCCGGCGGCGTCGATCTCGACCTGCTCGAAGCCGGTGATGCCGTGCAGCTCCTCCTGGTAGGAGGCCTCGATGCCGGCCTTGCCCCAATAGTCGGTGCCGCGGTAGTTGGCGTCGACGCCGTCCGCCTCGAGCTGCGCCTGGTCGTCCTTGTTGATCCGGCCCATGTAGCCGATCGCGTGCGCGGCGACCTCGCCGTGCGGATACTGGCGGAAAAGGCGCGCCTTGATGTCGACGATTCCCTGGTAGCGGTAGCGGTTGGCGGCGAACTTCGCCACCTCCTCGTCCGAGAGGCGGGTGCGGATCGGCAGCGTCTCGGCGTTGCGCGTCTCCTGCACGAGCTTCCTGAAGCGCGCACGGTCGCGCGGGGTGACGTCGATCAGCTCCGAGAGCTCGTCGATCAGCCGGTCCACGTTGCGCACCTTGCGGTGCGCGATCTCGAGCGTGTAGCCGCCGTCGTTGCGCGCCACGACGACCCCGTTGCGGTCGACGATCAGGCCGCGGTTCGGCGGCACCGGGACGATCGAGATGCGGTTGTCCTCGGCCTTCGCGCGGTAGGTCTCGTGCTGCACGACCTGCAGGAAGACGAAGCGCGCCCCCAGGATGGCCAGGCCGATCAGCACCGCGACGGCCGCGACGCCGATGCGGAAGTGGAACTCGTAGAGCTCGCGCTCGCTGTTGCGCATCTCGCTCGAGCGCAGCATGGCTAGATCATCTGCTCGCGCTCGAGCCGGCGCTGCGGCATGAGCAGGATCCAGGAAAGGACCGGCCAGAGCGCCGCGCCGAGCAGCGGGCCGACCAGCAGCGCCCAGCCGGGAAACGGCTGCCCGGCGCCCAGGCGCACGAGCACCACCACGGCCTCGCAGACGAGCAGCAGGACCGCGACGTGCAGCACCTGCTGCGGCAAGCGGAACCAGAGGATGCGGCGCGAGAGCCAGATCGCGAGGAAGGCGAGGATCGCGTAGGAGAGCGCGTGCTGCCCGAGCAGGACGCCGTTGCCGGCGTCGGCGAGCAGGCCGACGGACCAGGCGACGCCGAGGCCGACGCGGCGCGGCTGGTGGACGCACCAGAAGGCGATGACCATCGCGACGAAGTCCGGGACGAGCCGCAGGTCGGCCCAGGGCAGGAAGTCGAGCAGCAGCGCGCCGACGAACGACAGCACGATCGTGCTGATGCGCACGGGGCGCAGGATGTGCTGGTGGCTATCGGGTCCCATCGGCCGCCTTCGACTTCCCCTCCTCCGCCCCGGCGCGGCTCTTCTGCCGTCGCGCCTTCTCGCGCCGCTCCTTGCCGGACTGCGTCTCGTCCGGGCGCGGCGGGACGGACTTCGCCTCGTTGTGCAGCACCAGGACGAAGCGGCCGCTCTCGACGCCCGCCGCAGGCTTGCAGACCACGCGTGCGAAGCTGTGCTCGGCATCGCGCTCGATGCGCACGACCGTCGCCACCGGCAGGCCGGGCGGGTAGGTGCCGTCGATGCCCGAGGTGACGAGGAGGTCGCCGTTCTGGATCTCGGCGTTCGCGGACATGAAGCGCAGCTCGAGCATGCCGGAGGCGCCGCCGCCGAAGGCGACCGCGCGCAGGCCGCTGCGCACCACCTGCACCGGGATCGCCTGGTCCTGGTCGGTCACCAGGGTCACCTCGGAGAGCAGCGGATGGACCCGGGTCACCTGGCCGACGACGCCCTGGTCGTCCGAGACCGGGCTGCCGGGGCGCACCCCGTGCGTGGCGCCGCGGTCGATGAACACCTTGTGCGCATAGGGGTCGCGCGAGGAGTAGAGGATCTCCGCCGGCAGCGACTGGACCGCCATGCGCTCCGCCGCCCCGACGACCCGGCGCAGCTGCGCCGCTTCCGCCTCGGCCGCCTGGTAGCGCTGCGCATCCTGCGCCAGGGCCAGCGCGCGCGCCTTCAGGCTCTCGTTCTCCGCGGCGAGCTGCGTCTGCGTCGTGAAGTAGCTGCCGACGCCGGAGAAGAACTGGAACGGCGCGGTGGCGATGCGCTGCAGCGGGTAGGCCGCGAGCGCGAGCACGCTGCGCATCCCGTCGGCGTAGCGGAAGCGGGCGTCCACGACCAGCAGCGCCACCGACAGCGAAGCGAAGAAGAAGAGCCGGACGAGCGGGGCGGGGCCCCGTTTGAAGAACGGTGGGGGGGTATGTTCCATCCCAGGGTGTGGTCGAGGGCCCCTTTAGTCCCCCGTGGAGCCCTAGTCGTTGGTGAAGATTGGACCGAAGTGCTCCATCTTCTCCAGCGCCTTGCCCGACCCGCGCACGACGCAGGTGAGCGGGTCGTCGGCGACGATCACCGGCAGTCCCGTTTCTTCCATCAGCAGGCGGTCGAGGTCGCGCAGCAGCGCCCCGCCGCCGGTGAGCACCATGCCCTTCTCGGCGATGTCCGCGCCGAGCTCCGGCGGGGTCTGCTCGAGCGCCGACTTCACCGCCGAGACGATCTGGTTGAGCGGCTCGGTGAGCGCCTCGAGGATCTCGTTGGAGGAGATGGTGAAGCTGCGCGGGATGCCTTCGGCGAGGTTGCGCCCCTTCACCTCCATCTCGCGCACCTCCGAGCCCGGGAACGCCGAGCCGATCTCCTTCTTGATCATCTCCGCGGTGGTCTCGCCGATCAGCATGCCGTAGTTGCGGCGGATGTAGTTGATGATCGCCTCGTCGAACTTGTCGCCGCCGACGCGCACCGAGCCGGAGTACACCATGCCGCCGAGGGAGATCACGCCGACTTCGGTGGTGCCGCCGCCGATGTCGACGACCATCGAGCCGGTCGCGTCGGCGACCGGAAGGTCCGCGCCGATCGCCGCCGCCATCGGCTCCTCGATCAGGTACACCTGGCCCGCGCCCGCGCCGACCGCGCTCTCGCGGATCGCGCGGCGCTCGACCTGCGTCGAGCCGCACGGCACGCAGATGATGATGCGCGGGCTCGGCGAGAACAGCTTGTTGTCGTGCACTTTCTTGATGAACTGCTTGAGCATCTGCTCGGTGACGGTGAAGTCGGCGATCACGCCGTCCTTCATCGGCCGGATGGCGATGATGTTGCCCGGGGTCTTGCCGAGCATGAGCTTCGCGTCCCTGCCGACCGCCTGGATGGTCTTCTTGCCGTTCGGGCCGGCTTCCTGCCGGATCGCGACCACCGAGGGCTCGTCCAGGACGATGCCCTTGCCGCGCACGTAGATGAGGGTATTGGCCGTCCCGAGGTCGATCGCCAGATCGTTCGAGAAGTAGCTGCGCAGGAATCCGAACATGGGCACCGGTCTTTTCGCTTTTTGACTAAGGCCTTAACTTTCAGGGGTTAAGGCGGGATTTGATGGCCCGATATGATACGCTAACGACGCCTCGGCGAAGCAAGGGAATCCCGCCGGGCGTGCCCTCAGGTTTCCTAAGCAAGCAGTCGAGCTCACCGCATTTTCATGTCGCTTTCCGACGACCAGGTCCGCCGCATCGCGCGCCTCGCCCGCATCGCCGTGCGACCGGAGGAGTCGGCTGCGTTCATCGACCGCCTCAACCGCGTCCTCGCCCTGGTCGACCAGATGCGGGCGGTCGATACGACCGGCATCGCGCCGATGGCCCATCCTCTCGATGCCGGGCAGCGGCTTCGCGCCGACGAGGTGACCGAGCCGGACCTCAGGCAGGCCCACCAGTCGGTGGCGCCGGCCGTCCAGGACGGCCTCTACCTGGTGCCGAAAGTGATCGAGTAGCGTGCTGAACGCCACGCTCACGGAGCTCGCCGGCGCGCTCGGGAAGCGGAAGATCTCGGCCGTGGAGCTTGCGCGCGCGCACCTCGAGCGCATCGGCCGTGTGAACCCGGCGCTCAACGCCTTCATCACCGTCGACGAGGCGGGCGCGATGGAGGGCGCACGGCGGGCCGACGCGGCGCTCGCCCGGGGCGAGGGCGGCCCGCTCACCGGCATCCCGGTCGCGCACAAGGACCTCTTCGTCACGCGCCGGGTGCGCACGACCTGCGGCTCGCGCATGCTCGCCGACTATGTCAGCCCGTTCGACGCGCGCGTCGTCGAGCGGCTCGACGAGGCGGGCACCGTGCTCCTCGGCAAATGCAACATGGACGAGTTCGCGATGGGCTCCTCGAGCGAGACCTCGTACTTCGGGCCGGTGCGCAACCCGTGGGACCCGGCGCGCGTCCCGGGCGGGTCCTCGGGCGGCTCGGCGGCCGCCGTCGCCGCGCGCCTCGTCCCGGCCGCGACGGGAACGGACACCGGCGGCTCGATCCGCCAGCCTGCGGCGATGAGCGGCATCTGTGGGCTCAAGCCCACCTATGGCACGGTGTCGCGCTACGGCATGGTCGCCTTCGCCTCCTCGCTCGACCAGGGCGGGCCGCTCGCCCGTTCCGCCGCCGACCTCGCCCTGATGATGAATGCGATGGCCGGCTTCGATGCCCGCGATTCGACCAGCCTCGAGCGGCCGGCCGAAGACTACAAACGGTGCCTGGAGGAGCGGCTGGACGGCCTGCGGATCGGCCTGCCCCGGGAGTACTTCGGCGAGGGCATCGAGCCGGGCGTGCGCAAGGCGGTCGACGAGGCGGTGCGCGCGCTCGAGACCCTCGGCGCGAAGACCGTGCCGGTCGGGCTGCCGCACGTGTCGCTCGGCGTGCCGGTGTACTACGTCATCGCCCCTGCGGAGGCCTCCGCCAATCTTTCGCGCTTCGATGGCGTGCGCTTCGGCCACCGCGCAAAGGAGTACAAGGACCTGGTGGACATGTACTGCCGCACGCGCGCCGAAGGCTTCGGCACCGAGGTGAAGCAGCGCATCCTGGTCGGGACCTACGTGCTTTCGCACGGCTACTACGACGCCTATTACCTACAGGCGCAGAAGGTGCGCCGCCTCATCGCCCGCGATTTCGCGGCGGCATTCGAAGAGTGCGACGTGCTGGCGGGGCCGGTGGCGCCGACCACCGCCTTTCCCATCGGGGAAAAAGCGGGCGATCCGGTGAAGATGTATCTCGAGGACATCTTCACCGTGCCCGCTTCGCTGGCGGGCCTGCCCGCCCTGTCGATCCCCTGCGGCTTCGACGCGAAGGGGCTGCCGGTAGGCCTGCAGCTCATGGGCAGCCATTTCTCCGAGGCGCGCCTCCTCGGCGTGGCACACCGGTACCAGAAGGCGACCGACTGGCACTCGCGCGTCCCGGGCGGAACGCCCCTATGAGCCGGTGGCTGGGCGCGTTCCTGCTTTTGCCGCTCGCGGCCGTCGCGCAAGGCAAGACGGAGACGCGCGAGATGGTCGGGCAGATCGGCAGCCGCAGCGCGCTGATGGTGCTGCACGCGACCGAGCGTGGCGACGGCGGCTGGCGGATGACCGGCGAGTACCTGGTCCTGCCGTCCATGACCCGGCGCTTCCTCGAAGGCGAGCGCAGCCCGCAGCTTGGCGTGACCACGCTCAAGGAAGGCACGAGCGCCATCCTGTTCGGCCGCCCGGCGACCGGCGAGCTGCGCGGCACGCTGCGCGACGGGTCCTTCCGCGGCACCCGCTACGGTCCCGGCGGCCAGGAGCGCGAGCGCTTCGAGCTGAGCGAGGAGTTTCCGCCGATGGATGGCTACGCAGCCGAGGTGCGCTGCGACGCGGGGGACGGGCGCTACGCCTCCACGCTCAGCTATGCGTTCGAGGCGGGAAAGCTGAAGGAGCCCCTGGAATGGCGCTCGCGCGTAGGCAGCGGCGGGCAGCAGTGCGCCGTGCGGGCCGCGAGCGCGGAGGCGGTGCGGGGCGCGCTGCGCGCGGCGAGCGGGCCGTGCACGGTGACGCTCCGCGACCTGGGCGACTACGTGAAAGTCTCGGCCGAGAATTGCGCCGCGCAGTGCGGCTCGGAGGCGTACCTCGAGCCGCTGCTGGTCGACCGCCGCGGCAATTGCCGGCTCCTGCGCCCGGAGGCGAGGTAGGCGTGCCCTGGGAAATCGTCGTCGGCCTGGAGACGCACGCGCAGCTCCTGACGAAAAGCAAGATCTTCTCGGGCGCCTCGACCGCGTTCGGCGCCGCACCGAATACGCAGGCCTCGGCGGTCGACCTGGCGCTCCCCGGCACGCTGCCGGTGCTCAACCGTGCCGCCGTCGAGCATGCGATCCGCTTCGGCCTGACGGTGAACGGGCGGATCAGCCCGCGCTCCGTCTTCGCGCGCAAGAACTACTTCTATCCCGACCTGCCGAAGGGCTACCAGATCAGCCAGTTCGAGATCCCGGTGGTGCAGGGCGGGAAGGTGCCGTTCTTCCTGGACGGAAGCGAAAGAACCGTCAACCTCGTGCGCGCGCACCTGGAAGAGGACGCGGGCAAGTCGCTGCACGAGGACTTTCACGGCATGACCGGCATCGACCTCAACCGCGCGGGCACCCCGCTCCTCGAGATCGTCACCGAGCCGGAGATGCGCGGCGCGAAGGAAGCGGTCGCCTACGCGAAGGCGCTGCACGCGCTCGTCACGTGGATCGGCATCTGCGACGGCAACATGCAGGAAGGCTCGTTCCGCTGCGATGCCAACGTGTCGGTGCGCAAGGTCGGCGCCGAGAAATTCGGCACGCGCGCCGAGATCAAGAACATCAATTCGTTCCGCTACGTCGAGAAGGCCATCAATTTCGAAGTGGCGCGCCAGATCGACGTGCTCGAGGGCGGCGGCAAGGTCGTCCAGGAAACGCGCCTCTGGGATCCCGACAAGGGCGAGACGCGCAGCATGCGCAGCAAAGAGGAAGCCAACGACTATCGCTACTTCCCCGATCCCGATCTGCTGCCGGTGGAGATCGATGCGGCCTACATCGCGAAGG
>CBDDRX010000071.1:0-8777 GCA_965233165.1 uncultured bacterium | reverse complement strand
GGTGGAGCAGGCCCTCGAGAAGCTGAAGGCGCTGCGGCCGCTGGAGAAGGCGCGCCTCGTGCAGGAGCTGTTCGCCGCCGCCACCGCCGACGGCAAGATCCGGGTCGCGGAAGCGGAGCTGATGCGCCTGGTGGGCGCGGTGCTCAACTGCCCGCTGCCGCCCCTGCTGCGCGAGCTCGACCCCGCGAAAATAGAAAAATAGGGACAGACCCCATTTTTCTCATTTGAGAAAAATGGGGTCTGTCCCTATTTTTTCTGCCGGGTGCGGATCGCTTCGCGCGTCTGCTCGACTGCGGCGGCATGCGGCCCGCCGAGCGCGGCGGCACGATCGAGGAACGCGAGTGCCTCTTCGTGCTTGCCCTGCTCGGAGAGGGTGTGCGCGAGGTTGTTCAGCGCGATCACCGACTGGGGGTCCCACGCGACCGCGTCGCGCAGCGCGCGCTCCGCCGCCGGCAGCTCCTTGAGCGCGTAGTGCGCGTTGGCGAGGCCGATCGCGGCGCTCGCGTTGCGCGGCCAGTGCTGCAGGAACTGCGTGTACGCGGTGCGCGCCGCGGCTGCGCCTCCCGCGCGCTCGGTGGCGGCGATGGAGCTCAGCCAGCGCCCTTCCTCGGCGGTGGCCGGAACCTGGTCGGGCGGCATGGCGACCATCGCCCAGTAGCCGCTGCGCATCCACATGAACTCGTGCAACGGGAAGGAGACGACCTCGCGCTCGGTCTCGCCGGAGCGCAGGTAGAGGTCGCCGGCGTCGAAGTCGTAGCCGATGGCGACGGCGTAGTGCCAGCCGCCCACGGGCGCCTGGTCCCATAGCACCACCACGGGATTGCCGGCGGCGAGCTCGCGCAGGAGATCCTCGAAGCGCGGCGCGAGGAGGTACGAGATCCGGCCGTGGCGGCGCGCCGCGGCGAGCATCTCGACCTGCAGGCTGCCCTTGCGCTCCGGCAGGTACACCTGCGGCACGAGCTCTTCGGGCGTGACCTTCACGCCGCTCGCGACGAGCGCGGTGGCGAGGGCCGCCGGCCCGCACTGGTACTCGACCTGCGGGAAGAAAGGCACCTGCTTGAGCTCGACGCGCTGCGGCAGCCCCTCGGGCGGCGCGTCGCGCATCGCGGCGGTCTGGGGGAAGAGCCCCGCGCAGCCGCCGAGCGCCAAGGCAGAAAGCAAAACGCCCGCTGTGAAGCGGGCGTTCCGCATTGCCTTGCGAAGAGTGACTAGCGCTTCCAGGCCCACCAGATCACGGCGATGATCAGGATCAGGAGCAGCAGGCCGGCGCCGTCGGCGCCCGCGGGCATCGCGTTGATCTTGCCGGCGATGTAGCGCACTTCCTCGTCCGTCATGGCGGCGACGCGATCCTTGGCGGTCGCGGCGTCGAGGCCCATCGAGGACAGCTGGCCGGCGACGTCGGCGCGGCTGACGAAGTTCAGCACCGCGCTGCGCTCCATGGCCGAGGAGGTCTGGACGACCTGGTCCGTACCAATCATTCCTGCCTGCGCGACCTGGTACGGCGTCCAGATCATCAGCAGGACCAGCATGCGGCAGAAGATTCTTTTCATTGGCGCTCCTAGGTGGTGAAGTGAGGTGAGGTTGAGGTTGAGGTTGATCTCGCGTTCGACGACCCCTTTTCCGCCCTGCACGGCCGTCTGAGGGCAATCTAGCCCCGGAGCCCGGCGGAAGTCAAGGAAGCCGCCCGGACAGGACCGCACCTGTCACGGGAATAAACGGAAGCGTGCGCTAACGCGTGAGTTTTCGACACTCCGTAGCCGTTCGTCTACGGGCGAAGGCCGAACGCCTGCGCGAGCAGGGCATACGAGCGCTGGCGGGAGGCCGGGTCGGCCGTGATCGTCAGCACCATGACTTCATCGGCCCGGTAGCGCTGCGCCATCGCCTCGATCGCCGCGCGGCAGGTCGAGGGATCGCCGATGACCGCGCGCTCGCGCTGGTCCATCACGTAGCGGCGCTCCTCGTCGGAGTAGGCATGCTTCGCCGCCTCCTCGGCCGTGGGAACCGGCGAATCGATGTTGAGCGCCATGTGCAGGCGGCGCAGGTCGATCGGCGCGGCAAGGCGCTCGGCTTCCTCCGCCGTCTCCGCGCAGATCGCGAACGTGCAGACGATCACCTGCCGGTGCTTCGCGTCGCCCTTGAAGTCCTGCCGGTACTGGCGGGCGACCGCATCGCCGCCGCGCGGGTTGATGAAGTGCGCGAACGCGAACGACACGCCGAGCTGCGCGGCGAGCGCGCCGCTGTAGTCCGAGGAGCCGAGCAGCCAGATCGGCGGCGCACCCTCCACCTCGGGCTGCAGGCGCACGCGTGCGAACGGGTGCTCGGGCGGGAGCGTTCCGTTCAGATGGCACGCGAGCTCCCAGACCTGCTCGGGAAAGCGCTCGGCGTCGGGGAAGCGGCCGCCGCCGACGGCCTGGGCGGTGCGCGCGTCGCCGCCTGGCGCGCGGCCGATCCCGAGGTCCACCCGGCCGGGATACAGCGCCTCGAGCATGCGGAACGTCTCCGCGGTGCGGAACGCGCCGTAGTACGGCAGGAGCACGCCGCCCGTGCCGATGCGCATGCGCTTCGTCTCCGCGCCGAGCCGCGCGAGCAGCACTTCGGGACACGGATCCGCGAGCGCGGCGATCGCGTGGTGCTCGGCGAGCCAGTAGCGGTGAAAGCCCAGCGCCTCGGCATGTCGCGCGAGGGCGAGCGTCTCGTGGATCGCATCGCGCGCGGAGCGGCCGCTCACGATGGGGGACTGGTCGAGGACGGAAAGGCGCATGCGCCGATCTTAGAGCACCGCGAAATCCGTCGGCCCGCAGCGACAGGAAAAGCCGATAGGCATCAACGGTCTCGGCCGTCTGTGAAAAGCGTCGTCGTCGACCCCCGACAGTTACACGACCCCCGCCAAGCGCCAACGCACGTTAAGTCGCTCAATGCATTGGAAAACCGGTTCTGGCACGGCCATTGCAGGTGTATCGCGGCAAGCACTACAAAAAGGAGAACCGATGGTTGGGCCGCGGAACTACCCGCTGTTGATCGGCGCCGGCGTGGCGCTGGTGATCTCCGGCCTGGTCGGCGCCGCCGCCGTGACGGGCGTGCTGCCCGCGACGGAGTCGATTAAGGCGAACTGCGCGACTTGCGGCGTCATCGCCGCAGTGCGGAGGGTGCAGGTCGAAGACGAGCGCGCGTCCGCCCGCGTGCGCATGTATCGCATTACGGTGCGCATGGACGACGGCAGCGAGCGCACCGTCACGCAGGTGACTGCCCCGGCGCGTGGCGTGGGAGCGCGCGTGCGCCTCGACGGAAACACGCTGGGCCGCGGCTGATTCGAACGAGGAGAACGCGATGAGCACCGTCAAGCACGAAATGCTGGCAGTCGGGCAGGTCGTCGTCGGCTTCGCCGTCGTCGCGCTCGTCATTCTCGGCATCGGCGGCACGATCTACAAGGTGATCTCGCCCGACGGCTGGGTCGCCCAGGCGTTCGGCCGCAGCTTCTCCGCGGGCTCGGCGGCGCTCGGCTCCGTGCTCCTCATCGTCGTGCTCGCGTGGTTCTCGCGCGGCTGGACTTCGCCGCGCGCGCGCAACCGCTTCACCGAGCTCTTCGTCTACACCTTCGCCGGCGCCGGTCTCCTTTACGCCGCCCAGTTCTGGACGAAAGGCCTGTTCTAGAAGCACCCAGCAAACACCGTCCTCCCCCCGGGGCCCGCCTTCTCCCCCTACAGGCGGGCCCTTTTTTTGGCCATGTCTAACTTCCCGTACCCAAAACGCTGACAGGCATTGGGGTTGCTGGTCGGTAGTACTGGAAGCCTATCCAGTATCCGGTCGGTCTAGACCGCGTTTGTAACCCTTTGATGCCTGAGGGGAACGTTCCGGTACAATGCGGGCTCAAAGCTCCATGGACGGGGCTTTTTCGGAGTTCATCATGGGTAAAGACTGGCAGCGGATCGTTCACCTCCAAGTGCAGGAGATGGGCGGTCACTTTTTTGTGACTAGCCCCAACCTGGCTGGCCTCAACGTGCATGGCGTGGACGTGGATTCCACGTACCAAGCCGTGGTCAAGATGGTGAAGGCCATCTATCGCCACAACCTGCACATCGAAGTCGAGGTGCACCCGGCGACTGCCGAGGGCCAAATGCCCAAGCTGATGAAGCTTTGCGACGAGTTGGTCGTGAAGCTCAAGGCTGCATGAGCGCGGACAAGGTCCGCTACGTCCACGGAATCGCCGCAAAACTTCAAGCCCTAGGTTGCAGCAAGCTAGAAGATATTGACGAGTACAACGCAATTTGGAAGTGCGACGCCACCGGAAAGGTGTTCGGCGTCGCGATTGATGGCGAAGACAAGTGCCCTGAAGTTCTCTGGCCTTCAGTAGCCGAAGACGCAGCGAAAGCTGCCATCCCTGACTAACCCGCTTCGGCGGGTTTTTCATTTCCGGAACAGGTCTAGCTGCCGCCACGCTTCGTACCTTTCGGCTTCAGCAGGCTGTCCATCGCCTTCCCGAACGCCTTCCCGCTCTCGTCCACTCCCAGAGCCCTTGCCGCTTCGATGAACCGCTTCGACTGAGCCGGGTTGTCCGGCTTTCCTCGCGGCGGCCCTCGCTTCTTTCGCCTTCCTTTTCCGGTGGCCATATTCATCCAGCAGTCGTTTGATAGGTGAGCCGCTTGCCGCTGAAGCCCTTCAGCAGCTTGTCGGCGCGCTCACCATCCTGCACTCCGAGTGCAACCCGGTTGTTGTAGCGGAAGTCAAATTCCGCGAGGTAGCGGTGAAGATGGTTATGGGCGCAATGCTGGTACACGCCCTTCATCCCGCGCTTGAAGATGGAGAAGAACCCTTCGATGGTGTTGGTATGCACCACCGGGTTCTCGCGGCTTACGTACTCCTTGATCTGATGCCGCACGATGCCGTGGCCGTTGAACTCGCGCCCAACGTGCTTATAGGCGTTGTAGTCGTCGGTCATAAGCACCGCTTCCTTGGCCAGATTCGCCCGGATGATGGGCACGAGGGTTGAAGCCCTCACATCGTCCACGACGAAGCTACGGGCCTGTCCGCTGTTGCGATCCACGAGGGCCAGGACTTTGTTCTTGTGGTGGAAGCCGCGCCCCTTCTTCATTCCCTTGGGCTTGATGGTCTTGTCGTGGCCGATGTAAGTCTCGTCCACTTCCACGATCCCGCCATCGATCCCGAACGGCACGGCGAACTCACCATCCCGCATGGCTTCGCGGATGCGGTGCGACATGAACCACGCCGACTTCAGGCTGATCCCAAGGCTGCGGTGAAGCTGGTTGCTGCTGATCCCCTTCTTGCTGCTGGCAACAAGGAAGATGGCTTGCAGCCAGACATTCAGCTTGATGTGGCTGGCTTCAAAGATGGTCCCCACGGTCACGCGGAACGGCTTGCGGCAGTCCTTGCACTTGTACACGCCGGGGCGGGTGCTCTTGCCCTTCAGCTTGTAGTGGCCCCCGATAACCCCGCACTTGGGGCAGATCGGGCCGTTAGCCCACAGCTTGGATTCCACGAAGGCGTAAGCAGCTTCTTCGTTGTGGAAGTACTCGGCGGAGAGGATCGACATGGCTTGTTTCTTATCGTTGACGGTGTATGCAGTATCATATACACTCGTTTTGAGCCTGTCAATAGGACTGCATACAATGGACTTCAAGGCAGCAACCGACACCCTGTTTAGCCGGGTGACCCACGACGACCTAGCCGCCGAGCTGGGGGTGTCCGTCCCAACCATCAGGCAAGCCCGTCTAGGCGACGCAGCGCAGGCCCACCGTAGCCCCCCGGAAGGTTGGGAAAAGGCCGTAAAGCGCCTTGCAGAGCGCCAGATGCGGCATTTGCGGGGGCTGATAGAGAAATTGGACAAGGGATAGGATCTTCTTACCTATTCGGGGTCTGGATTCTCTGCCCTAAGCTTTTCCTCCAGATCGCGCAATTTGCTTTCATCGAACGCATACATCATGGATGGCAACAGATGATGCATGTACTCAGCAACATCATTTCTTCCGCTGAAGTACCTCTTGATGACGAATGCAGAGGCATCGGCTAGTTGTAAAGGTGGGGCATCTTCCTTTTCCATGAAGCTAGGGCCATCGATGATGTGTCGAATTGGCGCACGTCCTGAAATACGAGCGTTGAACACGGAATCCTTCTTCTTGAGTTCTCGATATGCGGCCTTAGCGAAATTTCTAAAGTCATTATTGTTTTCTACAACAAAGCTTAAGCACTCATCCATACCGTATTTATTCATCCACATTTCCGCCCGTACAGCGCAGTCAACAAAGGCGGACATGAACGAGATTCGAGTGAGAGAAATCGGATTCTTGTTGTCGTACTCCAAGGCCTCGGCAACTTCCTTCCTGTCGGTATGGCCCCACACGACAGGCAACTTGAATTTCCCCACGGTCCTGCATAGATCGAAAAGAGCCTCTCTCCTGTCGCCGCCACGCCAAACGTCTCGGCCGAAAACATTACCTTCGCCGTGCCAAATGTCTTTGGCGTGAAAGACAAACCCGTCCCTCTTCCCTTCCGGGACGTGCTTTACCAAGAGCGTATTGAAGTGCTCATGCAGGGCTCGCCATTGGGTGTCAACGTGCAAGATGATTCCCGCCACGACAATGACGGGCTCATGCTTAGGATTCGCGATCCCAGCCTCATCGACATAGGCGTGTCTGGCCATATTCTCCCCAACCAGTTCGCCACCCCCTAGGGCGTGCAGGGTCATCCTAACCCCCTGGTTGGGTACGCGAAGTTAGACATGGCCCTTTTTTTGCCCATCTTCCCCGGTGCCGCTCGCTCCCGACCCGCAGGTTTCGAGCACCGACGTGGCGCGCGGGCAGCGATCCCTCGTCCAGGACGCGGCGTGGGCGGCGCTGGCCGGGTCGCTCTACGGCGGGGTCGTGATGGCCGGCTTCGCGGTCGCGCTCGGCGCGAGCCCGATGGTCATCGGCGTGCTCGCGGCGATTCCGTTCTTCGGCCAGGTGTCGCAGATCCCGGCGATCGCGCTGGTCGAGCGCCTGCGCCAGCGGCGCCGCATCACGGTCTACGCCGCGAGCGCGTCGCGCGCGCTCATCCTGCTCCTCGCGCTGCTGCCCTTCGTCGCGCCGAGCCGGGCGCTCGCGCTCCTGGTCCTCGCGCAGCTCGCGATCACGCTGCTCGGCGCGATCGGCGGCTGCGCGTTCAATTCCTGGATTCACGAGCTGGTGCCGAAGGACCGGCTGGGCGCGCTCTTCTCGCGCCGGCTGTTCTGGTCGATGGTCGCCGCGTCCGCGGGCGCGCTGTTCGCCGGGCAGGTGGTGCAGCGCTGGAGCGGCGCCAATCCGCTCTCAGGCTATTCGATCGCCTTCACCGCCGCGGCGCTCGCCGGCTTCGTGAGCTCGTGGCACATCGCGCGCGTGCCCGAGCCGCAGATGGTGCGCGCCGGCCCGCCGCCGCCGGTGCTGGCGATGGTGCGCGCGCCTTTCCGCGACGCGAACTTCCGGCGCGTCCTCGCCTTCATGGCGAGCTGGAACTTCGCCTCGAACCTCGCCGCGCCGTTCATCGCCGTCTACCTGCTGCGCCAGCTCCAGCTCGGGCTCGCCGTCGTCACGGCCATGTGGGTGACGGCGACGGTGGCGAACGCGCTGACCCTCTACGGGTGGGGCCGGCTCTCGGACCGCCTGTCGAACAAGGCGATCCTCGCGGTCGCCCTGCCGTTCTACTTCGCCTCGCTGATGGCGCTGCCCTTCACCACGATCCCCGACGAGCACGAGCTGACGCTGCCGTTGCTCTTCCTGATCCACCTCGTGATGGGCGCGGCCTCCGGCGGCGTCGGCCTCGCCACCGGCAACCTCGGCCTGAAGCTGGCGCCGCACGGGCAGGGCACCGCCTACCTCTCGGCGGCGACGCTCGCCGGGGCGCTCGCGGCGGGCTTCGCCGCCATCGTCGGCGGCGGCCTCGCCGAATGGTTCCGCTCGCGCGACCTCGCGATCTTCGTGCACTGGGGCTCGCCGGCCGGCCAGGCGCTCACCACCGTGCTTGAGTTCCAGCACTGGGAATTCGTCTTCGCGCTCTCGTTCCTGTGCGCGGGCTACGTCCTGCACGCGCTCTCGCGCATCGCGGAGGGGCCGGAGATCAGCGAGCGCGTCGTCGTGCAGGAGCTCGTCGAGGGCTTGCGCAGCGCGATGTCCTTCCCGCTCGGCTGGCTCGCGGAGCGGCGCCGCCGCCCGCGCCGCTAGGCGATCTTCGCCAGGCCGGCCAGGATCTCGTCCGCGTCGCCGGGGCGCACCGCGCGCGCGAGCTCCTTGCCGTCCTTCAGGAACACCAGCGTCGGCCAGAGCTTGACCCGGAACGAACGGCCGAGCCGCCTGCCGCGCGCGTCCGCAATCTTGAGGTGTCGCACCCCGGGATGGGCCGCCAGCGCCTTCTCGATCAGCGGCTGCGCCCGCCTGCACCAGCCGCACCACGGGCTGCCGAACTCGAGCAGCGTCGCGCCCGGCAGCGCGTCAACCTCCGCGCGCTTCGGCTCGCTGCTCGAATATTCGTTGGCTATGCCGCCGGACACGGCAAGAAGCATACCGCCGCGCCGATAGCCTTTCGCCGTCATCGCCGATGCCTGACCGTCGTTCCCGTTCTTCCCCTAGAGCGTTAGGTCGAGGTGTCCACTTTATCGAATGAGGTTCCGCGTCGGTCAACAATGATGGGATGGGCTCCTCCCGCTCTTTCAACGGCATCGGTGTGCCAAGCTGAGATCTCGTCATTTCAGCTAAATCCAGAGGGGAGGAGTTGGATATGAATGCTACTACCGTTGCGGTTGACCTTGC
>CBDDRX010000070.1:0-47328 GCA_965233165.1 uncultured bacterium | reverse complement strand
GGCGTCGCGGCTGCTCGACATCACGCTCACGCAGCGCGGCGCCTCGGCGGGAGCGCCGGTGAAGATGGCCGGCGTGCCGGTGCACTCGGTGGAGAGCTACCTCGCCAAGCTGGTGAAGATGGGCGAGTCGGTGGCGATCGCCGAGCAGATCGGCGACCCGGCGCTCGCGAAGGGGCCCGTCGAGCGCCAGGTCACGCGCATCGTCACGCCGGGGACGCTCACCGACTCCTCCCTCCTCGAGGACAAGTCGGACAACGTCCTGCTGGCAATCGCAAAGGACCGCAGCACGATCGGGCTCGCGTGGATCTCGCTCGCGTCCGGCGTGTTGCGCGTGGCGGAGATTGCACCGCAGGCGTTGGGCAATGAGCTGCGGAGAATCGATCCGGCGGAGATCCTGGCCGCCGAGGACATCGAAGGCTTCTTCACGACGAAGCGCCCGGCGTGGCACTTCGACGTGGAGGCGGGGAAGACGAAGCTCCTCAAGCAGCTCGGCGCGGCGAGCCTCGCCGGCTACGGCTGCGAGGACCTCACGCTCGCGATCGGCGCCTGCGGCGCGCTCCTGGAGTACGCGGCGCGCACGCAGGGCCGGGCGCTCGCGCACGTCACGGCGGTCACGGCCGAGCGTGCCGGCGAGTACGTGCGCCTGGACGCCGCCACGCGCCGCAACCTCGAGCTCACCGAGACGCTGCGCGGCGAGCCGTCGCCGACCCTCTTCTCGCTGCTCGACGAATGCGCCACCGGCATGGGCAGCCGCCTCCTCCGCCATTGGCTGCACCATCCGCTGCGCGATCGCGGGATCCTGGCGGCACGGCACGACGCCGTCGCGGCCCTGGGGGAGAAGTTCAATGAAGCGCAGAAGCAGCTCAGGCAGTTCTCCGACGTGGAGCGCATTACCGCGCGCCTCGCGTTGCGCAACGTCCGCCCGCGCGAGCTCTCCGGGCTGCGGGACAGCCTCGCCCTCCTGCCTTCCCTTCAGAAGATCCTCCCGGAGGATGCCGCGCTCCTGGAGGCGCTGGGAAAGGACCTCGACGTCCCGCAGGCATGCCTGGGACTATTGCAGGAATCTCTCCAGCCCGAGCCCGCGGCGCGCGTGATCGACGGCGGCGTGATCGCCGACGGCTACAGCGCGGAGCTCGACGAGCTGCGCGGCCTGCAGACCAATGGCGGCGAGTTCCTTGTCGCGCTGGAAGCAAGGGAAAAGGAGCGCACGGGAATCCCGAACCTGAAGGTCGCGTACAACTCGGTGCACGGCTACTACATCGAGGTGACGAACGCGCAGGCGACCAAGGTCCCCGACGATTACCGGCGCCGCCAGACGCTGAAGAACGCCGAGCGCTACATCACGCCCGAGCTGAAGGCCTTCGAGGACAAGGCGCTCTCGGCCCGCGACCGCTCCCTCGCCCTCGAAAAGAGTCTGTTCGAGGATCTCCTCACGAAACTGAACGAGCATGTAAAGGCACTGCAAACCATCGGCAGGGCCCTTGCTCAGGCGGACGTGCTGGCCGGATACGCGTGCACGGCGGCGAAGCGCGGCTACTGCCGCCCGGTGTTCGTGGAAGAGGCGTGCATCGACATCGACGGCGGACGCCATCCGGTGGTCGAGGGCCAGATCGAGGCGTTCATCGCCAACGGCTGCCGGCTCGGCCCGGCGCGGCGGATGCTGCTCATCACCGGGCCGAACATGGGCGGCAAGTCGACCTACATGCGGCAGGTGGCCCTGATCGCGCTGATGGCGCACGCCGGGTCCTTCGTCCCGGCGAAGGCGGCGCGCCTCGGCCCGCTCGACCAGATCTTCACCCGCATCGGCGCCTCCGACGACCTCGCCGGCGGGCGCTCGACGTTCATGGTGGAGATGACGGAGAGCGCGTCGATCCTGCACAACGCGACCGCGAAGAGCCTGGTCCTCGTGGACGAGGTCGGGCGCGGCACCTCGACGTTCGACGGCCTGGCGCTCGCGTGGGCGATCGCCAAGCATCTCATCGAGAAGAACAGGGCGCTCAGCCTGTTTGCGACGCACTACTTCGAGCTGACCCGCCTCGCCCTGGAGCACAAGGACATCGCCAACGTGCACCTCGACGCCGTGGAGCACAAGGACTCGATCGTCTTCCTGCACGCGGTGGAGGACGGCCCGGCGAGCCAGAGCTACGGCCTGCAGGTCGCGGGCCTCGCCGGCGTGCCGAAGCCGGTGATCCGCCAGGCGCGCAAGTACCTGCAGCTCCTGGAGGACGCGAGCGTTTCGCGCGGCAGCACGGAGGATCTCTTTCTCTCGGCCAAGCCCGTGGAAGAAGAGCCCGAGCCCGACGTCCTGCGCCAGGAGCTCGGGAAGGTAAACCCGGACGAGCTGTCGCCGCGCGAGGCGCTCGAGCTGCTCTACCGCCTCAAGAAGCTCTAGAAGCGCTCGCCGATCTCGTCGCGGCGCAGGCCGATATCGCGCAGCGCGTGGTCGCTTAGCTGGCGCAACTCGCGGCGCGTTCGCTCCGCACGCCGGTGCTGGATATACCTTCTGATGAAATTCACGAGGCCAGCTGCCGGTCGGCGTACTTCGACCCGCGCGAAGTGCGTCTTGTTTTCCGCGCCGACCACGACCAGGCCTTCGCCGGCGACGCGGTAGCTGCGCCCGGCCTCGAGGAAGCGGTCGCCGTGGCGGCCGTCCTCGGTGATCCAGACCTTGCCGTCGAGCACCTCGATGGCGGCGCCCTTCGCCCCCTGCAGCCGCAGGAATTCGTTGAACGTGAGTTGCAGGACCATGCGGCGATGCTAGGGGCCGGCGGCGCCGCCGCACAGATTCACTTCGGCTAAACTGTGCCCGTAACAGTAGCTCCTTCAGACAACTGTGCTGGCATGCGCCGCGGGCAACTGTGTCTGGCCCGCGCACAGCGGCGCTGGGAGGATGGCCGGATGCTGGAAACCTCGCCGCTCTACCATCAGCTCGCCGACCAGATCCACGCGCTGGTGCGCGCCGGGACGCTGCGCGCCGGCGAGCGCGTGCCGTCGGTGCGCCGCCTCTCGCAGCAGCAGGGCTGCAGCGTCTCCACGGTCCTGCAGGCCTACCAGCGCCTGGAGGCGATCGGCGTCATCGAGGCGCGCCCGCAATCGGGCTACTACGTGAAGCGCATGCCGGCCGCGGTCGAGGAGCCGGCGCTCTCCCGCCCGCCCCGGCGCGCGCTGACGGTGGACGTGAACGACCTCGCCGACGCGGTGCTTTCCCATGCCACCGACCCGAACTTCGTCGCCTTCGGCTCCGGCTGCCCGGCCCCGGAAATGTTCCAGCTCGAGCGGGTGCGGCGCACGATGTCGTCCATCGCCCTGCGCGACCGCGACTCGCTGGGGCGCTACGGCCTGCCGCCGGGCACCACCAAGCTGCGCCGCGCGATCGCGCGCCGGGCGATGGAATGGGGCTGCCGGATCGACTACCGCAACCTGGTCACGACCACCGGCTGCATGGAGGCGATCAACCTCTGCCTGCGCGCGGTGACGAAGCCCGGCGACCTGGTCGCGCTGGAGTCGCCCACCTACTACGGCTTCCTGCAGATCCTGCAGACGCTCGGCCTGCGGGCCCTGGAGATTCCGACCCACCCGCGCACCGGCATCTCGCTCGAGGCGCTCGAGCTTGCTCTCGCCGAGCACCCGGTGAAGGCGGTGCTGGTGATGCCGAACGTCTCCAACCCGATCGGCGCGTCGATGTCGGACCCGGCGAAGAAGCGGCTGGTCGAGCTGCTCGCGGCGAAGGGCGTCCCTCTCATCGAGGACCACATCTACGCCGACTTGAGCTTCGCCAACGCCTCGCCGCGCGCCGCGAAGGCGTTCGACAAGTCCGGCAACGTGATGCTGTGCGGCTCGTTTTCCAAGACGCTCTCGCCCGGCCTGAAATGCGGCTGGATCGAGCCCGGCCGCTGGCGGGACGCCGTGCGCAAGCTGAAGTGGGTCTCGAGCGGCGGCTCGAACGAGATCGTCGAGCACACCGTGGGCGAGCTGCTCGAGTCGGGCAGCTACGAGCGCTGGCTGCGCCCGCTGCGGCGGCGCTTCGAGGGGCACGTGGACGCGGCGCGCGGCGTCATCGCCGAGGCCTTCCCGCGCGGCACCCGCGTCACCCGCCCCTCGGGCGCCTTCATCCTCTGGGTCGAGCTGCCCAAGGGCTGCGACTCGATCGCGCTCTTCGAGCGCCTGCTCGAGCGGCGCATCACCATCGCGCCCGGGCCGATGTTCTCCGCGAGCGGGCGCTACCGCAACTGCATCCGCCTGAGCCTCGGCCAGCCCTGGTCGCCGCGCCACGACCGCGCCCTGCGCGAGATCGGTGCGCTCGCGCGCGAGCTCGCCGGCGAAGAGACCGTGGAAGCCTAGAAATCAGGGACGGACCACGTTTTTCCAGCGCGGATAGAATCCCTTTCCCGGAAAACGTGGTCTGTCCCTGATTTCCTTGGTCGACATCGGCGCCAACCTCACCCACGCTTCCTTCCAGCCCGACCTGGGCGAGGTCGTGACGCGGGCGCGCGAGGCCGGCGTGGCGACGATGATCGTGACGGGGACCACGGTCGCGGAAAGCGCGCACGCGGCGCAGATCGCAGAGACGTACGGCCTGTATTCGACCGCCGGCGTGCATCCGCATCACGCCCGGGACTGCGATTCCGCGACGATTGGTTCATTGAAAGGACTTTCGAGCCACCCCCGCGTGGTAGCGATCGGCGAATGCGGCCTCGACTTCAACCGCAACTACTCGCCGCACCCCGACCAGGAGAAGTGGTTCGTCGCCCAGGTCGAGCTGGCCTTGTCCATCGACAAGCCGCTGTTCCTCCATTCACGGGATGCCCATCCTCGCTTTTCCCGGATCATTTCTTCTTTGAAACCCCGGAAAGCGGTCGCGCATTGCTTCACCGGCGAGCGCGAGGAGCTGCACGCCTACCTCGACCTCGGCCTGTACATCGGCATCACCGGCTGGATCTGCGACGAGCGGCGCGGCCGGCACCTCGTCGAGCTGGTGCGAGACATCCCGCACGACCGGCTCCTCCTCGAGACGGACTCGCCTTACCTCACTCCGCGCGACCTGCACCCGCAGCCGAAGGCGCGGCGCAACGAGCCGGCCTTCCTGCCGCACATCGCCCGGGCGGTCGCGAAGGCGCTCGGGCGCCCGGTCGAGGAGGTCGCGGCGGAGACGACGCGCAACGCGGCGAACCTGTTCGGATTCGATGAACCTGCTTCGGTCTCATGAACCTGGTTCATCTCCTCCTCCGCAGCGCGCGCTCGCAGCCTGAGCGCCCGGCGCTGGCCGTGGGCCGCCGCGTCGTGCGCACGTACGGGGAGATGGCTGCGCGCGTCCTGGGCCTTTCGTCTTCTTTCCAGGATCGATTCAAGCCGGGAGAGCGGATTGCGCTCGCGCTGAAGAACTGCCCGGAGTACTACGAGATCCTCTTCGCCTGCTGGCACGCCGGGCTCGTGCCGGTGCCGATGAACGCGAAGCTGCACCGGAAGGAGTTCGACTACATCATCGCGAACTCCGGGGCGAAGCTGTTCCTCGATGCACCGCCTGACTTTCCTTCCTCGGGAGGAAAGGAGCCGTTTCCTGCGCGCCCGGAGGACCCGGCCTGGCTCTTCTATACGAGCGGCACGACCGGCGTGCCCAAGGGCGCGACGCTCACGCACCGCAATCTCCTTTTCCAGACCCAGGCCTATTTCTCCGACATCGACCGGCTCGGCCCGCAGGACGCGATCCTGCACGCGGCGCCGCTCTCGCACGGCTCCGGGCTCTACGGGCTGCCCCACTTTGCCGCCGGGGCGCTGAACGTCATCCCCGAGAGCGGCCATTTCGAGCCCGAGGAGATCTTCGCCCTGCTCGAGCACTGGCAAGGCGTGTCTTTCTTCGCCGCACCGACGATGATCGTGCGCCTGCTGCAGAGCCCGGCCGCGCGCCGCCCTTCCGGGCTGAAGACGATCGTCTATGGCGGCGCGCCGATGTACGTCGCCGACCTGCAGCGCGCCCTGGAGCTCTTCGGCCCGCGCCTCTACGGCCTGTACGGCCAGGGCGAGAGCCCGATGACGATCACCGGCCTGCCGCAGGACCAGCACGCGCCGGAGCACCTCGCTTCCTGCGGCTTCGCGCGCACCGGCGTGGAGGTGACGGTGCACGACGCCGCGGGCCGCGAGCTGCCGCCGGGCGAGACCGGCGAGGTGGTGACCCGCTCGGACTGCGTGATGGCCGGCTACTGGGAGAACCCGGAAGCGACGGCGCAGGCGC
This sequence comes from uncultured bacterium, assembly GCA_965233165.1. GTDB lineage: Bacteria > Pseudomonadota > Gammaproteobacteria > Burkholderiales > SG8-39 > SCGC-AG-212-J23. The sequence goes on along the minus strand of CBDDRX010000070.1, from coordinate 41,099 downwards.
TGCGCGGCGGCTGGCTGCATACGGGCGACCTCGGCAGCCTCGACGCGCGCGGCCTCCTCACCCTGCGCGACCGCTCGAAGGACCTGATCATCTCCGGCGGCGCGAACATCTACCCGCGGGAGATCGAGGAGGTGCTGCTGCGCCATCCCGCGGTCGCGGAATGCTCGGTCGTCGGCCGCCCGCACCCCGAGTGGGGCGAGGAGGTGGTGGCTTTTCTGGTCCTGAAGGCTTCCGTCTCACCCCGCGAGCTGGATGAGATGTGCCAGAACAATATTGCCAGGTTCAAGCGGCCGCGCGAGTACCGCTTCGTGGCGGCGCTGCCCAAGAACAACTACGGAAAGGTGCTCAAGACCGAGCTGCGCAGCCAGCTCTGATCAGTCCTTGGCCGGCCCGCTGGGCGGGTCGGAATCGAAGTCGTGCATCTCGATCACCTCGCGCACGGTGCCGTCGTAGGAAAGCTGCACCCAGAGGATGCGCCGGTCTTCCCCGAGCTGCCACGGGTACTCCCAGACGTCGCGCTGCTGGCGCTCCATCCGCACCACCCGGTAGGGCGGCCCGAGCAGCTCGCGCAGGTCCTTCCCGGTGGTGGTGCCCGGCGCGATGCGCTTGATGTACTCGTAGGCGAGGCGCTGCTCGATGCCGCGCAGCAGCCCGTCCGGGCCGATCGTGGCGACGAAGCTGGCGCGCCCGAAAGGCAGGCGCGGGTAATAGAGCAACGTGCTTCCGTCGGGGCGCTTCGCGCTCTCGGCCGGCGCGCCCATGGCGGCTTCCACGTCCGCCTGCCGCGCCTTGCCCGGCTCGAGCCCGCGCCCGTCGCGCGAGACGCAGCCCGAGAAGAGCGCCACCGCGAGGACCCCGGTCACCAGGAAAAGCCTCATCTGCCTGCCCCGTCCTTTGAAGGCGAACAGCACCCCGCCCCCGCTATTCCCCCTTGCCGGGCTCCGGGCTGAAATACTTCTCGAACTTGCCCGGCACTTCCTTCCAGGCGTCCGCGTCCGGCGGCGGGGTCCCCTTGCGGGTGATGTTCGGCCACTTCACGGAGAAATCGGCGTTCATCTTCAGCCAGCGCTCGGCCTTCGCGTCGGAGTCGGGCAGGATCGCCTTGGGCGGGCATTCCGGCTCGCATACGCCGCAGTCGATGCACTCGTCCGGATGGATGACGAGCATGTTCTCACCCTCGTAGAAGCAGTCCACCGGGCACACTTCCACGCAGTCCATGTGCTTGCACTTGATGCAGTCTTCGGTCACGACGTAGGTCATAGAGGCGCAATTATCTCAGATCGCGTAGGCGGGCCGCGACAGCGGGCTGCGGCTTCGCACTACATCGCCGGGCGCGGCGCTGCAAGATAATGCTGCGATGAAAGTGCTCCGTCCCGGGGGCCCGCGCCTTCTGCCGCTCGCCGCGCCCCTGGTCATCATCGCCGGGGCGCTGGCGGTGCTGGTGGTCGCCGGGATGGAGCTGTTCAGCGCGGCCCGGGACTACGTCGCCGGCTCGCAGCTCTGGACCCGCGAGCTGGTGGTTCACTTCCTGCTCGCCGCCGGGGTGTCCCTCGTGATCGCCGCGGTGCTGATGACGCAGCGCGCGCTGCAGCGCATCGCCGCCGCCGAGGGCGCGCTGCGCAAGAGCGAGGAGCGCATGCGCCTGGTCGCCGACAACGTCCCGGCGCTCATCGCGTTCGTCGACGGCAACGAGCGCTTCCAGTACGGCAACCGCATCTACGGCGAGTGGCTGGGCATCGCCCCGGAGAGCGTCGCCGGGCGCACCGTGGCCGAGGTGTTCGGCGCCGAGGCCTACGCGCGCATGCGCGAGCCCATCCGCCGCGTGCTCGCCGGCGAGGAGGTCGAGTTCGAGCTCGCCACGGCCTCCGGGATGCGCGCGCGCACGCTGCAGGTCTCGCTCGTGCCGCAGGTCGACGCCGCCGGCCAGGCGCTGGGCTTCTACCTCCTCGGCAACGACGTCACGCCGCTCAAGCGCGCCCAGGAGGACCTGCGCTTCGCCGCGATCCAGCTGCAGCAGGACGCGCAGCGCCTCGAGTTCCTCGCCCACCACGACCCGCTCACCGGCCTGCCCAACCGGGCGATGTTCGCCGACCGCGCCCGGGAAGCCGTCGCCCATGCGCGCCGGCACGCCAAGAACGCCGCGTTCCTCTTTCTCGACCTGGACCACTTCAAGGAGATCAACGACCGGCTCGGCCACGAGGTCGGCGACGGGCTGCTCAAGTCCATCGCCGCGCGCCTGCGCGCCACCGTGCGTGGCGACGACTTCGTCGCCCGCCTGGGCGGCGACGAGTTCTGCGTCCTGCTGCAGGACATCGCCGACCCGCGCGAGGCGGCGGCGGTGGCGCAGAAGCTCATCCACGAGCTCGGCGCGCCGTACGAGGTCGGGACGCACCAGCTCGTGGTCGGCGCCAGCGTCGGCATCGCCTGCGTGCCGCTCGACGGCGAGGACGTCGCGACGCTGATGCGTCTTGCCGATACGGCGATGTATCGCGCCAAGCAGGCGGGGCGCAACGGCTACCAGTTCTTCTCCGCCGCGCTCGGCGAGGATGCCGCCGCCGCGGCGGCGCTCGCCGGGGAGCTGCGCGCGGGCCTGGAGCGCAACGAGCTCTTCCTCGCCTACCAGCCGCGCGTCGACATCGCCTCGCGCCAGGTGCTCGGTGCCGAGGCGCTGCTGCGCTGGAACCACCCGCGCCTCGGCGTCCTCGCGCCCGAATCCTTCCTGCCGCTCGCGGACGAGACCGGGCTGCTCGTGCCGATCGGCGCCTGGGTCCTGCGCGAGGCCTGCGCGCAGGGGCGGCGCTGGATCGACGCCGGGATCCATCCGCTCACGGTGGTCGTGAACGTCACCGCGCGGCAGCTGCGGCACGGCAGCCTCGCCGAGCAGGTCCAGGACGCCCTGCGCGCGAGCGGCCTGCCGGCGAAGTGCCTGCTGATCGAGCTCCCCGAGACCGCGGTGCGCCAGATCCCGGAGGCGCTCGACGCGGCCATGCAGGGGGTCGCCGCGACCGGCGCGCGCCTGGGGGTCGACGACTTCGGTACCGGCTACGCGTCGCTGCCCATGCTGCAGCGCCTGCGCGTCGACACGGTGTGCATCGACCGCCAGCTCATCGCCGGCGTTCCGGCCGACGCCGAGCGCGCCGGGCTCGCGCGCGCCCTCATCACCCTCGCGCTGGGACTCGGCTTCCAGGTGGTCGCGAAGGGCGTCGAGCGCCCCGCGCAGCGCGAGTTCCTCGCCGAGACCGGCTGCCGCATCGTGCAGGGCGACCTCGTCGGCGCCGCGGCGCCCGCGAGCGAGATCGAGCCGGTCCTGCGCGCGCGGCGCGCCGCCTGACCCGTGGCCCTCGACCTCTCCGCCGCCGGGCATGTCGGCCGCGAGCTGGAGCTGATGCTCGCCGGGCGAAAGCCGCTCGCGCTTTTCTACGACGACGCGGACGACCCCGCGGGCGGCATCCCCGAAGAGCGCTTCGCGCCGCACGTCGCCGCCGGCGCGCTGGTGCGCGGCGAGCTGCTGCTCGAGCTCGCGGACCCGCAGCTCGGCAGCCGCAGCCGCGTGCGCTACGTCCTGTACGCCGTGCCCGCCGAGCAATGGCGCATCCCCGCCGCGCTCCTCGCCATCCAGACGCGCTTCCAGGTGAACGCGCTCGCCGACGAAGGCCTGGAGCGCCTGCTCTGCGCCCTCCTCGGCTACAGCGACGCGGAGACCGCCGCCTGCCTGGAGATGCAGGTCCTCGAGAGATGTTGAGGTCCCGCTAGAATCCGCGGCGTGCGCCGCGTCCTGATCGTCGGGTTGCTAGCCGCCTCCAGTGCGTTCGCGCAGACGGACGGGCCGTGCCGTTGGGAGGACAAGGCGTGCGCCGCACGCGAGATCCCGCACCGTCCCCGCGTCCCGAAAATCGACCCGGCGTTCCTCGCGGAGGCCCGCGATGCCCTGCTCGGCTTGCCTCCGCAGGTCCTGGCGCCGCTCGCCTCGCGCCTCGGCGGCATCCATTTCGTGGACGACCTCGGCGGGACCGGCTTCTTCGATGAAGTGCGCGACGACGCCGGCAACGCGGTCGCCGGCTTCACGCTGCTCGACCCTTCGGCTTTGCAACGCACCGCCAACGAATGGGCGACGTGGAAAGAGCGCACGCCATTCAAGCCCGGCGCGGGAATGACGCTGGTCGCCAGGATCCAGGACGCCAGCGGGGACAGCCGCAGGAACGCGATCCAGTACATCCTGCTGCACGAGCTCGGCCACATGCTGGCCATCGGCGGCAACGTGCATCCCTCTTGGCGGCTGCGGCCGAAGGAAATGACGGATCTCCCACGCTATCCGTTCTCCCACCTGTCCTGGCGACAGGGCGCGGAGCGCGACAAGTTGACGAGCGTCTTCGACGACGCCTTCCCCCAGCGCAAGGACGTCGTCTACTACTTCGGCGCCCGCTTGGCCGGGCAGCAGATGCTCGGGACGTATGAAGCGCTGGGCAAGACCAGCTTCGTCACCCTCTACGGCGCGACCAACCCCTTCGACGATTTCGCCGAGGCGTTCGCGAGCTACGTGCACGTCGTCCTGATGGGCAAGCCCTGGGAGATCCGCATCGAACGCGACGGCAGGACGGTGAAGACCTACCGGGCGTGCTGGGATGAGCCGCGCTGTGCGGCGAAGCGTCGGATTCTGGAGCGGATGCTCCGCAGCTAGGCGTCGACGACGAAGTCGAACGCGCCCTCGGACTTCGCCACCTTCATCTCCAGCTCGCGCCGGTAGATGCCGTCGCGCCGGTTCGCCGGCTCGTTCGGAAAATAGAGCTGCGTCGTGAGGATGCGCCGGCCGGGCGCCTGCACCTTCACGTGGTAGTGCCGCGTGCGCCCGGGATAGAGCGCGGGCACGATGGTCTCGAAGCGGTAGCGGCCCTGCGCGTCGGTGAACTGGTGGCCGCGGAAGCGGAAGCCCTTGTTGTCGTAGTCGCCGGTCTCGTCCGCATGCCACAGGTCGACCAGCGCGCCGGCGACCGGCTTGCATTGCGGCGAGAGCACCAGGCCGGTCATCAGGAACCGGTCCGCCGTCGAGCCGTTCTCGACCAGCGAGGCGCGCAGCGGCGAGTTGGGCGTGAAGAACGGCCCTTCCGTCTGCGAGAGCGTCTGCTTCCCGCAGGTCAGGGGCTGCGCATGCGCGGCAAAGGGAATTGCGAGCGCACCGAGGACGATGCTGCGGCGGGTGACCATGCCTATCCTTTCACGCAGAGGACCTGCTTCAGAGTATGTACGACCTCGACCAGGTCGGACTGGTTCGCCATGACCTCGTCGATATCCTTGTAGGCGCCTGGAATTTCGTCAAGTACCCCCTGATCCTTCCGGCACACCACGCCGGCCGTCTGCTCGGCAAGGTCCGCAACGGAAAACTTTTTCTTCGCCGCGGTGCGGCTCATCTTCCGGCCGGCGCCGTGCGCGCAGGAGTGGAAGGCGTCGGGGTTCCCCTTGCCGCGCACGATGTAGCTGCGCGCGCCCATGCTGCCGGGGATGATGCCGAGCTCGCCGTCGCGCGCGCGGATCGCGCCCTTCCGGGTGAGCCAGACGTCCTTGCCGAAATGGCGCTCGCGCTCGACGTAGTTGTGGTGGCAGTTCACCGCCGCGCCCGTGACTGCGAAGGACGGCAGGTGGCGGCGCAGCGCGTCGAGCACGAGGTCCATCATCTCCGCGCGGTTGGCGCGGGCGTAGTCCTGGGCCCAGCCCACCGCCTCGACGTAGTCATCGAAGTGCTGCGCGCCCTCCTGGAAGTAGGCCAGATCGCGATCCGGGATCTGGAGGCTCGTTTTCTGCAGATCCTTCTTGGCGAGCTCGATGAAATAGGAGCCGATCGCGTTGCCGATGCCGCGGCTTCCCGAATGCAGCATCACCCACGCCCGGTTCGCCTCGTCGAGGCACAGCTCGATGAAGTGGTTGCCGCCGCCGAGGCTGCCCATCTGCAGCACCCAGCTCGAGCTCTTGCCGACGCGCTTCGTGATCCCCGGATGCCGGCCGAGGATGGACTCGAGCCCCTTCCGGAACGGCTTGATCGCGTGGCTCCTCGCCTTTGAATCGGAATGCTGGCTGAAGCCGACAGGCACATCTCTTTCCACTTGAGAGAAAACCTTCTTGAGAACCCGTTCGTCGAAATCGTTCCCGGTGAGGGACAGGCGCGCGGCGATCATCCCGCAGCCGATGTCGACCCCAACGGCGGCGGGGATGATCGCCTTCACCGTCGGGATCACCGAGCCGACGGTCGCGCCGATGCCCAGGTGCACGTCCGGCATCGCCGCCACGTGGTGGTGGACGATCGGCAGGCGCGAGATGTTGACCAGTTGCTGGCGCGCTTCCGGCTCGATGTCGCCGGTGTAGACCCTTACCGGCACGCGTCCTTCGTTGAGCTCCTGGAATACAGGCATGTCGTCGCTTCCGCCTTTCCTCCTATTTGAGCCCGAGAAGCCTCGCGGCGTTCCCCTTCATGATCAGCGGGCGCACTTCCGGCTTGATCGGCAGCTTCGCGAATTCCTCGATCCAGCGCTCCGGGGAGAAGACCGGGTGGTCGGAGCCGAAGAGGATCTTGTCCTTGAGCAGCGTGTTCATGTACTGGACGAGGATCGGCGGGAAGTACTTCGGCGACCAGCCGGAGAGGTCGATGTAGACCTGGGGCTTGTGCGTCGCCACCGACAGCGCCTCCTCCTGCCAGGGGAACGACGGGTGGGCGAGGATGATCGGCATGTCGGGAAAATCCACCGCCACGTCGTCGACCAGCATCGGGTTGCCGTACTTGAGCCGGATGCCGCCGCCGCCCGGCGTGCCGGCGCCGACGCCGGTCTGGCCGGAATGGAAAAGCGCCGGCAGCTTCGCCTCGGCGATCACCTCGTAGAGCGGGTACGCCATCCGGTCGTTCGGCGAGAAATCCTGCACCTGCGGGTGGAACTTGAAGCCCTTCACGCCATATTCAGAGATTAGCTTTTTTGCAAGACGAACACCTTCTGCGCCGCGGTGCGGGTTGATGCTGGCGAAGGGGATCGCGACATCGCTGTGCTTGTGCGCGAGCTCGGCGATCTCCTCGTTCGTGATCTTGCGGCTCGCGCCCTTCTCCCCATCCACGGTGAAGACGACGAACGCCATCTTCAGCTTGCGGTAGTAGTCCGCCATCTCCGGCACCGTCTGGTGCTGCGGCGCGTAGCGGAAGTAGCGCCCCATCGCCTCCTGCGACTCCGTCGGCGCGTCGTCCACCCGCAGCGCCGACTTCCACGCATGCGTGTGCACGTCGATCGCGACCAGCTTTTCAAGATCCATGCTTCAGCACCCTTTCGGAATCGCCGTACAGCTCGTCCACCACGGCCGCACGGTTCTTCAGTACCGCCTTCTGATTGATCGAGCCTTTGTCGGTCATCTCGCCCGCATCGAGCGAGGGGGGATCTTCGAGAACGAGGAATCTCCGGATGGTATTCGAGCTGCCGGTTCCTTGGAACGACCGGGCTTTCCCGGAAAACTCGTCCTTGGAGAAGCCAGCAGCGGGAAAAACCAGGGCGCCGAGCTCGCTCCTTCCCTCGCCGGTGATGACGACATCGCGGACCAGCGGGTTGAAGTGGTCGATGAAGCGCGCGCGCAGGGCGCCGACGTGGACCCAGGTACCGCTCGAGAGCTTGAAGTCCTCCGAGGTGCGGCCGCGGAAGAGCAATCCCTTCGAGACGTCCTTTTCATCCGCCAGGACGAAGGCGTCGCCGAGCCGGTAGTAGCCCTCCTCGTCGAACGCCGCCTTCGTGAGCTCGGGCTGGCGCCAGTAGCCCGGCGTGATGTGCGGGCCCTTCACGCGCGCCTCGTACTTGCCCTGCCCCGGGATCGGCACGAGCTTGAGGTCCGCGCCGGGCGGCGGCAGGCCGAGGTTCGACGCGTCGTCGGTGATCCAGGTCCGCCCGAGCGTGAACGGGCCGGTCTCGGTGGCGCCGTAGCCGGTGAGGAACGGGACTTCCTCGCCGCAGGCCTCCACCGAGAGCTTGCGGTACTCGTCGAAGACCGCCTGCGACACGCCGGCGCCTGCGAACCACAGCACCTTGACCCGGCTGAAGAACGTGGCGCGCAGCACCGGGTCCTTGCGCAGGTACGGCAGCAGCGCCTCGTAGCCCTTCGGCACGTTGAAGTAGAACGTGGGGGCGACCTCGCGCAGGTTGCGCACCGTCGCCTCGATCGCGCCGGGCATCGGCTTGCCTTCGTCGATGTACAGCGCGCCGCCGTTGAAGAGCGTCACGCCGAAGTCCTTGTTGCCGCCGGCCGTGTGGTGCCAGGGCGCCCACTCCACCATCACCGGCGGCTCGTCCTGCAGGAAGGCGAGCTCCGCGCGCGCCATCACCTGGTTTGCGCACCACATGCGCTGGGTATTGATGACCGCCTTCGGCGCGCCCGTCGACCCAGAGGTGAACAGGAACTTGGCGATCGTGTCCGGTCCGACGCTGGCGTAGGCGTCCTCGAGCAGCTTTCCGGGCGCCGACCTTTCAAGGGAGAAGAAGTCCTCCTTGAAGAGCACTTCCGTCCCTGCGGGTACCGCGGCCTCGATCGCCCGGCCGAAGGCGCCCTCCAGCGAGGCGTACACGAGCCCCGGGGTGAGGAGCTGCATCACCGACTTCAGCTTCGAGAAGTCGGTGGAGAGGAGCGAGTAGGCGGGCGAGACGGGCGCGTAGGGAATGCCGGCGTAGAGGCAGCCCAGCTCGATCAGCGCGTGCTCGAGGTCGTTGCCGGAGAGCACGACCACCGGCTTTTCCGCGGAAAGGCCTCTTTCCAGGAGCGCCTGCGCCACCCGGCGAGCGCCTTCCCGGACCTCCGCGAAGCTCAGCTTCTGCCATGCACCGCCGCCGTCCCGTTGCGCGAGGAACAGCGCATCGGGCGTGTGCGCCGCCCAGTAGTCGAGGCGCTCGGTGAGCTTCGCCGGATAGGGCCCGAGCTCGTGCGGCGAGCGCAGGTAGAGGATGCCTCCGGCGCCCTTGCGGACCCGGACGTCCGCCCGGCCGACGCGGACGGGGCGAACGCGCGCGCTCATCCGGCGAGCTTCTCGAGCAGGCGCAGGAGCTCCGCGCGCTCGCCGGCGGAAAGGTGGCCGGTGCGGCGCAGGTCGAGCGCCAGCACGCGCGCGCGCATCTTTGCGAGCAGCGCCTCGCCCTTGCGCGTGAGGTGCAGGCCCCAGGCGCGCTTGTCCTGCGAGTGGTGGCGGCGCTCGACCAGGCCGCGCGTCTCGAACCAGTCGGTGAGCAGCATCGCCCCGGAGCGCGCGATGCCGAGCACGGCACCGAGGTTGGTCTGGCTCATCCCGGGGTTCGCGCCGACCACGACCAGGGCGGTGAAGCGGGGCGGGGTCATGTCCATTCCGCGCGTCGCTTCGTGAAACGCCGCGAACATCGCGACCTGGGCGCGGCGCAGCCGGTAGCCGAGCAGCTCGTCCAGTACGCCATATTCCAGCCCCGGCACGCGCGCGATCGGTGCCAGGGCACGCGGGCGATGGGGTGAAGGGAGCCTGCGCATTGACCTGCCGTCTGGGTGTTGACCAAACGGATTGTAATCGTCTATAACAATCTCCGTCACCTGAGGAGGAGACCCCCATGAAGAGAAGGCAATTCACGCAGGCCCTCGCGGCGAGCGCCGCCATCGCCGGCTTCCCCGGCATCGTGCGCGCGCAAGCCTCGCGCCTCAAGGTCGGCGTGCTCCTGCCGCGCTCCGGCGTGCAGGCCGGCATCGGCCAGGACTGCCACCGCGGCGTGCAGGTCGCCGCCGGCGTGCTGCGCGACCTCGGCCTGCCGGGCCTGGAGATCATGAACGGCGACACCGAGTCGAACGTCGACGTCGCCCGCTCGCGCGCCGAGCGCCTCATCTCGGAAGGCGCGCAGCTCCTGGTCGGCGCCTTCGATTCCGGCCAGACGACCGCGATCGCGCAGGTCGCCGAGCAGCGCGGCATCCCGTTCGTCATCAACATCGCCGCCGCCCCGCCGATCACCGAGCAGGGCTACAAGTTCGTCTTCCGCAACTTCGCCACCGCGCCGATGATCCTCGGCGACGCGTTCGCCAACCAGCTCGAGATCTTCTCCATGGCCGGCGCGGCGCCCAAGACCGCCGTGTTCATGCACGTCAACGACACCTTCGGCCAGGCCATGCAGAAGGGCTTCACCGGCGTGATGGCCAAGTTCCCGCAGATCCCGTACAAGGTGGCCGACACCATCGCCTACGGCCCGGCCGCGCGCGACCTCTCGGTCGAGGTCGCCAAGGCGAAGGCGAGCGGCGCCGAGGCCCTGGTCATGGTCAGCCGGCTGAACGACGCGATCCTGATCACCCGCGAGCTCGTCAAGCAGCGCTGGAGCCCGATGACCGTGCTCAGCATGGGGCCGGGCTGGTACGAGGACCAGTACCTGAAGACGCTCGGCAAGCTCGGCGACGGGCCGCTCAGCTTCGTGCCGTGGTACGACCCGAACAAGAAGCTGTCCAAGCAGCTCGAGGCCGCGCACACGAAGGCTTTCCCCGAGATCAACCTGAACACGAACCATATCTACACGTTCGAGGCGCTGCTCATCGCCGCCGACGCGTTCAAGCGCGCCGGGACGGCCGAGCCGAAGGCGCTCGCCGACGCGATCCGGGCGACGAACATCAAGGACAACGTCAGCACCGGGCCGGGCATCCAGTTCGACGCCAAGGGGCAGAACGACAAGCTGAAGAACTCGGCGATCCAGAACCGCGGCGGCAAGCCCGTCGTCGTGGCGCCGAAGTCGGCGTCGAACGCGAAGCCCGAGCTGCCCATGCGGCCCTACGACAAGCGATAGGCTCTGCCCGCAGAGATCTATTTCAACGTCGCCGCCAGCGGCCTGCTGACCGGACTGGTCTACGGGCTGATGGCGCTCGGGCTGTCGGTCATTTTCGGCGTCGTGCGCGTGGTGAACTTCGCGCACGGCGAGATGATGACGCTGGCCATGTACCTGACGCTGGTGCTCTTCTCGGCGCTGAAGCTCGACCCGCTCGTCCTGCTGGTGCCGATCGCCGCGGTGCTGTTCGTGTTCGGCTACCTGCTCCAGCGCGGGCTCATCAACCCGTTCATCAACCGGCCGGAGCACAGCCAGTTCATGCTCCTGGTCGCGGTGGCGCTGGTCCTGGTCAACCTCCAGCTCATCGTCTTCGGCCCGGACGCGCAGGGCATCCGCACGACCTACTCGTTCGACAGCTTCCAGCTCGGGCCGCTGATCGTGGACGCGTCCAAGGTCTACGCGGCCGGCGCGGCGCTGGTCGTGGCGGGCGCGCTCTTCGCGTTCTTCCGCTTCACGCTGCTCGGCAAGTCGATCCGCGCGTGCGCGGACAACTACCACGGCGCGCTGGTGGTCGGCCTCAACGTCAAGCACCTCTACGCCCTGACCTTCGGCCTGGGCGCCGCCTGCGTGGGCGCCGCCGGCGCCATGCTGATGGTGGTGATCGACGTGACGCCGAACATCGGCCCGGCCTACACGCTGCTCGCCTTCGTCATCGTCATCACCGGCGGCCTGGGCTCGATGCCCGGGGCGCTCCTCGGCGGGCTGCTGATCGGCCTCACCGAGGCGCTGGGTGGCGTGCTCTTCACGCCCTCGGCGAAGAGCATGTTCGCGTTCGGGTTGCTGGTGCTGGTGCTCCTGTTCCGGCCGCAGGGCATCCTCGGCAGGCCGGCCCACTGATGCGGGGCCTGCTCGAAGGCGTGCCGCGCCGCGCGCTCGTGCTGCTCGCCGCGCTTCTCGCGGTGCTCGTCGCGTTCCCGTTCTTCGCCAGCGGCTACCTGCTCGCGGTGGGCTTCCTGATCCTCTACTTCGCCTTCGTCGGCCAGGCCTGGAACATCATGATGGGGTTCGCCGGCCAGCTTTCGCTCGGCCATTCCCTCTACGTCGGCGTGGGGGCGTACGCGGCGGCGGCGCTGTACGTGCATTTCGGCCTGAGCCCGTGGATCGGCCTGCTCGCCTCGGTCGCCCTGTGCGCGGCCGCCGGCGCGCTCATCGGCTTCCTCGCCTTCCGCTTCGGCGTGAGCGGCGTGTACTTCGCCATCCTCACCATCGCCTTCGCCGAGTTCGCGCGCATCGGCTTCGACCACTTCAAGTGGGTGCAGGGCTCCTCGGGCCTCTTCCTGCCAGTGACGAACTACACCGAGAACGACCTGTGGAACCTGCGCGGCAGCCCGACGATGTTCTACTTCCTCATGCTCGGCCTGACCGCGGGGGCCTTCGTGCTCTGCCACGCGCTGCTGCGCAGCCGGATGGGCTACTACTGGCTCGCCATCCGCGAGAGTCCCGAGGCGGCGCAGGCCCTCGGCGTGAACATCTTCCGCTACAAAATGTACGCGGTGGTCCTCTCGGCGGCCATGACCTCGCTCGCCGGCGTGATGTTCGCCTTCTACTACAACAACCTCTTCCCCGAGCAGATCTTCCACATGTCGCGCTCCATCGAGCTCATCCTCGGCCCGATCATCGGCGGCATCGGCACGCTCGCCGGGCCGCTGATCGGCGCGTTCGTGATCACCGGCCTGGCCGAAGGAATGCGCGAAGTGATGCTGCAGCTGGGCGTCGAGGTGCCGGGCGTGAAGCAGGTCTTCTACGGCCTGGTGCTGCTACTCGTGGTGATGTTCCTTCCCCACGGCATCTGGCCCGCGATCGCGCGGAGGCTGAAGCTTTGACGCCGCTAGTCGCGCAGGCGGAGCGTCCAGGCAATGCGGCCGTGGCGCAGGCGGCGCAGCGAGACGTCCACCGCGGCGTCGCCGCGCGCGAGCCGCAGCTTCGCCGGCAGGCGCCCGCGGCCCACGCCTTCGATCGCGGCGCCGGCCACGGCCTGGAACATGCGGCGCTGCTCCATGGGCACGAACGCGTCGAGCGCCGCGCCGCGCAACGCGCCGGCGCCTGCCAGCAGCGCGTCGGCAGCCTGGTTCGCCTCGAGGATCGTGCCGTTCAGGTCCGTGACGAGGCAGGCCTCGGGCGAGAAATCGAACAGCTCCGCGTAGCGCTGCCGGTCGGCCGCGAGCTGCTCGAGCTCCCGCTCGAGCGCGCGGAGCCGGTCGTCGAGGTCCGCGCTCAGGTTGGTCATGACACGAAGGTACGCCCGCCCCGCTGCTTTTCTAGGGCGGCGCAATGAGCCTGCTGGAGGTGCGCGGCGTCTCGAAGGCCTTCCGCGGCCTGCGTGCCGTCCAGGACGCCTCGTTCGAGGTCCCGGAAGGCGCGATCAATGCGCTGATCGGCCCTAACGGCGCGGGCAAGACCACCATCTTCAACATGATCGCCGGGGTCTACCGGCCCGATTCCGGCGAGATCCTCTTCCGGGGCAGGCCGATCCATGGCCTGCGGCCGGACCAGGTATGCGCCGGAGGGATCGGGCGCACGTTCCAGATCGTCAAGCCGTTCGCCGGCCTGTCGGTGCTCGACAACGTGATGGTGGGCGGCTTCCTGCACGAGCGCACGGCCGCCGGCGCGCGCAAGGTCTCCCTCGACATCCTGGAGAAGCTGCACCTCGCCGCGAAGCGCGACCAGCCCGCCTCCTCGCTCACCCTGCCCGACCGCAAGCGCCTCGAGGTCGCGCGCGCCCTCGCCACGCGCCCGAAGCTCCTCCTCCTCGACGAGGTAATGGCGGGCCTGCGCCCGACCGAGACCGACCAGATGGTGGAAGTGTTCCGCGGCCTCAACAAGTCCGACGGCCTGACCATCCTCCTCATCGAGCACGTCATGCGCGCCGTCATGGCGCTCGCCGGGCACATCGGCGTCCTGCACCACGGCGAGGTCATCGCCCGCGGCAGCCCCGAGCAGATCGTGCGCGACCCCGCCGTCCTCGAGTGCTACCTCGGCGAGGAGACGGAAATATGAGCCCGTTTCTTCAGGTCAAGGATGTGGATCTTTACTACGGGGACGCCCAGGCTCTTTCGGACGTATCCCTGGACGTGCCGAAGGGCGACATCGTCGCCATCATCGGCGCCAACGGCGCCGGCAAGTCCTCGCTGATCCGGACCATCGCCGGCATCGAGAAGCCACGCAGTGGAAAGGTGCTTTTCGAAGAAAAGGAAATCCAGGCGCTCGATTCGCACCGCATCTGCAACCTCGGCATCGGCCAGGTCGCCGAGGGCCGCCAGGTCTTCCCCACCCTCACGGTGCAGGAAAACCTCGAGATGGGCGCCATGCTCCCGCGCGCCCGCGCCAACGCGAAGAAGACGCTGGACGAGGTCTACGCCATGTTCCCGCGCCTCGCCGAGCGCAAGGCCCAGAACGCCGGCACCCTGTCCGGCGGCGAGCAGCAGATGCTCGCCATCGGCCGCTGCCTCATGGGCGCCCCCGAGCTCATCATGTTCGACGAGCCCTCCCTCGGCCTCGCCCCCGTCGTCGTCCAGGAAGTCCTGCACACCATCCGCGCCCTGAACGCGCGCGGCATGACCATCCTCCTCGTCGAGCAGAACGTCGCCGTCTCCCTCAAGATCTCCCAGCGCGCCTACGTGCTGGAAAACGGCCGCATCGTCATGAGCGGCACCGGCCCGGAGCTGCTCCACAACGAGCGCGTCCGGCAGGCCTACCTCGGCCTCTAGCCGTCATGCCGGCGGGCATGGCTGCACCTTGCGAGCCCTGCCGAGGAACGCGGCGATCTGCCCCGCGACCCCCTTGAATTCCGCGTCCTTGCCGTAGTTGGCGACGAAGTTCTCGAGCACCGCGCGGCCGTCGAGCCGTTCCTGCTCGAGACGCCGGCATTCGCGCTCGGCTGCCTCGCGCGCTTCCTGGGCGGCGCGCTGGCGGGCAAGGGCTTCCGCCTCCGCCTTCTCCCGGCGCTCGCGCTCTTCCTGGGCCTTGCGCGCGGCCTCGGCCTCCAGCCGGCGGCGCTCGGCGGCGAGCCGCTCCTCCTCGGCAGCCCGCAGCTTCCGCGCGGCCTCTTCCCGCGCAAGCTGCTCGGCGCGCTCCCGCTCGAGGCGCTCGCGCTCGGCGCGCTCCGCGGCTTCACGGCGTTCCCTCGCCTGCCGCTCTTCTTCCGCGATCCTGGCGCGGCGCTCGGCCTCGCTCACCTCGCGGCACATCAGGTTGCCGTCCGCATCGATGGGCCGGCTGCACTCCTGCTCGCTCACCTTCCGCTTCGGATCCATCGGCGGCGCTTCGGGTCCATCCTGCGGCCTGCTGCTGCAGCCGGCCGCGAGCACGAGGAGCAGGACGACGGTCATGTTCTTGTTCATGGCTCTCCCTTGAGGTTGATACCGAGACCTAGATATCGCATGGGAGCGCAGACGCCGCAAGGCTGTATGCCACACCCAGGAACACAGGTCGCTACAATCGCCGCATGCTCAAGCTCTTCTTCTCCACGAATAGCTGTTCCCTCGCCTCGCACATCGCCCTCGAGCACGCGGGTGCCGGGTACGAAGCGATCAGGATCGATTTCAAGAAAGACGAGCAGAAATCGCCGGAGTTCCTGAAGGTGAATCCGAAGGCGCGGGTGCCGGCGCTGGTGACGGAGAGAGGGGTGCTGACGGAGACGCCGGCGATACTGGTGTACATCGCGCAGATGTACCCGGAGGCGAGGCTGGCGCCGATCGAGGATCCGTTTGCGCTGGCGGAGGTGCAGGCGTTCAACAGCTATCTCTGCTCGACGGTGCACGTGGCGCATTCACACAGGATGCGCGGGTACCGCTGGGCGGATGACGAGGCGGCGTTCGAGTCGATGCGGAGGAAAGTGCCGGAGTCGGTCGGGGAATGCTTCCACCTGATCGATCGGGAGATGCTCAAGGGCCCGTACGTGATGGGCAAGGACCTGGGGATCTGCGACTACTACCTGTTCACCCTGGCGCAGTGGCTGGAGGGGGACGGGGTGGACCTGACGAAGATCCCGAAGGTCATCGAGCACCGGGCGCGCGTGGGGGCGCTGCCGGCGGTGAAGAAGGCGATCGCGATGGAGACGGCGTGAAGGGCCGCTGCGGGTGGGCGAAGACGCCGGCGGGCATCGCGTACCACGACAAGGAGTGGGGCGTGCCGGCGCACGACGACCGGGTGCTGTTCGAGTTCCTGGTGCTGGAGGGCGCGCAGGCGGGGCTGAGCTGGGAGACGATCCTCAACAAGCGCGAAAACTACCGGAAGGCGTTCGCGGGATTCGATCCGCGGAGGATTTCCAGATTCTCTTCTTCAAAAATCCAATTATTGATGCAGGACGCGGGAATCGTCAGGAACCGGCTGAAGATCGAGAGCACGGTGACGAACGCGAAGGCGTTCCTGGCGGTGCAGAAGGAGTTCGGGAGCTTCGATGCCTACGTGTGGCGCTTCGTCGGCGGGAAGCCGAAGGTCAACCGGCGGAAGACGCTGAAGGACATCCCGGCAAGGAGCGAGGAGTCCGACGCGCTGAGCAAGGATCTCCTGAAGCGCGGCTTCCGGTTCGTCGGATCGACGATCATGTATGCGTACATGCAGGCGGTCGGGATGGTCGATGACCATGTCGACGGGTGCTTCAGGAAGAGGAAAAGGAAAACGGGATCCCCGCCTTCGCGGGGATGACGAACCCAGTTCGCAGGGGATGACGGGGAATCGGTCCCCGCCTGCGCGGGGATGACAACCTGGGCTAGGCGGCGACGGGCTCGGCGGCGAGGCGGTTGTTGGTGAGGCGGTCGTCCACGGTGGCGACGATCTCGCGCACGGTCTCGTTCTTCTGCCCGAGCATGCGGGCGATGCACAGGACCAGGCTGTCGACGCGCTCGATGTGCCGGGCGCCGCTGAAGAGGGCGCGCGCGGCGGAGGACGGCTTGCCGAGGCCCTCGGCGGCCTTGGCGTACTTCTCGAACGGGACCAGGTCGGCGGCGTCCGCGCCGATCCTCATGCACAGGTTCGCCACCCAGTCGTAGATCTCGCGCGAGCGCTCGACGTTGCCGTGCACCGCCTCGCGGATCGGGATCATGTCCTGCGGCCGGACGCAGCGGTAGTTGCCGGCGATGAGCATCGGCCACTTCGCCATCGGCACGAACACCGACTCGTGCACCTTGAGCTTGACCGGCAGCTCGAGCCCGCCGACGCGGGCCTGCTCGATGTCGGCCGCGAGCTGCTGGAGGAGCGCGGTGTGCTCGCCGGACGCGAAGCGCGCCGCCTTGAAGTTGGTCGCCAGGCCGACCTGGAGCACGTTCTTCGGCTCGCCCTGCGGCCGGAAGGCCTGCGGGTCGGGGCTGGCGAGGGACACGAGGCCCGGCGCGAAGCCTTCCCAGACGCCCGGGTCGGCGTAGCAGTGGCGCAGGTCGGCCTGCGCGAGCGCCGGCACCCGCTTGAGAAAGGGCAGCGGCGGCATGTTCATGATCGCGAGGCAGGGCTTCCTCGAGGCCGCGATGCGGCCCATCAGGTCGCGCACGGCGCGCTCGCCGTACTGGGCTTCCTGCATGCCGAGGACCACGAGGTCGAACTGCGCCGGGTCGGCGGCCTCGGGCGTGCGCGCGTCCAGCGCGCCGGGCAGCGCCGCGGAGTGGACCTGGAGCAGGCCGTGCCATCCCTTGATCGGGAAGCGGACCACGGTCCCCTCGCGGTTGATGAGCTCGGCGGTGCCGCGGGTGCAGACCAGGGTGACGGCGTGTCCCGCCATCAGCAGCCGGGTGGCGAGGAGGGAGCCGTACGAGGCTCCGAGGATCAGGATCTTGCGCTGCATCAGCTTCTCCTTGAACGCGACGCTGCTGTGGGTGCATTATGCGTGCCTAACGCAGGCGAATTTCACTACGGAAATTTCACAGTGTTAATTTCACACCGGCCTGGTCCGATCCGCCCATGACCCAGCAAGCCCACGTGCGCAAGAGCCACTTCCTTGGAACCAAGCTGCGCGCGCTGCGCAAGCGCAACGGCCTCACGCTCGAGGAGCTGTCGGCCCGCTGCATCCAGCTCGACGCCCAGGGCGCGCCCTCGGTCTCGTACCTGAGCATGATCGAGGGCGGCAAGCGCGTGCCCTCCGGGAGCGTGCTCGGCCTGCTCTCCTCCGTGTTCCAGAAGGAGCCGCGCTGGTTCCTCGACGGCAACCCCGAGGTCGAGGCGCCGCGCGCCGAGCACCGGGCCGGCGGGGCGGCGGGCGTGCCGCTCGAGCCCTCCTTCCTCTTCTCCAAGGAGCTGCTGCAGGCGGCGATCCCGGAGCTGCTCGCGCAGACCGGCACCACCGGGCGGCAGTTCGCCCACCTCCTCATCCGCTCGCACCAGGAGATGTCGCGCAACGACTTCCCGGACCTCGAGCGCGCCGCCGAGCGCATCGGCGAGCGGCGCTTCCCCCTCGGCGTGGACGACCTGATGCAGCTCTGCCGGCGCCACGGCCTAGCGCTGCGCTGGTTCGACCGCAAGCCGGTGCTGGCGCGGGACAAGGACCGCGAGCTGCGCAGCATGGTGCGCTCCTTCTACGAGTCGCCGCGCACCGTGTACCTGAACCGCGAGCTCCTCGAGGACCCGGCCCGGCTCAAGTTCGACCTCGCCTCGCACCTCGCGCACAAGGTGCTGCACGAGGGCGACGGCCTGAAGTCTGCGCACGCCACCGGTGGCGAGATGGGCGGCAGCCCCGAGGGCGCGCACATCGCGCCCGGCCTCAGCCCGCAGGACGTGCTGCACGCGTGGCGCGACTTCGAGTGCAGCTTCTTCGCCGGCGCGCTGCTCGCGCCGAAGGCGCCGTTCCGCCGCTTCCTCGCCCGCGAGTCCTACCGCGTGGAGGCCGGCGAGAAGATCGACCTCACGCCGGCGGTGGTGATGCGCCGCATGACCAAGGTCTCGCCCTACCCGTACTGGCACTTCTTCGACGCCTACCCGCCCGGGTACCTGCGCGCGGTGTACCGCGGCAACGGCATCCCGCTGCCGTGGGGGAACATGGCGCAGGTCTCCGACCCCTGCCCGAACTGGGCGGTGTTCCGGATGCTCAACGAAACGCGCGGGGCGGACCGCGGCTCGCAGATCTCCGTGCTGATCGACGGCGGCCAGTCGCTCCTCTACTGCTGCCACTCGCGCCGCACCACCGACATGGCGGGCAACCCGCACGTCCTGTCGGTCGGGCTGGACCTCGCGCCCGCGCTGCGCTCGCACGGCGTGGACGCGGAGCAGCTCGTCGCCGGCATCGCCAGCGCCTGCCTGCAGCACCGCGGCGAGGCGCGCATCCCGGAGGCGGCGGCGCAGGCCATCCAGGCCGCGGCGCGGGTGCTGAACATCGCCTGGGTGGAGGAAGCCCTCTCCCGCCCGGCGCGCATCATCTGCCCCCGCAGCATGCATTGCCCGCGCACCGGGCACTGCGACGGCGCCGGCACCTCGCGGGCGCGGGAGATCACCGACGTGCGTGAAGAAATTCTCAGCAAGGCGAAGCGCGCGCGCGCATGATCCGGGCATGGCGCTCGGCTTCATCACGACGTTCAACGGCGGCTTCGAGCTCATCCAGCGCTATCAGCGCGGGACGGCGTTCCGCGGCTACGTGAAGAAGCACGGCGTGGAGATCCTCGTCGCGGTGCTCGTCCTCGTCGCCATCGCCCTCGCCTGCACCGCCGCGACGATCGTGTTCGTCGGCGGCACCCGCTCCTGGCGCGTGTTCCTCGCGCTCATCGCCGCGCCGCTGGTGCTGGTCGGCAACGCCAGCCTGCTGCTGTACGTATTCTTCTCCTGGCTCGAGGGCCGTGCCGTCACGGCGCCGCACCCGCACGGGCGCCTCGGCGCCTGGATGCATGCGAAGCTGCGCGTCAACCTCGGCGCCCCACCGCCGGTGCCGTGGGCGCCTCTTGGCGTCTTCGTCGGCCTGCCGTTCCTGATGCTCGCCTGGGTCTCGTGGCCGACGGCGCTGGCGCTCGTGCTGCTGGCGGCGTCCCTGCCCCTGCTTTACGCGCGGGCGGACCAAGCGGGCGCAGCGAAGGCGTAACACGGCCGGGCCTAAGCTGCCCGGCTGCATGGAGCACGACGGCCTCCTCCGTTCCGCGAACCGCTGGCTCGTCCTCGCCACCGTCTCGCTCGTCCTCGGCGCGGGCGTGCTGAGCTGGACCCGGGCATGGAGCCAGGCGGCGAGCGGGACCCTCGCCTGCAGCGGCACCCTCACGCAGTCGACCGGCATGGACTGGGGCAAGTCGACGATCGAGTTCTCGCTGCCCTACGGGCCGGGGATGGTCGCGCCGCTCAAGTCGGACCTCGCGGCGCTGAACGGGCCGCTGCGCATCGAGCTGGACGACAGCGCGCTGAAGGCCGCCGAGGCGCAGCCGCGCATGGCGAGCCCCGAGGGCAACGCGCTGCGCATCGCGCAGCTCCAGGTCTCGCGCCAGACCGGGCGCTTCTCGCTGCGGGCCGAGATGACGCGCGAGTCCTCCGGCCTGTTCCTCGGCGCGGCGGTCTGGGAAGGCACCTGCGCGCCGGGAAAGGAGAAAGCCCGGAAGTTCTGAGGGGTTGAGTTACGCCCGTCCGGTGGCATATAAAGCCGTATGCCCACCCGCGCCCTGCAGGCCGTCATCCCCTCCATCCCCGCCTCCGACGGCGCGGGCGTGAAGCTGCGCCGCAGCCTCGGCCAGGCGCAGCATGTGCGCGTCGACCCGTTCCTGATGCTCGACGAGTTCTACTCCGACGACCCGGACGACTACCTCGCGGGCTTCCCGGACCATCCGCACCGCGGCTTCGAGACGGTCACCTACATCCTCGACGGCCACATGCTGCACCAGGATCACCTGGGCAACCGCGGCGACCTGAAGCCGGGCGGCGTGCAGTGGATGACCGCCGGACGCGGCATCATCCACTCCGAGATGCCGCAGCAGAGCGAAGGCCGCATGCGCGGCTTCCAGCTCTGGATCAACCTGCCGGCGAAGGAGAAGATGAAGGCCGCGGGCTACACGGACCTGCAGGCCTCCGACATCCCCGAAGTGAAGCTCGAGGGCGGCGGCAAGGTGCGCGTGATCGGCGGAAGCTTTGCTTCCGGGAAGAGCCCTGTGGGCGGGGGAAGCACGGACGCCACCTACCTCGACGTCCATCTGCCGGCGGGCGCGACGTTCCGCCATGCGCTGCCCGACGGCCACAACGTCTTCCTCTATCCGTACGAGGGCGAGCTTTCGATCGACGGCAAGCCGCTGCGCCGCCAGGCGGCCGGCGTGCTCTCCACGCAGGGGGACGTCGCGGCCACCGCCGGGAAGGACGAGGCGCGCTTCCTGCTCCTTGCCGGCAAGCCGATCGGGGAGCCGGTCGTCCAGTACGGGCCGTTCGTCATGAACTCGGTCGCCGAGATCGAGCAGGCGATCCGCGACTACCAGAACGGGACCCTGGCGAAAGCGGCGTAGGAAGTGGCGCCGAAGAAGGTCGTGGTGAACGACCGGATGCAGAAGAAGTACGTCTACGTCCGCACCGAGCCCCCGGGGAAGAACTTCCACCCGGACTTCACGCCCGACCTCACGCCCGCGCAGATGCTTGCCGCGGGCGTGTTCGGCGGGAAATACATGACCGACTGCGCGGATGAGTTTCCCGCCGCCTGGTTCCGCAAGGCGAAGCTGTCGAAGGTCCGGGATGCGAAGCTGAATTGCTTTGGCGTGAACGCGTCACAGCCTCTTTCGGTGTGGCGCGAGAAGGGCTGGATCCACCCGGACGACCCGCGCGGCTGGCTCCAGTGGTACTGCCGCTACTGGATGGGCCGCCGCGGGCCGGACGACGCGCGCCAGATCGCGCGCTGGAGGGCGATCCGCCGCCACGCCGCGCAGATCCGCGCCAACTGCATGAAGGGTGATCTCGCCTGCCGCAAGCGCCAGCGGCAGGCGCTGCTGCACTGGGCCTACGATTCGCGGAGGCTTTGAAGGCCCGCTAGAGGAAGTAGCGGGCCGCGAGCGGAATCAGCAACGCACCGAGGATGCCGTGCAGGCCCATCGCGAGGCCGGCGAAGGCGCCGGCCTCCGGATGGACGCTGAACGCGCGCGAAGTGCCGATGCCGTGCGACGCGACGCCGAGCGCGAAGCCGCGCTGCCACCAGGCCCGCGAGCCCACGAGGTCGAGGACGAAGCGCGCGAGCACGGCGCCGAGGATGCCGGTGCTGACCGCGAACACGGCGGTGAGCGTCGGCGAGACCGCGATGCGCTCGGCCACCCCCATGGCGATGGGCGCGGTCACGGACTTGAGCCAGAGCGCGCCGATGATCGAGGAATCCGCGCCGAGCAGCTTCGCCACCGCCACGGCGCTCGCGATCGAGGTCACCGCCCCGGCGAAGAGCGCGGCGAGCAGCGGGACGACGCGCCCGCGGATCACGGCAAACCCCTTGTAGATCGGCACCGCCAGCGACACGGTGGCCGTGCCGAGCAGGAAGTGCACGAACTGCGCACCCTCGAAGTATTTCGGATACGGCATGTCCACCGCGGTGATCGCGAGCGCGGCCAGGACCACCGCGATGAACACCGGGTTGGCGACCGGGTGCCGGTCGGCGCGCTCGTAGATCACGCTGCCGGCGTGATACGCCGCGAGGGTGATGAACAAGGCGAGCAGCGGACTGCCGGAAAGGTAGACCCAGATCTCGTGGATCTTCACTCCGCCTCCCGGGCCAGCGCCTTCAGCACGAGCGCCGTCGCGGCGATGGTCAGGATGGCGCTCGCGACCAGCGCGAGCGTCACCGCGAAGGCGTGCTCGCGCAGCTGCGGCCAGAACATCACCACGCCCACCGCCGCGGGCACGAAGAGCAGCCCGAGGTGCTGCACCAGCGCCGAGGCCACCTGGTCCACGTCCGCCTCGATCCGGCGGCGCAGCGAGAACCATGCGAGCAGCAGCACGAGCCCGGCCACCGGCCCGGGAATCAGGGGTAGCGCAAAGCGGGACACGAGCTCCCCGAGCCCCTGGAAAAACAGGATGCGGACCAGCCCGCCGATCATGGGATGGGAGAATAGCGCGTGATCGTCCAGCTCAAGTACGCAAGCCTGCCCGCCCCGCTCGGCCTGTTCGCGGTCCACTACTGGTTCAACGTGCGCGACCCGTCCTCGGGGGGCTGCGACCGCTGGGAAATCTGGCAACGCCGCGACGCGGGCGGCACGAGCGCCGGCCACCTGCACTGCAACCTCAAGGCGCCCGACGCCGGCGTCGGCGGCGGCCGGGCGCGGCTGGCGGCCGAGTGGGAGGGTGCCGAGGCGCTTCGCCTGAAGGCGATCCTCGAGGACGCGAAGACCCGCTATCCCTTCTGCGACCACTACCTCGCGTGGCCGGGACCGAACAGCAACACCTTCGCCGCATGGGTGCTGCGGATCGGCGGGATCGACCTGCGCCTGCCGTGGAATGCGATCGGAAAGGACTTCAGATGGCCCGGAAACTGATCTCCTCGGGCTCGAGCTTCGAGCGCGACATCGGCTATTCGCGCGCCGTCGTGGAGGGAGAGTGGATTTTCGTCTCGGGGACGACCGGCTTCGACTACGCGACCATGACGATCTCCGCGGACGTCGCCGCGCAGGCGGAGCAATGCATGAAGAACATCGCCGCCGCGCTGGCCGAGGCCGGCGCCACCATGGAGGACGTGGTGCGGGTGCGCTACATCCTGCCGCGCCGGGAAGATTTCCGGCAATGCTGGCCGGTGCTCGCGAAGTACTTCGGCAAGGCGCGCCCGGCGGCTACGATGCTCCAGGCGGGCCTGCTCGAGGAGCGGATCCTGATCGAGATCAAGGTGACCGCGCGGCGGTCCCCGGACGCCCTACAAAAATAGAGCCGAAAGTACGACAGCGCCTTTCGGGCATTCGGGGGCAAGATGCCGCCATGCAAGACATATGCCCCTCGACGCATCGGAACTCGCACATCTATATCCGGCTGCTCCATGACGCGTGCCTGAAGCTCGGCGGGGAGCACAAGCTCGCGGCCTTCCTCGGCGTCCCGGTCGCCGATGTTCATCGCTGGCTCAACGGCGAAAGCGTGCCGCCCGACTCGGTTTTTCTGCGCTGCACCGACCTGCTCCAGGAGTCCGACTAGCCCTAGAATCTGCGTTCCACCAAGGGGGAAGGCCATGGGCGCACCCGCCGGAACGTTCCTGATGAACTGCTGGTACATGGCCGCCTGGGACCATGAGCTCATCGACGGGAAGCTCCTGGCGCGCACGATCCTCGAGGCGCCGGTGCTAATTTACAAAGGCGACAGCGGGCGGGCCGTGGCGCTGGACAACCGCTGCTGCCACCGCGGGGCGAAGCTCTCCAACGGCCGCCTCGAAGGCGACGATGTCCGCTGCATGTACCACGGGCTGAAGTTCGACCCTTCGGGCAAGTGCATCCAGATCCCCGGGCAGGACAACATCCCCAAGGGTTTGGGCGTGCGCGCCTACCCGGTGGTGGAGAAGCAGCACATCGTCTGGGTGTGGATGGGCGATCCGCAGAAGGCGGATCCTTCCGCGATCATCGACATTCCTTACCTGGACAGCCCGAAGTGGCGGGGCGTGCCGGACTACATGCACTACAAGGCGGACTACCGCCTGATCGTCGACAACCTCTCCGACTTCGCGCACCTCGCGTTCGTGCATACGAAGACCCTCGGCGGCACGGAGGAGTACGCGTACAAGTCGAAGCCGCTCGCGGTGGAGCGGCTGGAGGACGGGTTCCGCGTCGAGCGCTGGCACATGGATGCGCCGACGCCGCCTTTCCACGCAAAAGTCGTCCGCGGCCTGAAGAAGGTCGACCGCCGGAACATCGGCCGGATGCACGTGCCCGGGATCTTCTTCCTCGAATCGCTGTTCGCGCCGGCCGGCCACGGCCTGGAGAAGGGCAGCCGGGAGGGCGCGAAGGAGTACCGCAACTGCCAGTTCTTCACGCCGGAGACGCGCCGCTCGACGCACTTCTTCTGGAACTACCTGCACGACTACGACCTGCACGACGCGACGATCGGCCTGTCGCTGCACGACTCGATGGTGCAGGGCTTCCTCGAGGACAAGTTCATCATCGAAGGCCAGCAGGAGATGCTCGACGCCGACCCTTCGTTCAAGTTCCACGGCATCGCCTCCGACGCCCCGCTCGCCCACTTCCGCCGCACCCTGGAAAAGAGGATCAAGGATGAAAGCGAAATTCGCGATCTCGCCCCACTTCAGGCTGCAGGAGTGGGTCGCTGAGGAGAAGGGCTACTTCAAGGCCGAGGGGCTCGACTACGAGTTCCGCGGCGTGTGGACGACGCACCGGACGCCGGACCGCTCGGGGGCGTTCCAGAACATCGAGAAGGGCCTCGCGGCGAACGTGAGCTGCGCCTGCCATTGGACGGTGAACGTCGCCGCCTCCAAGGGCCACGGTCGCCTCTACGCGGACGCCTACTCCGTCGCGCCGGCCGCGGTCTTCGTCCCGCCGGAGTCGGACGTGCGCCGGCCGGAAGACCTGAAGGGCGTGCCGATCTCGGTCGGCTTCCAGTCGGGCAGCCACTATTCGACCCTCCAGGCGCTCGAGCAGTACCTGGAGCCGCAGGACATCAAGCTCTCGTTCGCCGACGGGATCCTCTTCGGCCGGCTCGAGAAGCTGGTCGACCGGCAGGTGCCGGCGGCGGCGCTCTTCAGCGGGCCGTACTACTTCCTCGAGCAGCTCGGCTTTCGCAAGGTGATCGACACCACGTTCATGATCGCCACGATGCTGAGCGGCGACCCCGATCCCGAGGACGTGAAGAAATACTTCCGCGCGCTGCGCCGCGCCCAGCGCGACATCGACGTGCGGCCCGAGCTCTATACGCAGCACTATCGCCACGAGTTCCCGGAGCGCTTCCTCGAGCAGATGGACACGCGGCGCTGGGGCCCGGGGGAACGCATCGTCTTCGAGCCGTACACGAAGGAGGCCTACGAGGAATCCTTCGAGTGGATCCGCGCGCGCGGCATCTTCGAGCCCGGCGGCATGGGCGAGGCGAGCTACGAGAAGGCCTGCGTGACCCTCTGAAAAGGTGTCAGGACTTCTCGCAGACGGCGGTCCACACGCCGTCGGCGCACTCGATGTCGTGCACGAGCACCGCGCCGTACTCCCGCAGCTCGGCGACCTTGGATTCGACGGACTCGCGTGTCGGCCCGCTCACGATGCGCTTCAGGCCGAACGACTCGACCTTCGCGCCCGAGGCCTCGGGGTTGTCGACGCTCGCGAACCACTTGTCGCCGATGCGCGAGATCGGGGAAGTAACGCGCCGCCCGGCCGCGGCGAGCTGCTGCAGCGCCTCGTGGACGGCGGCCTCGCTGTAGCCCGAGACCACGGGGTGCAGGCCCGCGTCGGAGACCACCACCGGCATGGCCGGCCCCGGCGCGCTGCGCGCCGGGCGCGGCGCCGCCGCCTTGGCCTGCCGCTCGGCCACGCGGCGCCCCACCCGCACGCCCTGGCGCACCGCATGGACTTCGTGGGCGCGGCCGTGCTTGTCGGTGCGCGAGCCCTCGTGGCTGAAGATCGAGGCGTAGTCGGGCGACATGAGGGCGACCACCTCCTGGAAGGTGCGCGAGACGAGCAGCTCGCCCGCCCCCGCAAAATCCATGATCCGCTGCGCGACGTTGATGCCGTCGCCGATCACGTTGGCGTGGCCGTTGATGTCGACGGTGAGCGAGACTGGGCCGAGGTTCACGCCGCCGCGCACCTGCATGTCGCCGATGTCGTCGAAGATCGCGAGGGCGACGAAGAGGGCCCGCTCCGGGTCGCCGAGGATGGTGATCGCCGCGCCGTCGCCGGTATCCACGACCACCCGGTCGCCCGGCTCGAGCGGCTCGAGCGCGCCGAGAAGCGCCGCGTTGAACGCCTGCTTGAGCGCGACCTGCTGGCTCACGCCCTTCGTCGAGTAGCCGACGATATCGAGGAAGAGGACGCTCGCGACGACGGTCCGGCCGGACGGTTCCATGCGGCTAGGGAAGCACGCCGGCGGCGACGAGGCGAGCATAGAGCACCCCCGCCGGGACCGCGACCACGAGGTCGTCGAACGTGCCGTTCGGCGAGCCCGCCGCGCTGGGCGTTCGCATGACGAAGCGCGCGTCGCTGTTGGCGTTCTCCACCTCGTCGCCGCCGAACTGCCCGGCGATGGCACCGTTCGGGCCGCTGCTGTAGACGACGAAGGCGATGGTCTGCGCGCTGACCACCCGGGTGCCGACGTTGCAGGCCGGGTTCACGCCCGCGGCTGCCGTGCTGCAGACGATGTCGAGGTCGTTCGGCCGGCAGCTGATGCCGTTGGTCTTGAGGTTCAGCGCGTTCGTGAAGTGCGGCGCGACGGACGTCCCGGCGCATCCTGCCGGCGCGACCGAAGACACGGCGTACCGGATCCGGTTGCCCCAGGCATCCACGGCGTAGAACGAGCTGTCGGTGGGCTGCAGCCCAATGGTGCGCGCCGGCAGGAAGCCGCCGTAGGCGTTGGTGCAGGCGCCGCCGCCGGCGGGCGCCTCGTCGCCCGTGGCGGCGTTGACCGCGGGGCACGGAAGCCGGCCATGGATCACCGCGAAGGCGGTGAGCGCCTCGACCGCCGCATCCAGGCGGCGCCGCGTGTCGTCGATCGCCCGCTGCTCGGCCTGCGCGGCGAGCGTCATCATCGCGCTGCCCAGCAGGAGGGCGAGGATCGCCATCACGACGGCGAGCTCGGTCAGGGTAAAGCCGGCGACGCGCTTCATCAGTTGTGGTCCAGCACGACGACGCGATCGTTGAAGGCGCGCTGCGGCGCGAGGTCGGGCGCGCGCGTAGCGTAAGGGCTCGCCGCGCCGGCGTTGAGGTCCTCGAACCAGTCGAGCGGATCGCCGCTCGGGCGGACCTGGCCGGCCGGGCGCGCCGCGGTGGAGAGGCTGCGCCCGGCGAAGAGCACGATCCCGCGCAGCGAGCCCTCGCCAGCCGATGGCGAGGCGAGGTAGCTCGCCTGAAGGCACGGCGTGCTCGCGGAGGGAAGCGTCGTGCATCCGCGCGGCGCGGCCTGGCTCGGCGCCACGCTGGGCGCGACGGCGTAGTGCGCCAGCTCGTGCCAGCGATTGCGGAAGAACCAGTTCGTCGACGCGTTGGCCGGGTCGACCACCGGGTGGTCGGACAGGAGCGCGACGGGAATGGAGATCGTGTACTCGTAGCAAAGCGGGATGAAGAAAATCGTGCAGGTCAGCGAGCCGAGCGCGGCGAGGACCGAGCCCGAGCCGCCGGCGAAGCGCGAGGAGATGGCGATCGTCGCCGAGCCGTCGGTGTTCAGGACGGCCGAATTCACCGTGTAGCCGTAAGGCGCGTTTACGGCGCCGGTATCGACGCCGCCCACGACGACCGTGCCGTTCACCGCGCGAAAGCCCATCGCCGCGTTGCTGATGCGCACCGTCATGTTGAACGCCATCCAGTTGGCGAAGGAGAACAGGCTGGTCGAGCCGCGGATCTCGCAGGTCAGGACCTGCGGCGTGCCGGCCACGCTGCAGGAATGCTCCTGGTAGAGCGCGCCGCCGGTCCTCGTCACGGTCACGGCGGCCGGCTGGAAGGCGAGGAACGACGCGTCGCAGCGCGGATCCGCCGCATCGCAGGGCGCCGGCGTGCACGGCGCCGGGGAGCAAGCGCCGGCCGTCGCGTATGTCGCAGGGAGCAGCCCGCGGGCGGTGCCGGCCGCGCCTCGGAACCGGTTCGCCGGCGCGACGCTCGGGTCGGCAAAAGGCACTGCGAACGGCAGGGTGGGGGTCGCCGTCCACGGCGCGCCCGAGTAGGCGGTGCGCATCCCGGGGGCGACCTGCCGCTCGAACCGGTCCGCGACCGCGGCTTCGATCGCCGGCAGGAGCTCCTCGCGCGTGAGGGCGAGCGCGCGATCGTTGAACGCCGCGCCGGCCGCCTGCGCGACGAAGACGAGGTCGAGCGGCGCCGAATTCCCGCCGTCGAGGTAATTCGCGACCTGAAGCGCCGCCGCGCCGTTCACCGCGGTGCGCGCCTGGCCCGGGAGCGCGGTGCCCGGCGCGAAGAGGATCGCCACCGCATCGGTTCCGGAAAGGCTCAGGCCGCCGGCCGCGGGCGAGTCCGAATTGATGACCAGCGTCGCCCCCGCAGCCGCCTGCACCCAGCCCGGACCGACCGCGTACCAGAGCGGCTCGCCGGAAGAATCGAGCGGCTTCTCGAGTCCAAGCAGCTTCCACGGCAGGCGGCCGACCGCGCCCGCCGCGCAGACGCCGAACGGATTGCCGGCGCTCGCCATTGCCGGGAGGCCTTCGTTCGCGGTGCCGGCGTCGGCGAGCGCTTCGGGGCATGGCAGCCGGCCGGGATTCACCTCCGTCGCGCCGGCGGTGTTCAGCGCGACCTGGCCGACCAGCGCGGCCTTCGCGCGGGAGAGGATCGCGGCGTCATGCTTGCTCCGGGCGAGGGCCACCGCCGAGGGCGACGCGTTCAGCCGGTCATAGAGGAAATAGCTTGCGCCCAGCGCAAGCGCTCCAAGCAGCGCTACCAGCGCGATGCCGTTCTGCGACCTTCTGTTCATGGTGCCGCGAACAGCCTTTATCCAGATGTCCGCCGCAAGATTGCCATACGAAGAGCTACTAAGTTATGGATTCCAAGGGATAAAGTGTGAAACTGTGCGCAGAAATGACCTGCTTTGTGGAAATTTCACATTCGCCGCTTGTCCAACCGCCATGGCCCCTCCCCCGCGCATCATTTCCGTGGATTCCGAAGGACGCGTGGAATCCGTCGAAGAACCCGGCGTGCGCGAGACCCGCGCGCGCCTGAAGCAGCTCGCCTGGCTTCTCGACAGCTCGATCCCCGTTCCGGGCACGCGCTTCACGATCGGCCTCGACGCGCTGATCGGTCTCTTCCCGTTCCTCGGCGACCTGATCGGTGTCGTGCTCTCCAGCTACATCCTCGGCGAAGCCGCCCGCCTGGGCGCACCGAAGAGCGTGCTGATGCGCATGGGCTTCAACGTGGGCGTGGAAGGCGTGGTCGGGATCGTGCCGCTGGCTGGCGACGTCTTCGACGCCGCGTTCAAGGCGAACCAGCGCAACGTCGCGCTCCTCGACGCCTGGCTGGACGACCCGAAGAAGACGACCCGCTCGAGCCGCGCGTTCGGCGCGCTGCTGATCGGCGTGGTCGTGCTCTCCCTCCTCGGCCTGGTCGCCCTGTCGGTGCTGCTCATCCGCTGGATCGCCGGGCTTCTCTAATCGGGCTGCGTCCCCGATTTCAGCAACGCGACGGGAAAGTCGCGAAGCAGCTCGGCGAGCCTTATCCCATCGTCTCCAGCTTCAATCCGGGAGCCGGTGCACACGTTCCAGTAGATGCCCTTCGGGACAGGCAGCTTCGCATCGCCCCAGGCCTTCTCGCCGAGCGGCGCCGGATCGCCCTCCTCCATCAGCCGGGCAAAGAGGCGCGGCGCGACGGCGACGATCCGCCGGCGGCCCGCGGAGAGCATGAAGGCGCACACGTTCTCCTCGCGCCCGGCGTCGGCATGGAGGGGCGCATACGCGGGCTGGTGAAAGAGGTCCGGGAGGTCCCTGCGCAGCCGGAGGCCTTCGCGGATGACGAGCATTTTCGCTTCGCCGGACTCCAGGTTTGCGAGGAGCTTTTCCGAAAAGGCCAGTTTCTCAAGTAAACGGCCGCGCACTGCGTAGTCGACCGGGCGCCGGTTGTCCGGATCGACCAGGCTGAAGTCCCACAGCTCGGTGCCCTGGTAGTAGTCGGGCACGCCGGGCGAGACCGCCTTGATCGCCGCCTGCGAGAGGCCGACCAGGAGGCCGAGGCGGCCGATGCGGCGCGCCGCCTCGCCGACGTCCCGGACGAAGAGCGGGTTGTCGAACGCCTGGGCGATGAAGCGCTGCAGAGCGGCCTCGTATTCCTCGTCGGGATTGATCCAGCTCGTGCGCAGCTTCGCCTCGCGCACAGCCTTCAGCATGTAGGCCCCGACGCGCGCGCGCAGCGCCTTCATGTCGGGCTGGCCGAGCGGCCAGAGGCCGACGAGCGTCTGGTAGAAGAGGTACTCGTCGGCGGCGCCCGGCGCCGCCACGCCGCCCACGTCGACCCGCGCGCCGCGGTTCATCGTGCTCCAGCGCCGCAGCATCAGGCGCCACGCCCACGGCAGCTCGGAGAGCACCGCCAGGCGGGCGCGCACGTCCTCGGAGCGCTTGGTGTCGTGCGTGGAGCTGGCGATCATCGTGTGCGGCCAGTTCCGCGCCCGGTCCTCGCTCGCGGCGTGGAAGGCCTTGAGGGTGAAGCCGAAGCAGCGCGGCTCGTTGCCGACCTCGTTCAGCGCGACCAGGCGGTGGTAGCGGTAGAACGCCGTGTCTTCGACCCCTTTTGCGACCACCGGCGCGGTGACCTGCTGGAACCGGGTCGCGAAATCGACCATCGCCCTGCGCCTCTCGCGGCTGCCCGTCTCGGGCTGCAGGAGCATCGTGTCGCGGATGAAGTCGAACACGCTCGGGTCGGCGATCCGGCTCGCGCGCTTCGCCTTGCCCACCGCCCAGTCGATGTACCGCCGGTCGGTGTCCGAGGGCCCTCGGGCGGTCACGTAAGTGCGGTACACCGGGAAATGCGCCGCGATTTCGGCGAGCGCCTTGCGCAGGCCGCTCGTCGTGTAGTCGCGCGTGAAGCGGTTCCCCGCCGCGATGCGCGCGAGGCGCGTCGCCGCGGTGGCAAGCTCGGCGGCGAGCGTGGTGCCCATGATGAGCATCCGGCTCTCGTAGGCGATCTCCTCGAAGCTGCGCCGCTCGCCGGTGAAGCGCTGGTAGAGGCGGTCGAAGCGCCCTTCGTTGCCGCGGTCGACGAAGAGGCCGGTCAGCAGGTTGGCGAACCGGTAGCCCGTGGTTCCGTCGACCGCCCAGTCCGCCGGCAGGCTCTCGTGGTCGGCGACGATCTTCTCGACCACGATCCACGGGCGCGCGCCGGCGCGCGCGCACTTCGCGCCGAGGCGCTCGAAGTACTGCTTCGGGTCGGCGAGGCCGTCCGGGTGGTCGATGCGCAGGCCGTCCACGCCCGGGATCCGGCAGAGCTTCGCGACCAGGGCATGCGTCGCCTCGAAGACCGCCGGCTCCTCCTGGCGCAGCGCCGCGAGGTCCGCGATCTCGAAGAAGCGCCGGTAGTTGATCTCGTCGGAGGCGACGCGCCAGTACGCGACCCGGTAGCACTGCCGCTCGAGGAGCTTGTGCAGCGCGAGCGGATCCTTCTTCAGCTTCTTCGCGTCCAGGTTCTGCACCGTGCGCGGATTGAGCGGCAGGCGATGGTCGTAGTAGCGCAGCCACCACTTGCCCTGCTCCTTCGCCACCTTCAGCTCGCCGCGCCCGAGCACCGCGCCGTAGTGGTCGCCGAGGACAGGCAGGAGCACCTTGCCGCGCAGCTCGCGCTTCTCCGGCATCCAGTCGATGTCGAAGAAGCGGCAGTAGCGCGAGGCGCGGCCCCTCTCGAGCACGTCGCGCCACCACGGGTTGTCCGCCTGCAGCACGCCCATGTGGTTCGGTACCAGGTCCATCACCAGGCCCATGCCGTGTTCGCGCAGCGTGGCGACCAGCCGCTCCACCTCCTCGAGCGTGCCGATCTCCGGGTTGACGCGGTTGTGGTCGATGACGTCGTAGCCGTGCAGGCTGCCGGGCCGGGCGGCGAGGAAAGGCGAGGCGTAGACATGGCTGACGCCGAGCTGCGCGAGGTAGGGCACGAGGGCGATCGCGTCGCGCAGGCGGAACCCGGCATGGAGCTGCAGCCGGTAGGTCGCGCGCGGCACGCGCCGGCCGATGCCGCGCCACGGCGCGAGCGCCGCCGCCAGCGCCTTCATGCGCGGATCGGCAGCCCATTCCTCCAGCGGCAGGGGAAGGCGGCGCCGCCAGTTGGGGTGCTGGTCGACGGTGCCCGGCAGGTTCGCCTGCTCCGCGACCTCGAGCACGTCCTCCGGCTGCACCGCCATCAGCTTCGCCGGCGTGCGCGCGAGGAACACATGCGGATCCTCTCCCTTGAGCGCTTCCAGCAACCTGTTCCGATCCTGTTCCCGCGATTGACATTCCTGGTGCGGGTTCACGGACAGGCCGAGTTCCTCTCTCAGGTTCAAATCGTGAGCGCTGAGAAAACCTTGCCAGGTGGGAAGGTCGTGCGTGGTCACGCACACGAGGGCTTCGCGGGGATAGGCCTCGGGCGGCGCGTAGGCGCCCTCGGCGGTCTTCTCGAAGAGCAGCGGCCGGTAGGAGAGCACGCCGGCGTCGTTCAGCGCCTTGCGGAATTCCGGCAGCACCGTGCCGAGGTCCTCGCCGACGACGAGGCAGCGCCGCTCGCGGCTCTGCTGCGCGAGGATCGCGAGGAGCTCGCGGAACGGGTAGCGGACGTAGCCGCCCTCCTGCGGCTTCCTGCCGTGCGGGATCCACCACAGGCGCATCAGCGCCATGACGTGGTCCATGCGCAACGCCCCGCCCTCGGGCATATTGGCGCGCAGGAGGTCGATGAACGGGCGGTAGCCGGCGGCGGCGAGCGCGCGCGGCGAGTACGGCGGCAGGCCCCAGTCCTGTCCTTTCGGGTTGAACTCGTCGGGCGGCGCGCCGATCGAGATGCCGGTCGCGAAGGCCGCCTGGTCGCTCCAGACTTCCGCCCCGCCGGCATCCGAGCCGAGCGCGAGGTCGACGTACAGGCCGATCGGCATGCCGCGCTCGAGCGCAAGGCGCTGCACGGCATCGAGCTGCTCGCGCGCGCGCCACTGCAGCCACAGGTGGAAATCGACGCGCTTCGCATGCTTCTTCGCGAACGCCTTCACCGCCGGCGCATCCGGGCGCCGGTATTCGCGCGGCCAGCCCTGCCAGCCGCCGCCGAGCTTCTCGCGCAGCGCCTCGTAGACGGCAAAGGTGCGCACGCCGCGCGTCGCGCTGCGCCGGAAAGCCTCCAGCCCGTCCCGGTCGCGCAGCCGGCGGAACGCCGCCTCGAACGCGGCGAGCTTCGCTTTCCGCACCGCTTCGTAGTCCACGAGCGCGCCGTCGTCCCGGGCGGGCCTTCTTCCGGCGAACTCCGGCAGCGCCTCGACGTCGATGTAGAGGATGTTCAGCGCATGGCGGCTCGAGGGGCTATAGGGACTCGTGCCGCTGGTCGCGTGCAGCGGATTCACGCCGACGAAGCCGGCACCGAGGCGGGCGGACAGCTCGACGAGCGCACGCAGGTCGCCGAAGTCGCCGATGCCCCAGTTGCGGGCCGAGCGCAGGCTGTAGAGCTGCACGGTGAAGCCCCACAGCCGCCCCCCGCTCTCGAGGAATTGCGGCTGGTAGCACTTGCCCTTGGGAAAGGAACGTTTCCGGGACGCCTTTGCCGGGCCGAGGGCCTGCTTCAGCGCCGCGCGGATGTCCGGGTCGACGGTCCTTTCCCGGCCCCAGACGTCGATGTAGCTGCCGGCGACTTCGGCTACGCGATCGTCCATGCGACCGACCAGGGTTCGCCGGCGCTGCCGTGCGCATGGAAAGGCGTTCCTTCCACGTCCATGGGAACAGGCGCGTCGCCGAGGTTCGCGAAAAGCTGGAGGGTGCCGCCGGCCTGCAGGGGCCACTCGGCGCGAAACGCGCGCTCGCCCAGCATCCGGTAGCGGCCGGGCGCCGGGCGCAGCGGCCACACCTGCCGGCGCCGCAGCTCGAGCAGGTGCGCGTAGTGCGCCCGCCAGCGCTTGCCCTCCAGCGATTCGGCGTCCTGCCAGCGCAGGGTCGACTGCCGGAACGTGCTTTCCGCGGTGGGATCGGGAATGCGCGCCCGCGCCGCGGGATCGCGGAAGGCGGCGAAGCGGGAGAACTCCGCGCGCCGGCCGTTGCGCACCGCGTCGCCGAGCTCGCCCTCGAAGTCGCAGAAGAAAAGGAAGGGCTGCGCGCAGCCCCATTCCTCTCCCATGAACAGCATGGGCGGCGAGGGGGCGAGCAGGAACACGGCCGTCAGCGCCTTCAGGATTTTCTCTTCGCTGAGGGAAATCAACCGCTCGCCCATGGCCCGGTTGCCCACCTGGTCGTGGTTCTGCAGGAAATCCACGAACGCCGACGGCGGCAGCTGCGCGCTCGGCTCGCCGCGCTTCTCGCTCGTGAAGGGCGAGACTTCCCCCTGGTAGGCGAAGCCCTCGGCGAGGCAGCGCGCGAGGTGCTTCGCCGGCGCATCCGCGTAGGCCACGTAGTAGCCGTCGTCGTCGCCGGTGGCGAGGACGTGGTAGCCGTGGTGCGAGTCGTCGTTCCACTGCGCGGTGTACTTGCCGGGGGTAAGGAACCGCGACTGGTTATGGTCGTTCTCGAGAATCAGGTGCTTTCCCGGAAACTCTTTTCGCACCCGGGACGCGAGCTCATCCAGCACGTGCCGCGGCGAGTCGTCGAGGATCGCGTGCACTGCGTCGAAGCGCAGCCCGTCGAGGCGATACTCGCCCAACCAGTAGAGCGCGTTCTGGATGAAGTACTCGCGCACCCAGCGGCTGCCCTCGCCGTCGAAGTTGATCGCCGCGCCCCAGGGCGTCTTGTGCCGGTTCGTGAAGAACTGCGGCGCGTACAGGTTGAGGAAGTTGCCCTTCGGCCCGAAGTGGTTGTAGACCACGTCGAGCAGGACCATCAGGCCGTGGTCGTGCGCGGCCTGGACGAGCGCCTTCAGGTCCTCCGGCCGCCCGTAGGCGCTGTCCGGCGCATACGGCAGCACGCCGTCGTAGCCCCAATTGCGCCGGCCGGCGAAGTCCGCGAGCGGCATCAGCTCGATCGCGGTGACGCCGAGCTGCTGCAGGTGGCCGAGCTTCTCCTTCACCCCGGCATAGGTGCCGGCGGGCGTGAACGTGCCGACGTGCAACTCGTAGAGCACCGCCTCGCTCCACGGCCGGCCTTTCCAGCCGTCCTTCCATGCGAAGGCGGCCGGGTCGATCACCTCGCTCGGCCCCTCGCAGTCCTGCGGCTGGAAGCGCGACGCCGGGTCGGGCACGAGGTGGCCGCCGTTGATGCAGTACCGGTAGAGCGAGCCCGCGCGCGCCGCGGGCTCTACGACCTCGAACCAGCCCTCCGCGCTCTTCTGCATCGGGATCCTGCGGCTGTCGAACATCAGTTCCACGGTGCTGGCCGCCGGCGCCCAGAGGCGAAAGCGCACGCCTCCCTCGGCAAGAACAGTCGCTCCGAACGGATTCATGAAGCCATTCGGTGCCTGACACCGATTCTCCAGATCGACGCGTTCATTTCTTCGCCGCCTTGCGCTGGCGCGGCTTCGCGGGCTGGCGGTTCAGCATGAAGAGGAGCAGCGAGCGGCCGGTGACCTGGTACACCGCGCCGAAGGCGTGCTGCTCCTCGCCGAGCCTGGGGTCGTTCGTGTCGAGCAGGCGCGTCCATTCCCGGCCCTCGTGGACTTCGGGCAGCTTGAAGTTCACGACGTCGTGGTGCGAGTTCATGACGATGAGCAGCGTCTCGTCGCTGCCGGGCTTCTTGATGCCGCTTTCCTGCGCGCGCCCGTCGAGCAGCATGCCGACGCACTTCGCGACCGGGTCCTTCCAGTGCTCCTCGCTCATCTCGGTGGCATCCGGCGTGAGCCAGGTCAGGTCCTTCACGCCCACCGCCGGGTTGTGCCAGCCGGCGAGGAAGCGACCGCGCATCAGGATCGGGTGCGTCATGCGCAGCTTGACCAGGCGCCGGGTGAACTCGAGGAGCTCCTTGCCGCCGTCGCTCATGCTGGACCAGTCGATCCAGTTGATCTCGTTGTCCTGGCAATAGGCGTTGTTATTGCCCCTCTGCGTGCGGCCGATCTCGTCGCCGGCGAGGATCATCGGCGTGCCGAGCGACAGGAGCAGGGTCGCGAGAAAATTCCGCTTCTGCCTTTCGCGGACGGAAACGACGGAAGGATCGTCCGTCGGACCTTCCACGCCGTAGTTCGAGGACAGGTTATTGGAATGGCCGTCGCGGTTGTCCTCGCCGTTCGCCTCGTTGTGCTTGTCGTTGTAGGAGACGAGGTCGTGCAGCGTGAAGCCGTCGTGGGCGGTGATGAAGTTGACGCTCGCCCAGGGCCGGCGGCCGCGCCGGTTGAACATGTCCGCGGAGCCCGAGACCCGCGTAGCGAGCTCCGCGAGCTTTCCCTCGTCGCCGCGCCAGAATGCGCGCACCGTGTCCCGGTACTGGTCGTTCCATTCCGCCCAGCCCGGCGGGAAGCGCGCCACCTGGTAGCCGCCGGGCCCGACGTCCCAGGGCTCGGCGATCAGCTTCAGGCCCGAGAGCACCGGGTCCTGCCGGCACGAGTCGAGGAAGCCGCCGCCCTCGTCGAAGCCGTAGGGCTCGCGCGCGAGGATGGTCGCGAGGTCGAAGCGGAAGCCGTCGATGCGCATCTCCTGCGCCCAGTAGCGCAGCGAGTCGTTCACCATCTGCAGCACGCGCGGGTGGCTGAGGTTGAGCGTGTTCCCGGTGCCCGTGTCGTTGATGTAGTAGCGCTTCTTGTCCGGCAGCAGGCGGTAGTAGCTCGCGTTGTCGATGCCCTTGAAGGAGAGGGTCGGGCCGCCCTCGTTGCCCTCCGCGGTGTGGTTGTAGACCACGTCGAGCACCACCTCGAGGCCGGCCGCATGCAGGTGGTTCACCATCTCCTTCACTTCGTTGGTGAAGGGCTGCGCCATGTAGCGCGGCTCCGGGGCGAAGAACGCGATCGTGTTGTAGCCCCAGTAGTTGCGCGTTCCTTTTTCCACCAGGGTGCGGTCGTCGACGAAGGCGTGGATCGGCAGGAGCTCGACGGTCGTGATGCCCAGCTTCTGCAGGTACTCGATGCTGTCGGCGTGGCCGAGCCCGGAGAACGTGCCGCGCAGGTTCTCGGGCAGGCGCCGGTTCAGCTTGGTGAAGCCCTTGACGTGCGCCTCGTAGAGGATGGTCTGCGGCCACGGCCAGCGGCGCCGGCGCAGGTTGCCCCAGGTGAAGGCCGGGTCGATGACCTGCGCCTTCTGCGCGTAAGGGGCGCTGTCGCGCGCGTCGAAGGACAGGTCCTTGTCGGGATGGCCGATGGTGTAGCCGAACAGCGCGTCGTCCCACTTCAGCTCGCCGACCAGCTTGCGGGCATAGGGGTCGATCAGGAGCTTGTTCGGGTTGAAGCGATGGCCCGCATCCGGCTCGTACGGGCCGTGCACGCGGTAGCCGTACACCGTGCCGGGGCGCGCATCGGGCAGGTAGCAGTGCCAGACCTCGTCGGTGTACTCCGGCATCTCGATCCGGTCGAGCTCCTTCTCGCCCTTGAGGTCGAACAGGCACAGCTCGACCTTCGTCGCGTGCGCGGAGAAAAGCGCGAAGTTGACGCCCAGCCCGTCCCAGGTCGCGCCCAGGGGGAACGGCTGGCCTTCGCGCATGCGGTTGCGCGGCATCTTCTTCCTACTTTCTCCGCGGCCACCAGCGCTCGAGGAGATCGGCCGCCCATTCCCTGCCGGCGAGCCCGAACGCCAGGGCGAGCGCGAACACGATGCCGGCGAGGACGATGAGGAAGGTCTGGCGCACGACGTCGCCGCCGATCCCCGCCTGGTCGAGGGCCATCATCACGACGAAGGTCAGGATCGCGTAGCGCGCGATCCGGCCGAGAATCTCGGCGTCCTGCATGCCGACGCCGGCGCAGTAGGCGCTGACCGCGTTGTCGACGAAGCGCGCGAAGTAGGCGCCGAAGGCGAGGATCACCAGCGCCACCATCAGCCGGGGCACGAACAGCAGGACGCGGCTCATCAGGTCCGTGATGGTCGCTAGGCCGACGCTGTTGAAGGCGATCACGAGCGCCGCCAGGATGACCAGCCAGTAGGCGAGCATCCCGATCAGGGCCGTGGTGTCGAGCCGCACGCCGCCGTTGCGCAGGAAATCGTCCAGGCCGGAGCGCTCGGTGAGGACCGGGAAGCTCATCGCGCGCAACGCGCGCTCCAGGGCGAGCCGGACCAGCTTCGCCACCATCCATCCGGCGACCAGGACGACGACGGCGATCAGCACCCGGGGCAGCGCGGCGCCGATCTCGGCCAGGAACACCCGCACCGGCTCGAGCGTGATGTCGAAATCCCTCATGGCAGCCCCCTTGCCTTCGCTTTCAGACCCTCGAGCGGAATGTGGATCCAGTCCGGGCGGTTGTTCGCCTCGTAGCGCAGCTCGTAGAGCGCTTTCTCCAGCTCGGCGAGATCGAGCAGGCCGCGCAGGTCCGCGGCGTCCTGCCCCGCCTTGGCGAAGTAGGAATCGAGGAAGCCCCGGCGCGTCTGCGCTTCCCAGTCGTCCAGCTCGGCCATCAGCTTGTCGACGTTCGGGTCCGCCTCGCGCGCGCGCATGTGCGCGCTCCACTTGGCGTAGCTGAACGAGCGCAGCATGCCGGCGACGTCGCGCAGCGGCGAGTGCTTGCGCCGGCCTTCCTCGAGCGAGCGGCTCGGCTCGCCCTCGAAGTCGATGATCACGAAGTCGTTGCTGGCGATCAGCACCTGGCCGAGGTGGTAGTCGCCGTGGTGGCGGGTCTTCAGGGCCGGCCCTTTCGGCGCCGGGCACGCCGCGATCCGCGCCAGGATGGCTTCGCGGTCGAGCTCCCTGCCCTTCAGCAGGAGGAACGTCTCTTCGGCTTCGCGCCGCACCTTCTGCTTCCAGGCCTCCATGTCCTGCGCCGTGAAGGGCTCCGGCTCGAATGCCGGGTCGCCGCTCTTCGTCGCGAAGGCCGCGTGCAGCTCGGCCGTGCGGGTGGCGAGCGTCTGCATCAGGGTGAGGTAGGCGCCGTGCGGGTTCTCGACCGCCGCCTCGAGGGCGACCGAGCGCGTGTCCTCGAGGAAGCGGTCGAGGTAGGCGAGCGTGTAGCCCCAGCCGTCGCCCTGGTTCGGCACGTAGGCCTGCATCAGCCCGAGGGTAGTGGTCTTTCCGTCCAGGACGTATTCGACGGATCCCGCGAGCGGAACGCAGTGCGGGAACCGGGCCACCTCGGTCAGGTACCGGCCGACGTCGAACTCGGGGTTGACCCCTTCGCGCACGCGGCGGTAGAACTTGAGGAACAGCCGGTCGCCCCGCGTCGGCGAGGTCAGGGTCGCCGAAGTGTTCGTGCTCTGCGTGTGCAGGCGGGAGAGCAGCAGCGCGTCGAAGTCCTCGCCCGCGTACTCGCCGCACCGGCTGGTCGGCGCGAAGCGCAGCTCGCCGCGCGCCATCTTCACGCTGCCGCCGCGGCACACCTGCTTCGCCACCGCGCGGCAGAACGCCGCGTCGCCCACCGCCTCGGCGAGCACGCCGACGTTCGCCTGCTGGCGCACCCGCGCGAGGGTCAGCGAGGCGAGCGCCTTGACCAGCTCGTCGTCGCGGTCCTCCCAGGCGAGCGAGAGCGGCACGAAGTACTGGCAGCCGTGGATATCGGACAGCGCGAGGAGCCAGCGATCCCACGCCACCCAGTCGGAGAGCGGCGCGGCGTCGACCTTGCGGCCCTTGGTCGCGTACCAGCGCTGCTGCTCGACGTAGCGCGGCAGCACCTCCACCTCGAGCTGCCCGCGCAGCTTCTCCGCCATGCCGACGCGCCAGGGCACGACCTTCTCGCGGAACAGGCTGTTCCAGTGGTCGAACAGCACGAGGACCGGCTTCTCCTCGTTGACCAGCAGATCCATGTGCCATTCCGGCGGCTGCGCGCTGGTGGTGAGGCGGAACCAGTAGAAGCCGTGCGCCGGCAGCGACAGCATGTACGGAAGCTCGCCGACCGGCGGGAACGACGTGCGGCCCAGCATCTCGACCGGCACGCGGCCCTTGAAGCGCTTCAGGTCGAGCTCGACCGGCTGCGCGGTGCGCGCCAGGTTGGCGACGCAGAGGATCACGTCGTCCTTGTCCTCCCGGATGTACGACAGGATCTTCCGGTTCCCCGGCCGCAGGAAGGTGAGCTTGCCGCGGCCGAACGCCTGGCTGGTCTTGCGCACCGCGAGCATGTGCTTCATCCAGTTGAGCTGCGAGTGCGGGTCGCGCGCCTGGGCCTCCACGTTGACCGCCTCGTAGCCGTAGATCGGATCCATGATCGGCGGCAGGTACAGGCGCTGCGGGTCGGCCTTCGAGAACCCGGCGTTGCGGTCCGGGCTCCACTGCATCGGCGTGCGCACGCCGTTCCGGTCGCCGAGGTAGATGTTGTCGCCCATGCCGATCTCGTCGCCGTAGAAGAGGATCGGCGAGCCCGGCATGGACAGCAGCAGGCTGTTCATCAGCCGGATGCGCTGCGGGTCGTTCTCCATGAGCGGCGCGAGGCGCCGGCGGATGCCGAGGTTGATGCGCGCCTGCCGGTCGGCGGCGTACATCTTGTACATGTAGTCGCGCTCGCGGCTGGTCACCATCTCGAGGGTCAGCTCGTCGTGGTTGCGCAGGAAGATCGCCCACTGGGCGCTGTCCGGGATGTCCGGGGTCTGCTGCATGATCTCGACCAC
>CBDDRX010000069.1:0-4339 GCA_965233165.1 uncultured bacterium | reverse complement strand
TCGCGCGGCAGGGTGTAGAGGTAGCGCTGCAGCTCGTCGGCCGGCATGCCGTGGTAGCGCGCCAGCCACTGTGCGAGCGCCGCCGGCTCCTCGCCCGAGACGTAGAGCTCGGTGCGGTTGCAGGTCGAGAGGATCGCCGCTTCGCTCGCCAGGCTGCGCCTGAGCTCGGCCAGTGCCTCGCGCAGCCGCTCGACGTGGAACACCACTCGCTCGCGCACCGCGAGCGGTGCGGTCTGGTGATTAAGCCCGAGGGTGTAGAGCGCCATGCGGCCTATGCTAAGGCCGCAGATTATAAGGCTTTCAGCAGCACCTCGATGCGTTCCGCCGGGACCGGCGGACTGAACAAGTATCCCTGTGCCTGGTCGCAGCGCAGCAGCCGCAGGAGCTGCTCCTGCTGCTCGGTCTCTACGCCTTCGGCGACGACCTTGAGGCGCAGCGTCTGCGCGAGCGAGATGATGCTGGTGATGATGCTCGTGTCGTCGGACTTCTCGGTCATGCCACGCACGAAGCCGCGGTCGATCTTGAGGGCGTCGAGCGGCAGCTTGCTGAGGTAGGCAAGCGACGAGTAGCCGGTGCCGAAGTCATCGAGCGCAATGTGCAGCCCGGCCTCGCGCAGCTGCCGGAGCTTGCGAATGCTCTCCTCGATCTCTCCCATCAGCAGGCTTTCCGTGACCTCGATGTCCACCCCGCCGCCATCGTCGGCGTTGCGCAGCGCGGCGAGCACGTCCTCGACGAAGCTGCGCCGGCGCAGCTGCAGCGCCGAGACGTTGACCGCGATGCGGGGCGGATTCAGCCCGCGCGCCTGCCAGGCCCGATAGCTCGAGGTCGCCGTGGCGATCGCCTGCCGTCCCGCTTCGAGGATCAACCCCGTCTGCTCGAGCACGGGGACGAACTTGGCCGGCGAAACGAGCCCCGCGCCATTGGGCGACTGCCAGCGCATGAGCGCCTCCAGCCCCACGATGCGGCGGCCGGCCAGCTCGTATTTCGGCTGGAAGTGCAGGAACAGCTCGCCCTGCTCCACCGCCTTGCGCAGCTGCCGCTCGAGCTCGAGCTGCTCGGCGAACTGCGCATTGATCTGCGGGCTGTAGAAGAGGCAGCGCTCGCCCGTTTCCTTGGCCCGCTTGAGCGACGCCTCAGCGTTGCGGAACAGCGCTTCGGCATCCGCGCCGTCGGCCGGATAGACGGCGACGCCGGCCTTCACCGCGAGGCGCAGCTCGCGCCCTTCGATCTCGAACGGCAGGCCGAAGAACTTCGCCGGGTCGTGCTCCAGACGTCGCGCCGCCTCCTGGGCGACGGCGATGTCGGGGAACATCGCCGCGAACGTGTTGCTCCCGAGGCGCGCCACCCGGTGCAGGTCGCCGACTGCCTCCTGCAGCCGCTGCGCCACCGCCTGCAGCACGCGGTCACCCGTCGCCCGGCCCATCGCATCGTTGATCGCCTTGAAGCGCTCGAGGTCGATGAGCATCAGCGCCATCATCGTGCTCGAGCTCCTGGCGGTTTCAAGCGCGTGCGTCAGGCGGTCGTAGAACAAGGCGTGGTTGGGCAGCCCGGTCAGCGCGTCGTAGTAGGCGAGGTAATTGATCCGCTCCTGCCGGGCCATCAGCTCGAGCGCGAACGACACGTTGGCCGTGAGCTCGCCCAGCAGGCGCATTTCCTCGTCGTCGAAGAATCCCGGCTCTCTCGCGTTCAGCACGACCACCGCGGCGGCTTTCCCGTCGACTACCAGAGGAATGCAGGCGACGGACCGCACGCCTTCCCGGGTGTACCACTCGCGCAGCCGCACGCGCTCGTCCGCGGCGGCGTCGTTCGACACCGCGGGCCGCCCGGTTCGCAGCGTCTCCGCCAGCAGGCTCCGCGCACCCTGCGGATCGGCGTTATAGGCATCGATGACCGGGGCGAGGTGGTCGCTGCGGGCGTCCGTCGCCGCCGCGATCCGCAGGCGGTTTCCCGCGTCTTCGAAATGCACGAGGCACGCAGCCTGGAAAGCGCCCTGCTCGACCGCAATGTCGCAAAACGCCTGGAAGAGCTGCGCCCGCTCCCGGATGCGCACGATCGCCGCGTTTACGCTGCTCGCGAGATCGCGAATGCGCGACAGCCGCGCGAGCGCCGCCTCGACGCGCTTGCGCGCCTGCGCCGCCCGCGTGTCCTGCAGCGCGCGCTCCACCGCCGCCGGCAGGCGCACGAGGTTGCTCTTGAGCACGTAATCGGTGGCGCCGTTCTTGAGCGCGCGGATCGCATACTCCTCGCCGATCGTGCCGGAAACGAAGATGAAGGGCGTGTCCGGGCAGCGCTCCCGGCTCAACGCGAGCGCCGCCATGCCGTCGAAGGCCGGCATCGAAAAATCGGACAGGATCACATCGGGGCGGATGTCGGCGATCGCGCCCAGGAATCCCGGCTCGGTGTCGACGACGCGGTGCTCGACGCGCAGGCCGGCGCGCTTGAGCTCGCGCAGCTCGAGCTCCGCGTCGGCGGGATTGTCTTCGACGAAAAGGACGCGGATCGCCTGCGGCGGCACGGTCATCGCCTCACTGCGGCGCCCGGTTGGTGAGCACCCAGTACATGCCGATCTTCGCCACCGTCTCGAGGAAGGCGTCGAACTCGACCGGCTTGACGATGTAGCTGTTGACGCCCAGGCGGTAGCTTTCCACCACGTCGCGGTCCTCGTTGGAGGAGGTCATGACCACCACGGGAATG
Organism: uncultured bacterium; assembly: GCA_965233165.1. Taxonomy (GTDB): domain Bacteria; phylum Pseudomonadota; class Gammaproteobacteria; order Burkholderiales; family SG8-39; genus SCGC-AG-212-J23. Next base: position 1,645 of record CBDDRX010000069.1, on the reverse strand, counting down.
CTTCGAGTTTCCGCGTTCTCCTTGAGGCGGCGCAGCACCTCGATGCCGTCGACCTTCGGCATCTTCAGGTCGAGCAGAACCAGCTTGGGCTGGTAGTTGGCGCGCTCGGCGTAGCAGCCGGCGCGGAAGATGTACTCCAGTGCCTCGGCGCCGTCCTTCACCCAGTGCACCCGGTTGGCGAGGTTGTTCTTGCGCAGCGCGCGCAGCGTCATCTCCGCGTCCGCCGGGCTGTCCTCGGCGAGCAGGATCTCGACCTGCTGATAGTCCGTCATGCGCCCCCGTCCTTCGGCAGGGTGAACGAGAAGCAGGCGCCTTCGCCGGGCTTCGCCTCGGCGCGAACCTCGCCGCCGTGGCGCGCGATGACGCGCTGCACGATGGCGAGCCCCACCCCGGTCCCCGCGAACTCCTCCGTGCGATGCAGGCGCTGGAACACGCCGAAGAGCTTGGCGGCGTAGCGCATGTCGAAGCCCACACCGTTGTCGCGTACCCAGTACTCGCTGCGCCCGCCGTCGGCGCGCCCGCCGATCTCGACCCGCGGCGACTCGCCTTTCGCGCTGTACTTGAGCGCATTGCCGATCAGGTTCGCCCACACCTGCTTGAGCAGCGCTCTGTCGCCGTGTGCGGGCGGCAGCTCATCCACCACCATCCGGGCGCGCGGATGCTCTCCTGCGAGCTCTGCCGCCACTTCGCGCGCGAGCGCCGACATGTCCACGGGCGCCGCGGTGATGGGCTGCCGGCCGAGGCGCGAGAAGGCGAGGAGGTCATCGATGAGCCGCGCCATCTGCACCGCGTTCCCGCGCACCGTGGCGAGCAGGCGCCGGCCTTCGTCGTCCAGCCGCTCGCGGTAATCCTCCTCCAGCATGCGCGCGTAGCCGTCGACCGCGCGCAGCGGCGCGCGCAGGTCGTGCGAGACGGAATAGCTGAAGCTCTCGAGCTCTTTGTTCAGTTCCCGCACCGCGGCCTCAGCGCGCTTGCGTGCGCTGATGTCGAACACCGTGGTGCGGCTCATGAGATAGCGCCCGTCGCTGTCGTAGATCGTGCTTGTCTGCAGCGAACCGGGGAACGTGCTCCCGTCCTTGCGCAAATACTCGAACTCCATCTCCTTCAGCCAGCCCTGCCGCTTGAAGAGCGGAAACGCCTCGGTCCGGAAGCGCTCGGCGCTCTCGGGCGTCATCAGGTCCGGGTGATGCACCTTCCCGACGATTTCCTCGCGCGAGTAGCCGAGCCAGGAGAGCCACGTGTCGTTCATGCGCACGATGAGGCCGTCCGCGTCGACGGAGTGATAGCCGCAGGGGGCATTGTTGTAGAGATCTTCGAGCTGCGCCTTCGCCGCCTCGAGGTCGGCGGTACGCTCTGCGACGCGCAGTTCAAGCTCCTGTGCGTGGCGCCGCACCCGCTCGTGCAGGCGCGCCTGCGAGATGGCGATGGCGAGCTGCGTCGCCACCTCCTGGGCGATGGCGAGCTGCTCGGGCGGGAAGTCGTCCGCGTGGGCGCCGAAGCTTAGCGCGCCGATCAGCTCCCCGCCGGCGATCATCGGCATCACCATGTAGACGCGAACATCGGAAGCGAGCAGGGCTTCCCGCTCCGGGCCGTGCGGCAGCGCGTGCACATCGATGCGCTGCGCCTCGCCGCGGCTCAACGCCTC
>CBDDRX010000068.1:0-11434 GCA_965233165.1 uncultured bacterium | reverse complement strand
TGTCGGTGGTGCGCAACCGCTCGCGCAAGCTCGGCGTGAAGGAAGACTTCTACCAGAAGAACGACATCCACATCCACCTGCCCGAGGGCGCCACGCCCAAGGACGGCCCGAGCGCCGGCGTCGGCATCGTCACCGCGATGGTGTCGGTGCTGAGCGGCATTCCGGGGCGCGCCGACGTCGCGATGTCCGGCGAGATCACGCTGCGCGGCGAGGTGCTGCAGTTCGGCGGCCTGAAGGAGAAGCTTCTCGCGGCGCACCGCGGCGGCATCAAGACGGTGCTGATCCCCGACGAGAACGTGAAGGACCTCGTCGACATCCCGGACAACGTGAAGAACAAGCTGGAGATCGTGCCGGTGAAATGGATCGACAAGGTGCTCGAGCTCGCGCTCGAGCGCCATCCCGAGCCGCTCCCGGAGCCGGATGCGTCCGCGCCGGTTCCGGCGAAGGGCGACGACCAGACGGGGACCGTCCGCACGCACTGAGGCACGACAGGGACCGGGATTTCCGGGAGGAGGGGACTTGAACAAGTCGGACCTGATCGAGCAGATCGCGCAGGCGGCCGAGATCTCCAAGTCGGCGGCCGAGCGCGCCGTCGACGCGCTCGTCGTCGCGGTGAAGACCAGCCTGAAGAAGGACGAGATGGTGACGCTGGTCGGCTTCGGCACCTTCTACGCCGGCAAGCGCAGCGCGCGCGTCGGCCGCAACCCGCGCACCGGCGCCGAGGTGCAGATCGCCGCGGCGCGCCTTCCCAAGTTCCGTGCTGGAAAAGCGCTCAAGGATGCAATAAACTAGCGCCCCTTTCGCTGTAGGGCGCTTAGCTCAGCGGTAGAGCGCTGCCCTTACAAGGCAGATGTCGTAGGTTCGACCCCTACAGCGCCCACCAGTAAATGGAGCGGTAGTTCAGTTGGTTAGAATACCGGCCTGTCACGCCGGGGGTCGCGGGTTCGAGTCCCGTCCGCTCCGCCAATCCCTTCAGGAATCCGTTGTTCAATCTAGTCCACAAGCATAAGCGCATCGTCCAGGTCATCCTGGGGCTGCTGATCCTTCCGTTCGCGATCTGGGGGCTCGACTCCTACCAGACCGGGGGCCGCGGCAGCCCCGTCGCCACGGTCAACGGCCTGCCGATCGTCCAGCAGGAGTTCGACAACGAGGTGCGCCGGCGGCAGGACCAGCTGCGGCGCATGCTCGGGCGCGCCTACGACCCGGCGGTGTTCGACACGCCCGAAGCCCGGCGCACGGTGCTCGAGTCGCTGATTTCGCACAAGCTGGTCGCCTCGGCCGCGCACGAGGCGAACCTGACGATCACCGACGAGATGCTGGTGGACCTGATCCACGCCATTCCGAACTTCCAGGTCGACGGGCAGTTCGACAACGCGCGCTACGAGGCGGCGCTGCGCAGCCAGGACCCGCCCCTGTCGAGAGCCCAGTTCGAGGCGCGCCTGCGCCTCGACCTCGCGCTCCAGCAGATCGGCCGCGCGGTGGCCGACAGCGCGTTCGCGCCGCGCGCCGTCGCCGAGCGGCTGAGCGCGCTCGAGACGCAGAAGCGAGAAATCTCGGAGGCCCGCCTCGGCGTGGAGCAGTACCTCGCGAAGGTGAAGGTCGACGAGGCGCAGGTCAAGGCGTACTACGACGCCAACGCGGCCGAGTTCCGCACCCCGGAGCGCGTGCGCGCCGAGTACGTCCTCCTCTCCGCCGACATCCTGGCGCGCGAGGAGCAGGTCAGCGAGGCGGACGTCAAGGCGCATTGGGACGCGCAGTACGGCGCGAAGTTCGCCGAGCGCGACGCGGCGCGCAAGAAGATCGATGCGATCCTCGCCGAGGTGAAGAAGGACCCGGCGAAGTTCGCCGAGGTGGCGAAGCGCGAGTCGGCCGACCGCGCCTCCGCGGAGCAGGGCGGCGACCTCGGCTTCCAGGCGCGCGGCTCGTTCGTCAAGCCGTTCGAGGACGCGCTCTACCGCATGAAGCCGGGCGAGATCTCGGGCGTGGTCGAGTCCGAGTTCGGCTTCCACGTCATCCGCTTCCTCGAGGCGCGCAAGAACGACGGCCGGGAGGAGCGCCGCGCCAGCCATATCCTCGTCCCGACCGACGCCGGCGCGAGGCCGTACGCCGAGATGCGGCCGCAGATCGAGGCCGAGCTGCGCAAGCAGCGTGCCTCGCGGCGCTTCGCGGAGGCGGCGGAAGTCTTCACCAACATGGTCTATGAGCAGCCTGACAGCCTGAAGCCCGCCGCGGAGCGCTTCAAGCTGCCGATCCGGACCACGCCCTGGATCGAGAAGTCGGCGAAGCAGGAGCTCGGCCCGCTCGACAATCCGAAGCTGCTCGGGGCGCTGTTCTCCACGGACGCCATCCAGAACAAGCGCAACACGGACACGGTCGAAGTGGCGCCCGAGACGCTGGTCGCCGCGCGGGTCGCGGAGCACCAGCCGGCGGCGCAGCGCGGCTTCGACGAGGTGAAGGCGGAGATCACCGAGCGCCTGAAGCGCCGCGAGGCGGCCGAGCTCGCGCGCAAGGACGGCGAGGCGAAGCTCGCGGCGCTGCGCACCGGCGCGGACGCGGGCGTGAAGTGGGGCGCCTCCCGGACGGTCTCGCGGCGCGAGCCGCAGGGCCTGCCGGCCGACCTCCTGTCGCCGATCGTCTCCGCCGACGTCGCGAAGCTTCCGGCCTACGTCGGGATCGCGATTCCGGAAAGCGGCTACCTGCTGGTGCGCATCTCGAAGGTGACCGAAGGCGCCAAGCCGGCTGCCGGGCAGGGCGACGGCCGTGCGAGCCAGCTTTTCGGCGCCGCGCAGTACGAGGCTTACCTCGCGAGCCTGCGCCAGCGCGCGGACATCGACCTCAGGAAGGACGCGCTGGAGAAGAAGCAGTAGCCGCCGCGTCGATCCCGGCCACGACGTGGCTGAACCCCGAGTCGACGTGCAGGATCTCCCCCGTCACCCCGGAGGCGAGGTCCGAGAGGAGGAATGAAGCGACGTTGCCCACCTCCTCCAGCGTCACGTTGCGCCGCAGGGGCGCGTTCTGCTCCACGAATTTCAGGATCTTCGAGAAGCCGCCGATGCCGGCCGCGGCGAGGGTCTTGATCGGCCCGGCGGAAATGCCGTTGACGCGGATGCCCTGCGGGCCGAGGCTCGCCGCCATGTAGCGCACCGCCGCTTCGAGGCTCGCCTTGGCGAGGCCCATCGTGTTGTAGTTCGGCACCACGCGCTCGGCGCCGAGGTAGGTCAGCGTCACCAGCGAGGAATTCTTCTGCAGCAGGGGAAGCGCCGCCTTGGCGAGGGCCGCGAAGCTGTAGGAGGAGATGTCGTGCGCGGTGGCGAATGCCTGGCGCGAGACACCCTGCAGGAAGTCGCCCTCGATCGCCTCGCGCGGGGCGAACGCGATCGCATGGACGAGGCCGTCCAGGGCGCCCCAGCGCTTCTGCAGCGCCTTGAACAGCTCCTCGATCTCCGCATCGCTCGTGACTTCGCAGGGCAGGGCGAGCTCGGAGCCGAGCTCCTTCGCCATATCGGTCACGCGCTCGCGAAAGCGCTCGTTCTGGTAGGTGAGCGCGATCTCGGCGCCTTCGCGCCTTGCCGCCTTCGCGATGCCGTAGGCGATCGAGCGGTTGCTGATCACGCCGGTGACGAGGATCTTCTTGCCGGTCAGGAAAGCCATGGTGCGCGATTATACTGTCCGCTTGCGCATCCTCCTGATTAGCCTGCTGTTTCTCTCCGCGTGCGGCGATGCCTGGAACGATCCGTATCCGGCCGCGGAGCGCGGCCAGAACATCCTGTACAGCGCGTTCGTGCAGCGGCCGAAGCACCTGGATCCGGTGCAGTCGTACACCTCCGACGAGGCGCTCTTCACGCGGCAGATCCTCGAGCCGCCGCTGCAATACCACTACCTGAAGCGTCCGTACGAGCTCGAGCCGCTCACTGCGCTCGGCATTCCCGAGCCGCGCGAGATCGAGGGCGGCAAGTTCACCGTCTACGACATCCGCATCAAGCCGGGCATCCACTATCAGCCCCATCCCGCCTTCGTCCCCGGCAACCATTCCCTTTCTCCGGGGCGCGTCGAGCGGCTGAAAACCCCCTATGACCTTCCGCTCGGCATGCGGGAGCTGACCGCAGAGGACTACGTCTACCAGATCAAGCGCCTTGCCCATCCGCGCCTGCACTCCGTGCTCTTCGGACTGATGGCGGAGTACATCGTCGGGCTGCCGGAGCTGGCGAAGGCGCTGAAGGACGCGGACCGGGATCGCTCCCGGTGGCTGGACCTTCGCGAGCACCGGCTCGAGGGCGTCGAGGTCCTCGACCGCTATACCTACCGCGTCAAGCTGAAAGGCCGCTACCCGCAGTTCAAGTACTGGCTCGCGATGCCGTTCTTCACGCCGATCCCGTGGGAGGCGGAGAAGTTCTTCCACCAGCCGGGCATGGCGGCGAAGAACTTCACCCTCGACTGGTGGCCGGTCGGCACCGGCGCGTACATGCTCACGCACAACGACCCGAACGCGCGGATGGTGCTGGAGCGCAATCCGCACTACCGCGGCCAGCCCTATCCCTCCGAAGGGGAACCGGGGGACGCGGCGGCGGGCCTGCTCCGCGATGCGGGCAAGACCACGCCGTTCATCGACAAGGTGGTGTTCAGCCGCGAGAAGGAGAGCGTGCCGTACTGGAACAAGTTCCTGCAGGGCTACTACGACAGCGCCGGGATCAGCTCCGATACCTTCGATCAGGCGGTTCGCGTCGCGGTCGACGGCGCGGCGGAGCCTTCCGGCGAGATGCTCGAGAAGGGCGTCACCCTCAGCACTTCAGTCGCCGCGACCATCTTCTACTTCGGCTTCAACATGAAGGACCCGGTCGTCGGCGGAGCTTCAGAGCGCGCCCGCAAGCTGCGCCAGGCCATTTCCATCGCCGTGGACGTGGAGGAGTACCTGACGATCTTCGCGAACGGGCGCGGGGTCGTCGCGCACAGCCCGCTGCCGCCGGGCATCTTCGGCCGGCGCGAGGGGGAGGCGGGCCTCAACCCGGTGACCCACGTCTGGCGCAACGGCCAGGAGCAGCGCCGGTCGCTCGACGAGGCGCGCAGGCTCCTTGCCGAGGCCGGCTATCCCGGCGGCCGCGACGCGAAGACCGGCCAGCCGCTCGTCCTGTACTTCGACACGCGGGGAGGCGGGCCGGGCGACAAGGCGCGCACCGACTGGTGGCGAAGGCAGTTCGAGAAGCTCTCGATCCAGCTCGAGGTGCGCGAGACCGACTGGAACCGCTTCCAGGAGAAGATCCGCAAGGGCACGCAGCAGTTCTACGGCCTGGGGTGGAACGCCGACTACCCGGATCCCGAGAACTTCCTTTTCCTGCTGCACGGCCCGCAAGCGCGTGCCGACGGCGCCGGCGCCAACAGCTCCAACTATGCGAGCCCGGAGTTCGACGCGCTGTTCGAGCGCATGAAGAACATGGCCGACACACCGGAGCGGCAAAGGATCATTGACCGCATGGTGGCGATCGCGCAGCGCGACGCGCCGTGGATCTTCGGCTTCCACCCGAAGGACTACAGCCTGCGCCACGCCTGGCTCGCCAACGCCAAGCCGAACGACATGGCCGGAAACACCCTGCAGTACCTGCGCGTGGACGTCGCTGCGCGCAGCCGCAAGCGCGCGGAGTGGAACCCGCCGGTGCTGTGGCCCCTGGCACTGATCTTCGCGGGACTGGTCCTTTCCGCGCTGCCCGCCTGGATGAGCTACCGGCGCAGGGAGCGGATGGCCGCGAGGCCCGCGACGTAGATGCTGGGCTACATCGTCCGCCGGGTGCTGTACGCGATCCCGATTCTCGTCGGGGTGAACCTGATCACGTTCGCGCTGTTCTTCGTCGTGAACACGCCCGACGACATGGCGCGCATGCAGCTCGGCGCGAAGCGGGTGACGCCGGAGGCAATCCAGAAATGGAAGGAGGAGCGGGGGTATGACAAGCCGCTTCTCCTGGATGGGGCGAAGCGCGGGCTGGACAAGGTCACCCATACGATCTTCTTCGAGAAGTCCGTGAAGCTCTTCGCCTTCGACTTCGGCGCCGCCGAGGACAACCGCGACATCGGGCAGGAGATTCGCAACCGGATGGGTCCGAGCCTCGCGCTCGCGATCCCGGCGCTGCTCGTCGGCCTGGCGGTGAATATCACCTTCGCGATGTTCATGGCGTTCTTCCGCGCGACCTACCTCGACTTCTGGGGCGTGGTGCTGTGCGTGGCGATGATGTCGATCTCGACGCTCTTCTACATCATCGGCGGGCAGTACCTGGTGTCCAAGCTCTGGCACCTGGTGCCGATCTCCGGCTACGACGGCGGAATCGATGCCGCGCGCTTCGTCGTACTGCCGGTGCTGATCGGCGTGGTGAGCGGCATCGGCTCCGGCGGGCGCTGGTACCGCACGCTGTTCCTCGAGGAGATGAGCCGCGACTACGTGCGCACGGCGCGCGCCAAGGGCCTGGCGGAGTCGACGGTGCTGTTTCGCCACGTGCTGAAGAACGCCATGATCCCGATCCTCACCGGGGTGGTCGTCGTCATCCCGCTTCTCTTCATGGGCAGCCTGCTGTCCGAGTCGTTCTTCGGCATCCCGGGCCTGGGCAGCTACACCATCGACGCGATCCAGGCGCAGGACTTCGCGGTGGTGCGCGCCATGGTCTTCATCGGCTCGGTGCTCTACATCGTCGGGCTGCTGCTCACCGACCTGTCCTACACCCTGGTCGACCCGCGCATCCGCCTCGAATGATGCCTTTTCTCCCGGTCCTGCTCGCCACCGACGTGCTGCTCTGGGCGCTGCTCGCCGCCGTGGGAGGGTACGCGTGGTACTGCCGGAAGCGCCCGCACCTCGCGTTGCCGTGGAAGCGGGTGTTCCAGTCGAAGGTCGCCGCGGCGTGCTCGGTCGTGCTCGCGGCGTACGTTCTCGTCGGTTTCCTCGATTCCCTGCACTTCCGCGCCCGCCTGGAAGGGGGCGCAACGACCCAGTACTCGCCCGAGGTGCTCTCCGCGCTCGACCTGGCGCTTTCCCGGCTGCGCGACACGCGCGAGCGCACCTACTCGGCGCCGCTCGCGACGCGCCTGTACGCCAAGGAGCAGGTCCAGGTCGACGGGAAGGCCGTGCGCGACTTCCCCCGCCTGCGCCACGGCGGCGCCCACCTGAAGGACGAGGCGGACCTCGTCGGCGACGTGTATGCACGCATCGGGCTCGGCCTGTTCTTCGCCTCGATCGCCGCCATCTTCATCGGCCTGGCCGTGAAGCGTCTCAGGCGCCGGCGCCCGGACGTGCCGTGGAAGGCGGCGGGGTGGGCGCTGCTGGTGCTGCTCGCGGTCGCCTTTCCCGTCGCGCTGCTCGCGCAGTACTACCACGTGCTGGGCACCGACAAGGTCGGCCAGGACGTCCTCTACCAGGCGCTCAAGTCGATCCGCATCAGCCTGGTCATCGGCACCCTCACCACGCTCGTCCTGCTGCCGCTGGGCGTGGCCCTCGGCATCATGGCCGGGTACTTCAAGGGCTGGGTCGACGACGTGATCCAGTACCTGTATACGACGCTCAACTCGATCCCGGGCGTGCTGCTGATCGCCGCCGCGGTGCTGATGATGCAGGTGGTGATGGACCGCCACGCGGAGTGGTTCCCGACCGCCGCGCAGCGCGCGGACGTGCGGCTGCTCGCGCTCTGCGCGATCCTCGGCCTGACGAGCTGGACCGGCCTGGCGCGCCTCCTGCGCGGGGAGGCCCTGAAGCTCTCGCAGCTCGAGTTCGTGCAGGCGGCACATGCCTTCGGCGTCTCCCATCGCAACATCCTCGCGAAGCACCTCGTGCCGAACGTCGCGCACATCATCATCATCACGATCGTGATGGACTTCTCGGGCCTGGTGCTGGCCGAGGCGGTGCTGTCGTACGTCGGCGTCGGCGTCGACCCGTCGACGACCAGCTTCGGCACCATGATCAACGCCGCGCGCCTCGAGATGGGCCGCGAGCCGATGGTCTGGTGGTCGCTGGCGGCGGCCTTCGTCTTCATGTTCGTCCTGGTCCTCGCGGCGAACCTCTTCGCCGACGCGGTGCGCGACGGGTTCGATCCGCGGGTGCGCGTATGAAGGTCGAGAACCTCCGCACCGTCCTCGATACGCCCGCCGGCACGGTGCGCGCGGTCGACGGGCTGGACTTCGAGCTGCGCAAGGGCGAGTGCTTCGCGCTCGTCGGGGAATCGGGCTGCGGGAAGTCGATGACCGCGCTCACGCTCATGCGGCTGCTCCCGGAGGCCGGGCGCGTCGCCGAAGGAAAGGTCGAGCTCGACGGGGTGGACCTCCTTGCGCTGCCCGAAGCGGCGATGCGCGCGGTGCGCGGCAAGCGCATGGCCATGATCTTCCAGGAGCCGGGCACGGCCCTCAACCCGGTCCTGACCGTCGGGCGCCAGATCGTCGAGGTGATCGAGCGGCACGCGCCCGTCGCGGACCCGCGGGAGAAGGCGATCGCCCTGCTGCGCTCCGTGGGCCTCCCGGATCCCGAGCAGCGCTTCGACGCCTATCCGTTCCAGCTCTCGGGCGGCCATAAGCAGCGGGTCATGATCGCCGCGGCGCTCGCGGTGGATCCCGAGGTGCTGGTGGCGGACGAGCCCACGACTGCGCTCGACGTGACGATCCAGGCGCAGATCCTCGCGCTCCTGAAGGGCCTGCAGCAGGCGCGCGGGATGACGCTGCTCCTGATCACCCACGACCTGGGCATCGTCGCGCAGATGGCCGACCGGGTTGCCGTCATGTACGCCGGCCAGATCGTCGAGCTGGCGGGCCGGGAGGATTTCTTCCGCGCCCCGCAGCATCCGTATTCGCAGAAGCTCTTCGCCGCGCTGCCTTCCCCGGAGCGCCGCTCCGGCGAGCTTGCGATGATCCCGGGGCAGGTCCCGCCGCTGACGCGGCGCTTCGATCATTGCCGCTTCGCCGAGCGCTGCGACTTCGTCTTCGACCGCTGCCGCGTCGAGCCGCCTACGCTCGCGCAGCCGACCGGCGTGCTCGCGCGCTGCCACCTGCGCGAGAAGGACCTCGCGCCGGCGCGCGGGCGAGCCGTTCCAGGGGCATTCTCCAGGGAAGAAGCGGCGCAGGCGGGCGAGAGAATCCTGGAAGTGGCGGACCTGAAGGTCCATTTCCCGATCCGGCGCGGCATCTTCCGCCGCACCGTCGGCCACGTGAAGGCGGTCGACGGCATTTCCCTGGAGCTGCGCCGCGGGCGGACGCTCGCGCTGGTCGGGGAGTCGGGCTGCGGCAAGACCACGGCCGGCAAGGCGATCCTGCAGCTCATCGCGCCGACCTCGGGGCGCGTGGCGTTCGAGGGGAAGGACCTGGTGGGCATGCGGCGCGGCGACCTGCGCCCGCTGCGCGCGGCCATGCAGATCGTGTTCCAGGACCCCTACGGCTCGCTCAACCCCCGCATGCGGGTCGTCGACATCCTGCTCGAAGGGATGCGCAGCCTCGGGATCGGCAAGGACGACCGGCAAAGGATGGCGGCGCTGGAAGGCATCCTTTCGGACGTCGGCCTGCCGGCGGATGCGCTGTGGCGCTATCCCCACGAGTTCTCGGGCGGCCAGCGCCAGCGCATCGCGATCGCGCGCGCGCTCGCGGTCGAGCCGTCGCTCATCGTCTGCGACGAGCCGACCAGCGCGCTCGACGTCTCGGTGCAGGCGCAGATCCTGAACCTGCTGCGCACGCTGCAGCGCAGCCGCGGCATCGCCTACCTCTTCATCACGCACAACATCGCCGTGGTCGACTACCTCGCGCACGAGGTGGCCGTCATGCACCAGGGAAGAATCGTCGAGCACGGCGGCGTGGACGACGTCCTGCGCCGCCCGCAGCACGCCTACACGAAGACGCTGCTCGCCGCCGTCCCGCGCGTCACCTGATCCGGAAAATCAGGGACGCACCACGTTTTTCCTTCGCAGGCTACGAAAAACGTGGTGCGTCCCTGATTTTCTAGCGGGCGGCTTTCTTGTAGACCCGGCCCTTGGGCTTCGGCTTGGGCTTGCCGCGCGCGGTCGCCCTCACGTCGACGGCGAGCCGCTGGCCGGCCGAGACGCGCGCACCGGGATTCCACTGGCGCAGGTCCTGCATCGTCACGCCGTACCGGTTGGCGATGGACAGGAGCGTCTCGCCGGACTTCACGGTGTGCCAGATGCGCCGGTAGACGACCGGGATCGGCGGCGCATACATGATCGGCAGGCGCCCGAGGCTGCCGGCGGTCGCGCTGCTGGTGGGAACGACGATGAGGCCCGGCACGGCGCGCGAGCGCGCCGGGATGCCGTTCACCTCGCGCAGCTGCGCCACCGTCATGCCGTGCTTCTTCGCGATCGACTCGAGCGTCTCGCCCTTCTTCGCCTGGTAGCTCTTCCAGGAGACGAGCGCCTTGTCGTGCTTCTCCAGGTTGGCGTGGAACACGTCCACCTTGTCGGCGGGCAGGACGATGCGCGGCGCGACCGAGGCGCGGATCACCGGCCGGCTGAAGCCGGGATTGAGGGCGAGGAACTCCTCGACCGGCATCTCCGCGAGCTTGGCGGCGAGCTTGACGTCGATGTCGCGAGACTTCTCGTAGGTGGCGAAGTAGGGCTGGTTCGGGATCGGGCTTAGGTCGATGCCGAAGGGCCGCGGGTCGCGGATGATGTTCTTCAGCGCCTGCAGCTTCGGGATGTAGTGCCGCGTCTCCGCGGGCATCTTCAGGCTCTCGTAGTCGGTCGGCAGACCCGCGGCGCGGTTCTTCGCGATCGCGCGCCCGACCGCGCCTTCGCCCCAGTTGTAGGAGGCGAGGGCGAGCTGCCAGTCCCCGTGCATCTCGTAGAGCCTGGTCAGGTACTCGAGCGCGGCCTGCGTCGAGGCGACGATGTCGCGCCGCCCGTCGTACCACCAGTTCTGCGTCAGCTCGTAGCGCCGGCCCGTGCCGGGGATGAACTGCCAGATGCCCGAGGCGTGGGCGCGCGAGTAGGCGAGCGGGTTGAACGCGCTCTCCACCATCGGCAGCAGGGCGATCTCGGTCGGCAGGCCGCGCTTCTCGGCTTCCTCGACGATGTGGAAGAGGTACAGGCGGCTGCGGTCGAAGATGCGCTGCAGGTACTCGGGGCGCCCGGCGTAGTAGGCGGTCTTCTCGTGCACGAGGGCGTTATCGAGATCCTGGACGGCGAAGCCGCGGCGGATGCGCTCCCACAGGTCGTCGGCCGGGACGGTGCGGTCGATCGTCGGCATCGCGCCCGAAGGCGCGCTCATCTCCCGGTGTTCCCCCTCGAACGGCGGCAGGCGCGTGGCGTCGAGCGCGGCCGTGCCCGGCGCGGGCGCGGGCCGGGAAGGCACGGGCTCGGCGATGGCCGGGACGGGCAGCGCGGCTTGCGGCGCCGGCGAGGGCGCGGCGCAGGCCGGGAGCAGCGCGGCCACCGCGATCAGGGCGAGTGCGCGCACGCTCGCTATCGGATGCGCA
>CBDDRX010000067.1:0-8172 GCA_965233165.1 uncultured bacterium | reverse complement strand
CCGCCTCGTAGACCAGCGTGCAGGCGGGATCGATGACGAACTCGAGGAACACCACGTGCACCGGGTACAGGAACAGCGGCCCGCCCAGCGCGAGCGGCACGAGCGACATCCCGGCGATGGGCACGTGCACCGAGATGATGTAGCGCATCGCGTTGCGGATGTTGGCGTAGATGCGCCGTCCCAGGCGCACGGTGCGCACGATGGAGCCGAAATCGTCGTCCAGCAGCACCAGCGCGGCGGCTTCGCGCGCGACATCGGTCCCGCGCTTGCCCATGGCGATGCCGATGTGCGCCGCCTCGAGCGCCGGCGCGTCGTTCACCCCGTCGCCGGTCATCGCCACCACGTCCCCCGCGGCGCGGTACGCCTGCACCAGGCGCAGCTTCTGCTCCGGGCGCACCCGCGCGAACACGCTGACCTCGCGTACTGCCTTTGCCAGCTCGTCATCCGGCATGCGCTGTATCTGGTCTCCGGTCAGGACCCTTTCGTTCAGGAGACCGGCCTGGCCGGCGATGTGCGCAGCGGTCCCCGGGAAGTCGCCGGTGATCATCACCACGCGGATGCCGGCGCGGCGGCACTGCGCCACGGCTTCGGGGACCGAGGCGCGCAGCGGGTCGGCGAGCTGCAGCAGTCCCGCGAAGCGGAACGGGTAGCCGCGCGGGTCGGCGAGCGGCGCGCCCTGCCAGTCCGCCTCCGCGACGGCCAGCACGCGCCTCCCCCGGGAACTGAGCTCGTGGACGAGCGGCATCCGATCCAGCGCCCCACAGAGCGAAAGAACCGTTTCCGGCGCGCCCTTGATCGCCACCCTCTTCTGGCCCGCGGGAGAAGACCAGACGTGGCACACCGCGAGGAAGCCGTCGTGGAACGGGTAGTCGTGCTCGAGCCTCCAGGTCTTTCTCCAGTGCAATCCCTCCGCGCCCGCGGCGGCGACGATGGCCTTCTCCATCGGGTCGTAGGCATCCAGCTCGCAGGCGAGCACCGCGAGGTCGGTCACGGGCTGCGGCGTGTCGACCACGGTCATGCGGTTCTCGGTCAGCGTGCCGGTCTTGTCCACGCACAGCACCGTCGCCGCGCCGAGCATCTCGATCGCCGGCATGCGCCGCGTGAGCACGCCGTACTGCGATATGCGCCAGGCGCCGAGGGCGAGGAACACGGTGAGCACCACCGGGAACTCCTCCGGCAGGATCGCCATCGCGAGGGTCAGGCCGGCTAGCACGCCGCCCAGCCAGTCGCCGCGCAGCGCGATCCAGGCGACGGCCATCGCGACGCAGAGCGCGCCGGCGACGACCGCGACCCCGCGCACGATGCGCGCCGTCTCCGTTTCGAGCGAGGTCTTCCCCGCCTCGAGCGTCGCGAGCGAGGCGCCGATCTTCCCGAGCTCGCTGCGCGCGCCGGTGGCAGTCACCACCGCGCGCCCCACCCCCGTGGTGACCAGCGTCCCGGCGTGGATTTCGTCGCCGGCGCCCTTCGCCACGGCGAGCGACTCCCCGGTGAGGAGCGACTCGTCGGCGGCGAGGTCCGTCGCCTCGGCGAGGCGCGCATCCGCGGGCACGCGGTCGCCCTCGGCGACGAGCAGCAGGTCGCCGCGCACCACGTCGCGGCCGGCGATGCGCACGCGCTCGCCGCCGCGGATCACCAGCGCGCGCGGGCTGGAGAGGTCGCGCAGCGCCTCGAGCGCCCGCTCGGCCTTGCGCTCCTGGACCACGGTGAGCGTGATCACGCCGAGGATGGACGCGCCCAGCACGAGCGCCTCGCCCACGTCGCCGAGCAGCAGGTAGATGCCGGTCGCCGCGACGAGGAGCACGAACATCGGCTCGCGCAGCACGCCGAGGGCGATCGCCAGGGTGCCGCGGGACTGCGCCGTGGGAAGCGCGTTCGGGCCTTCCGCGGCCAGGCGGGCCGCGGCCTCGGCGGCGCTCAGCCCCGCATTGACCGCATCGGGTGCCGCGCTCACTTCACCAGCAGGACCGGCAGCGGGCTCGCCGCGGCGACCTTGAGCGCGACCGAGCCGACGAGCGCGTGGTGCGCCGCGCCCTTGCCGCGCGTGCCCAGGGCGATCAGCTCGCACCCGGCGTGCCCGGCGAGGTGCACGATCTCCTCCGCCGCGTCGCCGGCGCTCAGATGCAGGTGGCTCTTGATTCTCAAAGCATCCAGCAGTTGCCGGGAGGCGCGGGTCGCCTCTTCCGCGCCCTTCGTGCTCCACTGCTCCACCAGGTCGTCGTGCGGCGGCAGGATCGCCTCGAGCGTGGTGAGGGGCGCCTGCACGTGGACCACCTGCACGTCGAGCTCGCCGAGCCAGGGGCGCCAGTCCGCGAGCGCCTGCGCCGCACGCGCGGCGGGCGGCGAGCCGTCGAACGCGAGCATGACGCGCAGCTTCCTGCCGAAGGCGCCGGGGAGCTTGGAATCGGGATGGACGAGGCACACCGGCACCGGGGCGGCGTGCGCCACGCGCAGCGCCACCGAGCCGAGCGCGAAGCCGCGCAGCGCGCCGTGGCCGCGCGTGCCCATGACCACCAGCGTGGCGCCGCGCGCCTTCGCTTCCTCGGCGATCGCGCTCGCCGGCAGGGCGAGGCGCACCACGGCCTCGCTCGCCACGCCGGCGGCCGCGAGCCGGCCGGCCGCCCCTTCGGCGATCCGCTTTCCTGCCTCGAGGAGCGACTCCTCGATCGCTTGCGCGGCGACCGCCGCCTCCGGATACATGACGGAGACCGGCGACTGGACGTTCAGCACGGCCGCGCGCACGGCGTCCTTGCCGCCCTGATACCCTGCGACGAGGTCGAGGGCGCGCTGCGCGGAAGGCGAGCCGTCGAAGGGAAGCAGGATCGTATCGGCCATGGACGGATCGTAGTACGCATTGAAACGCGGCGATACGGCACCATATTTGCAGCGGCGACCGCCCACGGAGAAACCACCATGAACAAGATCCTGAAAGCCCTGGCCCTCGCAGCGCTCCTCGCCCTTTCCGGCTGCGGATACAACGACCTGCAGCGCGGCGACGAAGGCGTCAAGGCCGCCTGGTCCGAGGTGATCAACCAGTACCAGCGGCGCGCCGACCTGGTGCCGAACCTGGTCAACACCGTGAAGGGCTTCGCCGAGCAGGAGAAGGACATCCTGACCCGCGTCACCGAGGCGCGCGCCCGGGTGGGGCAGATCCAGGCCACCCCGGAGCTGGTCGACAACCCCGAGGCGTTCGCGAAGTTCCAGGCCGCGCAGCGCGACCTCGGCGGCGCGCTCTCGCGCCTGCTCGTGGTCGCCGAGAACTACCCGCAGCTCAAGTCCGACGCCAACTTCCGCGACCTGCAGGCGCAGCTCGAGGGCACCGAGAACCGCATCGCGGTGGCGCGCAACCGCTACATCAAGGCCGTCGAGGCCTACAACGTCACCGTGCGCTCGTTCCCGACCAACCTCACCGCGATGGTCTTCGGCCACAAGGCGAAGCCCAACTTCACCGTGGAGGACGAGAAGGCGATCGCCACCCCGCCCAAGGTCGACTTCGGCACGAAGGCGAAATAGGAAACGGCGATGGCCGGCGCTATACTCGCCGCATGGACGAGGTCGCCGAATTCGACGCGGAAGAATGGGACCGGCGGATCGAATGGGACGCCCGCGCCGGCAGGCTCGACAGCCTCGCGCAGCAGGCGCTCGAGCAATACAAGACAGGCAAGACCAAGCCGCTTTGAAGCATCACGCTTCGCGGGCCTTCTCGCACGCGGATTGCGCCAAGCTCATCGCATAGCGGCAGCCGCTCTGCTCGCGCTGGCGGTTCTGGCGCCCGTCTCCGGGCAAGCGCAAGTCCCGATTCCCCCGGTTGCGCGCGTCACCGACCAGACCGGGACGCTGACCGCGGAGCAGAAGGCCTCGCTCGAGCGCATGCTCGAGGAGTTCGAGAAGAAGAAGGGGAGCCAGATCGCGGTCGTCATGGTTCCCACCACGGAGCCGGAGGCGATCGAGCAGTACGCGCTGCGCGTGGCCGAGCAGTGGAAGCTCGGGCGCAAGGGCGTGGACGACGGCGCGCTGCTCGTCGTGGCGAAGAACGACCGGGCGATGCGTATCGAGGTCGGCTACGGCCTGGAAGGCGCCCTGAATGACGCGACCGCCAAGCGCATCGTCGCCGAGGTGATCACGCCGCGCTTTCGCGAGGGCGACTTCTACGGCGGCATCAACGCCGGCGTCGACCGGATGATCCGCGTGATCGACGGCGAGCCGCTTCCCGCGCCTTCGCGTCGCGGCGCCTCCCCTGCGCCCGACGGCGGGCTCTTCCAGCTCCTGCCGATGCTCCTCATCGGCGCGCTCGTCATCGGCGGCGTGCTCCGCGCGATGCTCGGCCGCGCGCTCGGCTCGGTCGCCACCGGCGGCGCCGTGGGCTTCCTCGCCTGGCTCCTCGCCGGCACGCTCGCGATCGGCCTTCTTGCCGGCATCGCCGCCTTCGTCTTCACCCTCGTCGGCAGCTTCGGCCGGCGCGGCGGCATGATGGGCTTGCCGGGGGGCTACTACGGCGGCGGCCGCGGCGGCTTCGGCGGCGGGGGCTTCCGCGGCGGCGGGTTCGGCGGCGGCGGCGCGTCGGGGCGGTGGTGATGCGCGCGCTACGTCACCTGTTTGCCCTGCCGGGGGCCGTTGCACGGGCCTTTCCCGCATCCTCCCTGAAGAAGATCGAAGAAGCGGTCGCGGAGAGCGAGAAGCAGCACGGCGCCGAGATCCGCTTCGCCGTGGAGGCCGCGCTCGACCCGATCGAGCTCTTCCGGAAGGAAACGCCAAGGGAAAGGGCCGTGCTGGTCTTCTCCGAGCTCGGCGTGTGGGACACCGGGCAGAACAACGGCGTCCTCCTCTACCTCCTCCTCGCCGACCGCGACGTCGAGATCGTCGCCGACCGGGGCTTCAACGGCAAAGTGAGCGCGGCGGAATGGGAAGCCGTCTGCCACGTGATGGAGACGTCCCTCCGCGCCGGACGCTACGAAGCCGCCGTCCTCGAGGCGATCGGCGCGCTCACCCCCCTTCTCGCCCGGCATTTCCCCGCCGGCGCCGCCGACCGCGACGAGCTCCCGAACCGCCCCGTCCGGGTCTAGCCGCCCCTGCGGGCGAGGTCGAAGCGGTCCAGGTTCATCACCTTCGTCCACGCCGCCACGAAGTCCTTCGCGAATTTCTCCTTCGCGTCCGCGCTCGCGTAGACCTCCGCGATGGCCCGGAGCTGGGAGTGCGAGCCGAAGATCAGGTCGACCCGCGTCGCCGTCCAGGCGACTTCGTTCGTCTTGCGGTCGCGCCCCTCGTACACGCCCTCGGCGCCCGCGCGGGGCTGCCATTGCGTGCGCATGTCGAGCAGGTTGACGAAGAAGTCGTTCGTCAGCCGCTCGGGCCGGATGGTGAGGACGCCATGCGGGGATTGCCCCACGTTCGCGCCCAGCACGCGCAGGCCGCCGACGAGGACCGTCATCTCCGGCGCCGTGAGCGTAAGCAACTGCGCGCGGTCCACCAGCATCTCTTCAGGCGACGTGCGCGGCTTGCCGCGCAGGTAGTTGCGGAAGCCGTCGGCGGCGGGCTCGAGCGGGGCGAAGGAGGCGACGTCGGTCTGCTCCTGCGACGCATCCATGCGCCCCGGCGTGAAAGGAACCTTCACGTCGACTTCGGCCGCCTTCGCGGCCTTTTCGATCGCGGCGCAGCCGCCCAGGACGATCAGGTCGGCCAGGGAAACCTTCTTCCCGAACCCCTTCTGGATGGCTTCCAGCGTGCGCAGCACCTTCGCGAGCTGGGCGGGCTGGTTGGCCTCCCAGTCCTTCTGCGGCGCGAGGCGGATGCGCGCGCCGATCGCGCCGCCGCGCTTGTCCGAGCCGCGGAACGTCGATGCCGACGCCCACGCCGCCGAGACGAGCTGCGAGACGGTCAGGCCCGACGCGAGGATCTTCGCCTTCAGCGCGGCGATGTCCTGCTCGCCGATGAGCGGGTGGTCCACCGCGGGGATCGGGTCCTGCCACGGCAGCGCCTGCTTCGGCACGAGCGGCCCGAGGTAGCGCGCGATCGGGCCCATGTCGCGGTGGGTGAGCTTGAACCACGCCCGCGCGAACGCATCGGCGAACTGGTCCGGGTTCTCCAGGAAGCGCCGCGAGATCTTCTCGTACGCCGGGTCGAAGCGCAGCGCGAGGTCGGTGGTCAGCATGGCGGGCGCGATGCGCTTCGCCTTGTCGTGGGCATGCGGCACCGTCCCCGCGCCCATGCCGCCTTTCGGCGTCCACTGGTGCGCGCCGGCCGGGCTCTTCGTGAGCTCCCATTCGTAGCCGAACAGGTTCCAGAAGAAGTTGTTGCTCCACTTGGTCGGCGTGGTCGTCCAGGTGACTTCCAGGCCGCTCGTGATCGTGTCGGCGCCCTTGCCGGCGCCGAACCCGCCCTTCCAGCCCAGGCCCTGCTCCTCCAGCGTCGCGGCTTCGGGCTCGGGGCCCACCAGCGCCGCATCGCCCGCGCCGTGGGTCTTGCCGAAGGTATGGCCGCCGGCGATCAGCGCGACCGTCTCCTCGTCGTTCATCGCCATGCGCGCGAACGTCTCGCGGATGTCGCGCGCCGAGGCGAGCGGGTCGGGATTGCCGTTCGGCCCTTCCGGATTCACGTAGATCAGGCCCATCTGCACCGCGGCGAGGGGATTGGCGAGATCGCGCTCGCCCGAGTAGCGCTCGTCGGCGAGCCACTTGCCCTCGGAGCCCCAGTAGACGCTCTCGTCGGGCTCCCAGACGTCCGCGCGGCCGCCGCCGAAGCCGAAGGTCTTGAACCCCATCGACTCGTGCGCGACGTTGCCCGCGAGGATCATCAGGTCCGCCCAGGAGAGCTTGCGGCCGTACTTCTGCTTGATCGGCCACAGGAGCCGGCGCGCCTTGTCGAGGTTCGCGTTGTCGGGCCAGCTGTTGATCGGCGCGAAGCGCTGCTGGCCGGCCCCGGCGCCGCCGCGCCCGTCGCCGACGCGGTACGTGCCCGCGCTGTGCCACGCCATGCGGATGAACAGGGGCCCGTAGTGCCCGAAGTCCGCCGGCCACCAGTCCTGCGATTCGCGCATCAGCGCAAGCAGGTCCTTGATCACCGCGTCCAGGTCGAGGCTCTTGAACTCGCTCGCGTAATCGAACGCCTCCCCCATCGGATCGGACAGGGCGGAGTTCTGGTGAAGGACCTTCAGGTCGAGCTGGTTCGGCCACCAGTCGCGGTTCGACCTGCGTGCGGCGGGGGCATGCGCGACGGGGCATTTACCCGCGGTCTTGTCATCGGTCTTCATATCCATGGTCTTTCCGTCCTTTGAGTGAGTCTGTGTTCTTGGCGAAGCGCCATTGAATGGCAGCGCGCTGCGCCTGGGAAATCGTTTGATTGGATGGCGCCCATTGCCTCGGGCTATCGAGCAGCCTACCCCGCCGGGCGCCGCGGGCTTTGACGAGCATCAACGGGCGGCGGGGCTCGCGCTGCCTGAGCGGCGTCAGGGCCGCACTGCCCGCCTGAGCTGGGTAAGGAGCGCGCCGAGGCCGAGGAGCAGCGCGGCGAGCAGGATCATCCAGCCCGCGTAGGGGATGCGCGCCGCGAGGCTCACGGCCAGCATGCCGGCAACCGCGGCGGCGATCCGCCAGGCGGTGCGCGAGCCGCGCTCCGGCCCGAGGGCGAGCGTGCCGAGCGAGACGCCGCTCGCCACGTAGCCAAGGAGGAGCAGCACGGGATAGAGCGCGAAGGCCGCCAGCGCGAGCGGCAGGCCGATGACCGTGGCCGCGGCGATGACCGCCGCGGCGGGAATGCAGACCAGCGCGATGAAGCCGATGAGGAGCGAGCGCGCCCCGCGCGCGCAGCGTCGCGGCGATGCCGGCGCTCATGCCGGGCAGCGCGGCGGCGAACAGCGCCGCGAGCAGCAGCAGCCCCGCAGTCCAGACGAAGGAGGCGCCGCGCGCGATGCGCTTCGGCGCATCCCTGGGCATGCGCTCGGGCAGGGCGATGCGCTCGACGGATCCCACCTGCGCGGCAGGATCGCGGCGCAGCTCGTCGCGGCTCGCGTAGCGCAGCACGCCGCCGATGCGCGCGTTCGGCCCGAGCTCGATCCCGCCCGAGCCCGCCTCGACATTGCCGCGCACGACGCCATCGATCACCACGTGGCCGCCCCCGGCCTGCAGGTAGCCGTCGACCGTGCCGCGGATACGCACGTCGCCGCCGGCCACGGTCACGTTG
>CBDDRX010000066.1:0-2826 GCA_965233165.1 uncultured bacterium | reverse complement strand
AGGGTCGACTCGGCGAAGTCAACCAGTTGCTCCCGGACGCGTGGATAGAAGATGAGCTTGCGGCAGTCGATGTACACCGGGCTCGCCCAGCCCGAGGTGAAGATGAACGGCTTGTCCTCGCTGAACAGGACCGCCTTCACTTCCAGGAGCATGCGGGCCGTCGTCTCGGCGATGAAAACCGGGTCGGAGGAGTGCATGGGCGGCCAGATTCTACAGGGTAGAATCGCCGAAAAACCGGCTTCGGGAGGACGCATGATCCACAGACTCGCAGTGCTCGGCGCCCTGGCCGCCTCGATGGCCGCGCTGCCGCTCGCCGCGTGGGCGCAGGCGAAATCGCAGGCGCACACGTTCCGCTGCACCGGCAAGGACGGCAAGAAGTACTACGGCTCGACCGTTCCCACGCAGTGCATCGGCCAGCCGGTGGAGGCGCTCAGCCCGCATGGGACCGTCCTCTACCGCGTCGATGCGCAAGCCGACGAGAGGATGCGCAAGGAGCGGGAAGCCGACGCGGCGAGGAAGCGCCAGGAAGACGCCGCGAACAAGGAGGAGGCGCGCCGCAACCGCGCGCTGCTCGCCACGTATACGAGCGAGAAGGACATCGAGGACGCCCGCAGCCGCGCGCTCGCCGACAACGCCAAGCTGGTGAAGGAGGTCGAGACGCGCATGGAGGCGATCCGCAAGCGCCAGGCGGGCTACGCGAAGGAGATGGAGTTCTATTCCGACGGCGCGCGGGCGGACAAGAGCGGCAAGGCGGCGAAAAGCGGCGCCAAGCCCCCGCCCAAGCTGGTCGAGGACATGCGCACCGCGGAAGTGGACCTGAAGCTGCAGCAGGACGCGCTCGAGCAGCGCAAGAAGCAGGTGGACGTGATCAACGCGAAGTACGACGAGGACAGGAAGCGCTTCCTCGCGCTCACCAAGGGTCGCTAGCCTAGGCCTTCAGCCTGCGGCGCAGGAGCTCGCTCACCTGCGCCGGATTCGCCTTGCCCCGGCTCGCCTTCATCACCTGCCCCACCAGGGACTGCAGCGCCTTCTCCTTGCCGGCGCGGTAGTCCTCCACCTGCTTCGCCCCCGCCGCGATCGCCTCGTCGACCAGCTTCTCGATCTCGCCGGCATCGCTGATCTGTTGCAGTCCGCGTTGCTCGATCAGCGCGTCGACCGGCGCCTTCTCGCCCTCGAGCTTTGCGCGCAGGAGGTCTTTCGCGGCCTTGCCCGAGACAGTTCCGTCCGCCACCCGCGTCTGGATCGCCGCCAGGTCGAACGCGCTTAGAGGACTCCTGGAGAAAGGCAGGTCGTTTTCGTTCAGGTAGGAAGCAATCTCCCCGTTGATCGCATTGGCCGTGGATTCGTAGATGGACGGAAACCGCATGACGTCCGCGGCAGAAATGGACGCCTCGAAAAACTCCGCGCGATCGCGACTGGAGGTGACGAGGCCAGCGACGTGAGCGGGAACGCCCCTCGCCTCGATCCTGCGGCGCTTGACCTGCGGAAGCTCCGGCATGGTCTTGCGAACCTCTTCGATCATCCTTTCGCTGATGACGAGCGGCAGGAGGTCGGGGTCGGGGAAGTAGCGGTAGTCCTGGGCGTCTTCCTTGGAGCGCATCGAGCGGGTCTCGTTGCGCTCCGGGTCGTAGAGGCGCGTCTCCTGTACCACCTTCCCGCCGTCCTCGATGAGCTCGATCTGGCGCTTCGCCTCGAACGCGATCGCCTGCTCCATGAAGCGGAAGGAGTTGAGGTTCTTGATCTCGCAGCGGGTGCCGAGCTTCGGGTCGCCGGCTTTCCTGACCGACACGTTGGCATCGCAGCGGAACGAGCCTTCCTGCATGTTGCCGTCGCAGATGCCGATCCAGCGCACGAGGGAGTGCAGCGCCCTGGCGTACGCGACCGCTTCTTCGGCGCTCCGCATCTCGGGCTCGGACACGATCTCCAGCAACGGCGTGCCGGCCCGGTTCAGGTCGATGCCGGTGAAATTGTGGAACCCCTCGTGCAGCGACTTGCCCGCATCTTCCTCGAGGTGGGCGCGGGTCAGGCTGATCGATTTCTGCCTGCCGTCCACGACGATTTCAACGACGCCTCCCGTTACGACGGGCGTCTCGTACTGGCTGATCTGGTAGCCCTTGGGCAGGTCGGGATAGAAGTAATTCTTGCGCGCGAAGATCGAGCGATGATTGATCTTCGCCCCAACCGCCAAGCCCAACTTAACCGCCATGCGCGTCGCTTCTTTATTGAAGACGGGCAGCACACCGGGAAGTGCGATATCGACAGCGCACGCCTGCGTATTCGGCGCCGCACCGTACTTCGTGGACGCGCCGGAAAACGCCTTGCTCTGCGTGAGCAACTGGGCGTGCACCTCAAGACCAATGACGGTTTCCCATTCCATGGCTATTCGAAACCCTTCGGCATGCGACGGTGCCAATCGGTCGCTTGCTGATAGCGATGCGCGACGTTTAGCAGCCTGGCTTCGTCGAAATACTTGCCGATCAGCTGCAACCCGATCGGTAACCCCTTACCGTCGAAACCGGCCGGAATCGACATACCGGGCAGGCCGGCGAGGTTGACCGAGATCGTGTAAATGTCGGAGAGATACATTGCGACCGGATCGTCGGTCTTGGCGCCAAGTTTGAAAGCGGTGGTCGGGCTCGTGGGACCGGCGATGACATCGCACTTTTCGAAGGCGCGCGTAAAGTCTTCGGCAATCAGCCGACGCAGCTGCTGTGCTTTGAGGTAGTACGCATCGTAGTAGCCGGCCGAGAGCGCGTAGGTGCCAATCATGATGCGCCGCTTCACTTCCGCACCGAAGCCTTCTGCGCGAGTCTTGCTGTACATGTC